>MHKD01000019.1:60777-102730 GCA_001818775.1 Candidatus Kerfeldbacteria bacterium RIFCSPHIGHO2_12_FULL_48_17
ACTTATTTCTTTCACCGCCTGGCGCAGACGGAAGCCCAGGAAACTGGCTAAACTGAGGAAGAGCACGAATAAGAAACCGCTGAACATGTTAAAGCCGAGGTACCACAGGCCGTATATAATGAGACCATATGATACGCCATACGACAGCAGGTACAGTATCTGGAGTAAGAAGAAGACAACGCCCTGCTTTCTGTCTTTCTTCGGGGGCAGGAGGCTGATTTTATCGTCATAGATAATATTAAGGAGCGTGCTTTTGATTTTTTCAAGGTTTTCTTTTTTGGGAAACCGAATCGTAATGCCCATGAATAACATCAGCAACGGCGGGAAACCGATGTTGATCTGCAGGGGGAGCATGTTGATTTCGTCATGCACATAGCGATCATAAGGAATCTCGAGCAGGAGCGCCACGAGCATTTTGGTGAAGAAGATGTAAATGATGCTGCGTACGGCGCCGCGTCTGATTTTTTTCCTCACCGTCGTCAGTCTTTCGTCGTATACTTTTTTAATTTCTTTTTCCACCCTGTCTTTGCTGTTGAGGAGATCAGCAAAATCTTCACCGTGCTTTTCAAGCAAGTCGCGCAGTATTATGAATATAATCGTGTATTTTTTGGCCCAGCGCGTCAGCTCTTCGGTTTTTTTATGTTTAAAGTAGGTATCGAAGGTCTCGATGATAGGGCCGATGTTTTTGGCGACATGGTTGATGTAATCGGTTTTGGCCGTTTTCCATTCGGGAAAGTTTTTCAGAAACAGCCGGTATGTTATCAGGGATTTGTCCGCCTTCAAAAGTGACATCTGAATGGCTGTGTACAGCATGACATAAAAGGGATCGCGTGAATCTTTCGGAAGGTCGCGGGGATAGTTGCGCAGGAAAATTTCATACATGTGGTCAGCTATGGCTTCTTCTTTGTGGGGGCTGGCAAGTTCTGCTTCGATCTCACTGGCCGCTATACCCATCACCCATTTCAGGCGGCGTTGTCTTTCGCGCGCGCTGTGCTGTTTTTCAATGGTATTCAGGAGCCGATGATATTTTTCGATGATTTTTGCCACTTCACCGATGAGGGATTCGGGCAGGGTTTTGTTGGGGAGGTAACGCGCTCGGATGAGCTCCAAAATCAAACTTTCGGCGACTTCTTTGGTTTTTTTCTGGAAGAAGAGCCGCCTGGACAGTATGCGGGATATGGCGTTTTTGCGGAGCAGGTGTTCCTCGCTGTAATCAAGGGCGCTGCGGATTTTTTCGTAAAAAAAGGAAGCCTTACTGACAATATCGTTGACCGTAATGGTCTCACCGTTTCTGTTGTGGTGTTTTAATGGTTGGAAGAGAATGTATTTTTGGTAGAGATCTCGAATCGCCGGTATTTTTTCGGTCATAAACGGTTTTGGTGTTGGAAATAGTTTCTTTATTATACTTTTTTTTGTGTATTTTTTCAAGTTTTTTGCCGGTGGTGGTGGCTGGCTCACGACTGGCCTTTTTTGCGAAAGTTGGTATAATAGCGGTACTTGATTCTAAAATTATTGGTATGCATGACGATCGCTGGGCAAAGGTTTTGGCCCATCTTAAACAGAATTATGAGGTTATCGAACATAAGGGACCGGAAGTAACGCCGGAAGATGAAGGTGTGCTGAAGGAAGTTGTCGAATTGCGGGGGAAAAAGGGGCGTACCCGTTTTGAGCGGTATACGCGGGTGGCTGAGGTCGAGGATCCGCTCGATACCTCGCGTGCTGATGATTGGTTGTTTTCCGAGAAGGCCATCACCAGCTATATCCGTGGTTATCGTTTTAATCAGACAACACAGGAATGGGAGGAGTTTGATGTCCGTGATATGTTTTTCAAACTATGAAGAAGGTTTTGGTGTTTGGTACGTTTGACGGCATTCATCAGGGACACCAATGCCTTTTTCGTGAGGCGAAAAAATATGGAGACAGGTTGTATGTGGTGGTTGCCCTTGATGTGACGGTTGAACGGGTGAAGGGGCGTAAACCCCGTTTGAGCCAGCAGAATCGGTTGCGTGAAGTTGCCCGGCAGCCGGAGGTGGATGAGGCATTGCTCGGAAATCCGGGCGATAAGTATGCCGTCATCGAACAGGTTCGTCCTGACGTTATTTGTTTAGGGTATGATCAGAAGGCGTTTGTAGGCACGCTCGGCGAAGCGTTGATGATGCGGGGGTTATCGGTGCGTATGGTTCGCCTCAAGCCGTTTCATCCTGAGCGATATAAATCTTCACTTCTTCACTTATAAGAGATATGAAAACATTTTCACTTATTTTTTTTCTTTCTGTCGCCGTTTTTTCTTTTTCCGGCTGCGGGTCGAGGAATAGCTCCAGAATTTTCTCTAACACTAACGCTTCAACCATGAATAATGCTTCCAGTCCTTCACTTAGCAGCAACACCAATGCCACCAAAGCCATTATCAAAACCAGCCAGGGGGATATATCGGTTGCCTTTTTTGATCAGGATGCGCCCAATACGGTTAAGAATTTTGTAAAACTCGCCCAGTCGGGTTTTTACGACGGTATACTTTGGCATCGTGTGATCCCTGATTTCATGATTCAGACCGGTGATCCGCTGACCAAGAGCCAGCCAGATAATTGGCCGGTGCATGGGACTGGTGATCCCGGGTATGCGTTTGCTGATGAGTTTAATAATCACAAGGTGGTGCGCGGTGCCGTGGCCATGGCCAACAGCGGTCCTGATACCAACGGCAGCCAGTTTTTTATTGTCACGGCTGAGGCGACGCCGTGGCTTGACGGCAAGCATACGGTTTTTGGCGAAGTCACCGCGGGTATGGACGTGGTTGATGCCATTTCCCAGGCTCAGACTGATGCCAATAATCATCCGCTTGCCGATATCAAGATAGTTTCCATAAAATTTGTAAATCCTTAGACGTGGATATTCTTACGCCAAATGATTTTGGAAGTGAACGCGTTTACTCTGTAGCCGAGTTTAACCGTTTTGTTGATGAGATTCTGAGTCAGGATTTGTATCGTGTTCGGGGCGAGGTGAGTGGGTATAAGGTTATTCAGAATCGTTGGGTGACGTTTGATCTCAAGGATGAGGAGAGTAAGCTGTCGTGTTTTTTGAGTGTGTATCAATTAAGTGAGCCGATTACGGACGGCATGGAAATCATAGCTGTTGGTTCGCCTGGTGTGTATGTTCCGTTTGGTCGCTACACCTTTAGAGTCAAGAATGTTCAGTTGGTAGGTGAAGGTGCTTTGCGCCGCGCTTTTGAGCTGACCAAGCGGAAACTTGCCGCTGAGGGTTTGTTTGACGAGCAGTTTAAGAAACAGCCGCTCCGGATTCCGGAAACCATTGGCCTTATCACTTCCGAAGATGCAGCTGCGTATACCGATGTTTTGCGTATTCTCAAAAATCGCTGGTCACAGCTGACGATTTATTTTTATCATGTGCAGGTTCAGGGTGAGCGTTCGCCGTTGCAGATTACGGAAGTCCTTGATTGGTTTAACAGGTATCAGCCTGTTGATGTGATCATTCTCACGCGCGGTGGCGGCAGCCTGGAAGATTTGCAATCGTTTAATAGCGAGGCGGTGTGTCGGGCGGTCTTTGCTTCGCGTATTCCGGTTATCAGCGCCGTTGGACATGAGCGTGACGTTACCCTCGTTGATTTTGTCGCCGATGTGCGCGCCAGTACTCCTTCCAATGCGGCTGAGATAGCGGTTCCTGATAGGCGAGAAGTTTTGGAACATGTGCGCGTTTTGGAACGTGATATGCTCGTTTTTCTGCAGAAGCATACGGAGGAAGCCAAACAGCAGGCGCGGCATATACTTAATCGCTTGCGGTTTGCCATGAATCAGCGACTGGTGTACTTCCAGGAACTTTCACATCGAATTGCTGTTTCGGTGCGGATTTTGGCCAGGCGGCTGGAATTTTTTCAGACGTCACTGGCTGATTGGCGGAAGCGTTCCGTGCGCGCTTTTCAGGGCAAGTACGAAGTTGTTCAGGAACATGTCCATACACTGAACAAGCATCTGGAGTATTTGCATCCCAAGTTTCCTTTGCGGCGCGGTTTTTCCATAACACGCACGAGCGCCGGGAAGGTGATTCGATCTGCGCGTGAAGTGCGGATTTCACAGGAAATTATGACCGAGTTTCAACACGGTGCCGTCCAGTCCCGGGTGAGAAAAATTTTTAAGAATGGCCATGTCGGTCACCAGAAAGAATAGATTTTGTCTATAGACAGAATCTGGCGCGCGCGAAAAAATATTTATTTCTAATCTAACAATTTTTTATGTCAGAGAAAAAAATGACACTCCGTGAATCACTTCACAAACTCGAAAGTATCGCCGAAGAACTGGAGAGTGATACCCTTGATTTGGAAAAGGGGTTGGAAAAATATGAACAGGGTTTGCGATTGGCGAAAGAAGTTGAGAAACGATTGCAGACCGTCGATAACAGGGTCAAAAAAATTCAGAAAAGTTTCGAACAGGAAGCATAGGTGTGGAATTCTGTGAGGCTGCGTGGTGCGGGCGGGTTTTGTGATGGTTGGGGTTGATTTTTTTTACGAAAAATAGCATAATGAATAAGAATCTATTGAGAATTTGAACCGATGACACACGATCGCTGGATAGAGGTAAAAAATAATATCCTCGAGCAGTTTGCGGTGAATGACCAGGGGAAAGAGGAATATGCCGACCAACCCGGTTTTTTTGAGTTTATTGACTTTATGGGCCCGATGGGAGAAATGCGACTGGAGTGGTCGCATACTCCCCGGATTGTTGATAGGCGCGGTCATACGGCCCGCCGCGGTGGAGCTCACGTCAGGGAAGAAGTGGTGTATTCTGATCAAGACTTTGTTGAGGCACTCCATCTTTTCAAGATTGGCGGAGACGGTGGCTGGGAGGAAGTTCACAATTCACTATTTTCATAACTATGCTGTTTGCACACGGTCCCCTTGGCGCGCTTTTGTCCGATCGGTCCATCCGCATGTGGTGGAAAGGAAAAATCACTCCCAGACAGAAGTGGATTTTGTTGCTCCTCGGTTTTATTGGCGGTATTTTTCCTGATGTCGATTTATTGTATTACTACCTGGTCGATGCGAGTACACCGCACCGCGAATTTATCACCCATTCTTTTTTTATTTACGTTGCCGTGTTCGTTGTTTTGTATTTTGTGGCGGCCGTGTTTGTGAAAAAGCCGGTTTTCAAAATGGCCGTGATGATATTTTTCATCGGCGTTGTTAGTCATCTTGCGGTTGATTCCATTTTGGCGGAGGTGTCGTGGTTTTTTCCTTTTTCCCGTCGTTTGTATGGTTTGAGTAATTTTTCCGCATTGCGGCCGTGGTTGTTTTCGGTGAATTTTGCGCTGGAGTTTGTTTTTACCGGACTGTTTTTTTTACTTTTGATTTCTTTCGCGTCCTGGTCTCTGGTACGTAAGCGCGCGCTCATAGCGGTCGTTGCGGTTGGTGTGGTGATCGCTTCTCTTGGTACGTTTTGGTTTGATGGGCACAATTTGGTTTTTGATTTGAACACTCCTTTTCTTGACATGGATGGTGACGGCATTGCGAACCGTGCCGATGTCGACATGGATGGTGACGGTTTGGTGAACAGTCGTGACTTTGATGCTGATGGCAATGATACCGACAATATTGATCAGTTGTCTCAAGGGCCTGACTTTTCCAATGTTTGGTATGACCCGACTGACGGCGGTCTTATCGAGATTCCGCAGCGTCTTGGGTTGCCGACCACCCCTTTCTTCATTCATCATATTTATGGAGGTTTGGGTGTTCCTTTGGCGGCTGAAATGCAGGAAGATTACGCTCTGTTGGCGGAAGGCTATGAGTATCCGCCCAGCAGCAGCCGGTTTGATAATTCGGTGGCAAATATAAAAACGTGGCTGTCTCATTCCGGCAGACTCCTTCCGGCCGAGAAACTGGCGCACTATCAGCCGGGTGATATTTTCTTTTTTGGCGACGGCCCTGATCCGGATGGCGGCGATGGTGATGGCGATGGTGATGCCCACGCGGCCATCGTCAGAAATATTTCCGAGAATGGACGCGTTATGATGCTGGAGGCGGACAGGCAGCGGGGTGTCGGTCTTCATACACTTGATGATATTATACGTGGTGAAGGCGAGCCTGTTTTCATCGGCAGAATGCTGTTTCCGATAACCAATGAAGATTTTTGATGTATGAGTGAAATTTTTTCAAGTGTTGTTTTGGGCATTGTGCAGGGTGCGACTGAGTTTATTCCGATATCATCTTCGGGGCACCTCCTGCTGTTTCATAATGTTTTTGGTTTTCGCGTCGAGCAGGATCTTTTTTTTGATGTGGCGCTGCATGTCGGGACACTGCTTGCGCTGCTTGTGTATTTTCGCAGTGATGTTTACAACCTTCTGCGGGCCTGGTTCACGACCCTGTTCACCCCCCGACGTTTTCAGGATCCGCAGAGTCGTCTGGCCTGGTTTATTCTGCTTGGTACGATTCCGGCCGCCCTTGTCGGTTATTTTTTTGAAGACATCATTGATCTTTATTTCCGCAGCAGTTGGGTGGTGGTTCTCATGTTGATTCTGATTGGCATTTGTTTTTTGCTTTTTGATCGGGATGCCAAAAAAATGATCGCGCTTGACGTTTTGACACCAAAATCAGCTTTTTTTATCGGTGTAGCCCAGGCGCTCGCCCTTATACCCGGCACGTCCCGTTCCGGTATCACCATTATCGCTGCCCGTGTTGCTGGTCTCGACAGAAAGGCGGCGGCCCGTTTTTCTTTTTTGCTCTCGCTTCCCATTGTCGCCGGCGCCGGTTTGAAAAAAGCGTTTGATAGCGATATACTCAGTTTGCAGTCCGGACAGTTTCTTGCGCTGGTGGTTGGCGTGTGCGTATCCGCCGCCGTTGGTTTACTAGCCATACGTTTTCTTATGAAGTTTTTGGAGAAGTATTCACTGCGGGTATTTGCCTATTATCGGTTGGCGCTGGCGGCTTTTATTATTATAATTTTACTTGTATGAAAATAGTCATTCGTGCCGGTGGCGTTGGTTCGCGCCTGTGGCCTGTGAGCCGGGAGAATCACCCAAAACAGTTTCAATCCATACTTGGCGATACAACTTTGCTGCAGAGTACCGTCAAGCGTATTACTAAAGCAGCCGGAAGTGTCGGAAATATTTTTATTTCGATAGCGTCGAAACACAAATCCCTGCTCCTTCAGCAGATTCCAAAGGTTAAGGCGCACAATATTATTCTTGAGCCGGCGAGTAAAAATACCGGCCCGGCGATTTGTTTGGAATCATGTTTTTTGGCCAAACGCGGTGTTTCGGCTGATACGGTTATTGCCACCATTCCCTCCGATGATTACATATCGAACGATCAGGCGTTTTGCGATCTTTTGCGGGCCGCGGAGAAATTTTTGAACAGCAACCCGGATTATATTGTGACTCCGGGTGTGAAGCCGACCAAGGTTGATACCGGTTTTAGTTATATTAAATCAGGTGATAAGTTGATGGAAGTCGGCGAAGAGAGAATTTTTTCCGTCGAAGATTGGGTGGAAAAGCCTTCCTATCATTACTGCGAACAGCTCGTAGCCGGCGGTCTGCACTACTATCACATGGGTATTTATATCTGGAAGCTTGGGCGGGTTTTGAAACTTTTTGAGCAGTATCAACCAAAGATGCTTGAAGTCTGCCGCAAGGTCGCCGATATTTTGACGGGTGACGGTGATGTTGCCGAAGCGGCGACGTTGTATGAGGGTTTGGAAAAAGTTTCGATAGAAGGCGCCATTACGGATAAGGTTGATAAAATTGCCATGAGTGTTTCCAACCGTATGGGTTGGAGTGATGTGGGAAAGTGGTATGTTTTAAAAGATATCATACCGAATGATGAAAATCATAATGCTTTTCAGGGTGATGTTTTGGCGCTCGACACGACGAACACCTTGGTTTCGGCGCCCAAGGGCAAGTTAGTCGCCACCCTTGGCGTAAAAGATGTGGTGATTGTGGATACCGGTGATGCTTTGTTGGTGGCGAATCTGGGTCGTTCGGGTGAGGTCAAAGATATTGTTGAAAAATTGAAGCGCGACGGGCGCAAAGATTATTTGTAGAGCTCATCTCTTAACCTATGAATTTTCCGTTCAGCCATCGTGCCAAGGATGCGGCATCTCCGGATAGTGTTCCGGCCAAAAAACCGAGCGCCATCAAACGGTTTTTTTGGTATCTGTTGTTTGTGGCGGCAGTCGTGGCGGCATGTTTTTGGTTGTTTTTTCACTTTATCGGCGGTCAACGTCGCACGTTTGAGGAGATGCGTTTTGTCATCACTGAAGGCGAGGGTGTAGCGGAAATCGGCGCGGAGTTAGAGAACGTTGGTCTCATTTCACACGATTTTTATTTTTCGGCGTATTCCTGGTGGGTTGGAAGTGAGGGTCGTTTTCAGGCGGGGGTGTATACACTGCCGCCTAACAGCTCTCTGCGTGAAATCGTCTATGTACTGGCGCGGGGCGCTGCCAACGCCAACGAAGTCCGGGTGACGTTTCCTGAGGGCCTACGCGCAGATGAAATGGAGAAGATTCTCGTTGACAACGGTATTGTAACGGCCGGTGCTTTTGTGGATGGGGCAAGCGTGGCGAGTGCCTTTGATTATGATTTTTTGCAAGGAGTGCCGAAGGAACAGGGACTGGAGGGCTATCTTTTTCCGGATACCTATTTTTTCTTTAAAAATACCGGTCCCGATGCTGTTGTTATAAAAATGCTCGACACTTTTAAGCGTAAGGCGGCTGACGTTTTGCAAAATTTTTCGGCTCCGCAATCACTGACATCGCACGAAATCATGACTTTAGCGAGCATTGTTGAAGGCGAAGTGCAAACCCCAGTCGATAAGGCCAAGGTTGCCGGAGTGTTTTTCAACCGTTTTGAGATCGGCATGCCGTTGCAGTCCGATGCGACGGTGGAGTTTGCCACGGGTAAACAGGGGGTCAACCCTGCCGCAGGGGATCTGGATGTTGACTCACCCTATAATACCTATAAATACGCGGGGTTGCCGCCTGGCCCCATCAACAATCCTGGTTTGGACAGTATCCGGGCGGTGCTGAATCCCGAGCCGTCCGACTTCTTCTATTTTTTGACGACAGATGAAGATGAAGTTATTTATGCCAAAACATTTGAAGAACATAAAGTGAATATAGCCAAATATCTATGAAAAAAGAAACCTTTGTTATTTCTTTGGGAGGATCGTTGATCGTGCCTGATGAAATCGATGCGGTTTTTTTAAAAAAATTCGTTGGTTTTATTCGTAAAGAGTTGGCCGGCGGTCGCTCACGTTTTGTTATTATCACGGGCGGCGGAAGAACCACGCGTCGGTATCAGGAGGCTACTCGCAAAATCGCTCCGGTTACGTCGGCTGATCTGGATTGGGTGGGGTTGTACGCCTCCCGTCTCAACGCGCAATTGTTGCGGGTGGTTTTTGGAAAAGATGCTTACGGTGAAATTATTACGCGGCCCTGGCAGGATGTGATACCGCGCTCGTACGGGGTTGTGGTGGCTGCCGGTTGGAAACCTGGCTGGTCAACGGACTATATTGCGGTGCAGCTTGCCAAACGCGTCGGTGCCAAGCGCGTCCTGAATTTATCGAATGTCGCGCGCGTCTATGAAAAGGATCCACGAAAATATCCCCAGGCGCGCTCTTTCAACGAGCTTTCCTGGCCGGCATTTCGTAAGATTGTCGGGAATGTCTGGCGACCGGGTTTAAGCGTGCCCTTTGATCCGATTGCTTCACAGCTGGCTGAAAAAGCCGGACTTGAGGTGATTATTGTCGATGGTCATGATTTGGCTAATGTTGGCGGCTGGATGCGTGGTTCAGGGGGGGAGGGGACGATTATCGTCTGATTTTTTGTTTGTACTTGCATTTTTTCAGGAAATCAGGCTAATATAGGGGTGTTAACAGGTTTATACAACACATATATGCTTTCCAAAGCACTTGTGCAGCTGGGCTTGAGCGAAAAGGAAGCTCTGGTGTATCTGGCTGCGCTGGAATTGGGTCAGACATCAGTACAAAAAATTTCTGAGAAAGCCGGGATCAATCGTGCCACGACCTATTTTGTTATGGAATCGTTGATGAATTTAGGTTTGGCTTCAACGGTAGAAAAGGGTAAGAAGACGCTGTTTGCGGCTGAACCGCCGGAGCATTTGGTGAATTTGCTGAAGAAACAGGAAGCGGAGATTGTGCAAAAAGCCAAGAATTTTGAAGGCGTTTTGCCTGAATTGAAGTCGCTTTTTAATTTAGAGATGAGTAAACCCAAGGTGCGGTTTTATGAGGGGAAGGAATCATTGCGGGTTTTGCGTGAGGATTTGCTGGAAACAGCAGCTAATGAAACCATTGAGGATATTTATTATGAAGGTGACATTGATGATGTTATGGTTACGCCCCGGGAGCGGAAAGAATATTTGGCGAATCGTCTCAAAAAAAATATTTCGGTTGTTTCCATTGGTACAAAAAATGGTCTTGATGATTACGAAACTCTGAAAACCGAACACACGAAAAATTTGCATCACCTGGTTCCGGTTGCGAAGCATCCTATCTCCAGTGATATCAGTATATACGGTAAAAAGATTTCGATGATTTCTCCCAAGAAGCATTTTGCCAGTGTGATTATTGAAGATGCGGATATTGCCGGTACTTTGCGCACAATTTTTTATCTGGCAATTGAGGGCATTAAGGCGTTGTCAAAAGAAGATAAAGAAAAAAAAGGCCAGGGTGGAATCTGGCGGAATGTCAAACGTAAGTAATTTTCGTCGGAAATTTTTGTAAAAGAAAAGAGCCTGGAGTGCAAGTGCAAACCAGGTCTTTCCAAATGAACTTGATTGTGCATTCTCGCGCAAGCGAGAATTTTGTTTGGCTCTGCGTAGGATGCAGGGCTGTTTTGTATTGGCCAAGCCAACCCAACCCATTGGCTTTTCATGATTAACTCCCTTCTCTAGCTCTATCCGCCGCCTCCAGCGCCGGAAAGCAGTATCTTTGTTGTTTTCATTAAAATTCTCCTTTTGTTGGTTTGGGCCCCCTAGCAGGGCCCAACATAAGTAAGTCTGGATTGAATTATTGACTGCTTCCAAAATACCGTAATGTTTGATTTTTGTCAATATTTTCCTGACAGGCGCGAAAATTTTTGCTAAAAAAAGAAAAAGTGCCGGTACGATATGTTTTCTGTATCGTACTGACACTTTTCTTTAATGAACCCGAGGTGGTACAATTTTTCCCCCACCCAGTTTTTGGTTTCCAGTAAGCGGGTTGGGCCTACCTTTCACCTTTAGCTGAGCGGGGTTCTTTCTATTTCCTTATGTAAAATGTATCAAAATTTTTGTCTTTCGGCAAGCCATTTTCGGTCGGTTTTCGCGGACCTGTCCCCCAATTTTTCCCCCGAAATTTGACATTTCTTCCACACCACGGTAGAGTACACCTCATAGCCGTAGACCATAGGTGCTTGGCCCCCCCCAGGGCATAAGCTTAAACCAAAAAGCCTATCGAGGTGAAAAGTGCGTTTTCACGCCCCTTTTTCTCAAGGTTTGCGGCCCATATAAGCCGCGTTTTTTATTTGTATGGCAAAAACCCGTTCACAAAAGCAAGACTTTGTCAAAAAGCTTGCTGCCGATATCGGCGAGAGTAAGGGCATCGCTTTCGCGAGTTATGTGAAGCTCACCGTGAAAGAAACGGAAGAGCTGCGCAAAAAACTTCGTGAAGCCGGCAGCCGTCTTGTTATGTCGAAAAAGACGCTATTGTCTTTGGCGCTCAAGGATAATAACATTGAGTTGGCCGAAGACAGTCTGGCCGGGCCGGTTACTATTGGTCTGGGCAAAGATGAAGTTTTGCCGGCCAAAACCCTCTATGAATTCGCCAAAACACACAAGGATCAGGTGAAGCTGGTCGGTGGTGTGTTTGAAGGTGCATTCATCGGTCTTGCTAAGGTGACGGCGCTGGCATCATTGCCCAGCAAGCAGGAATTGCTCGCCAAAGCTGTGGGTAGCATAAAAGCTCCGTTATCAGGCTTGGTCAATGTGCTCCAAGGTAACCTGCGAGGTCTCGTCGTTGCTTTGAAAGCAATTTCGGAACAAAAAGCCTAACGCCCGCTTTCAATTTATCAATTATTTAATATATTTTTATGACAGAAGAAGCAAAGAAAGAAGAGAAAAAAATCGAAGTGCCGGAGAAGTTCAAATCTTTGGTTACTGAGATTGAAAAGATGAGCGTGCTCGACTTGGCTGAGCTCGTCAAAATTCTCGAAGATAAGTTTGGTGTTTCGGCTGCTGCGCCCATGATGATGGGTGCCGTGCCCGGTGCCGCCGCTGCCCCTGAAGAAGAGAAGGACAGTTTCAACGTTGAACTCACCGAAACCGGCGGTCAAAAGATCGCGGTTATCAAGGTTGTTCGTGAGATCACCGGTAAAGGTCTGAAAGATGCCAAAACCATCGTTGACAGCGCTCCGAAGGTTATCAAAGAAGGTGCCAAGAAAGAAGAAGCCGAGGAACTCAAGAAAAAGCTTGAAGCTGCCGGTGCCAAAGTAACCCTCAAGTAACCCCTGCTTCAAATACAAAAGACCGGCGCAAAGTCCGGTCTTTTTGATCGTCTTTTTACCAGCCCGCGTTCTACTGCCCCAGCGGAAGTTGGTATACCTGGCTGTTGTGCAGTACATAGAGAAACGTCTCATCTTCGTTCACTGTCATATCTTTCGTTCCTTCCAGGTTGCTCAATACCCATTGTTCCAGGAGTTTACCGTCTTTTCCGAGAATGACAATCCGTTTGTTGGTGCTGTCGAGTATATAGAGTTTGTCGCCGTTTTCCGTGGCTGTAATGGCCGTTACGGGTCCAAGTCCCGGTCCGATTTCAGCAAGTGTAAATTCACTGTCCGTTGATCCGCTGAAGAGTTTGATGATTTTTCCGTCGGAACCCCCGATGTACACCGACCCGTCGATAAACATGCTGGTGGCATTCGCGAGGTTGATATCTTCCTGCAGCCATTTTTCACCATTGCCGAAACCGGTGCCGCTGGCGGCATGTTTCCAGATTTGGTTATTTTGTGCGTCGAGTGCGTACATGCGGCTTGAGAAGTGGGCGAAATCTACGATGTTGGCGCCATTCGCAAGGCCTATGGCGACATCCTGCACCGTTTTACCGTCGATATTCAGTGTTCCTAGTGTTTTTCCTTTGCTGAGAATATATACATTTTTACCGTCGGAGTTGCTGGCTACCGTGGTGGTGTCTTCGCCTGGTCGGCTGATGAGGGTTTTGGGTTCCGGGTTGGTGATATCAGAGCTGTATATCGAGCCATTGGCTTCGTCAAAAGCGAGCAGCGTATTTTTCGTGAGTTCTATTTTTTTGAGTTTGATGTCAGAAAACACCTGTGAGAAATCGGCGATGATATCGGGACTGTCAATGGTTTTTACGTGATTAACGGCATCAAGTTGCGTTTTCACTTCGGCCAGTTTCGGGACAACCGTTTCGTTATAATTTTCGGCCGTCGCTGGTATTTCCTGCAAGAGTTTTTGTGCTTCGAGCAGAAAGGCCCTGGCGCCGTTTTCATTATCATAGAGCAGCGCCGCTTTTGCTTCGTCTATTTTTATCGCAGCATCGCTGATATTTTTTTGTATCGTTACTCCTTCTTGCTTTGTTTCCTGTTTTTTATCTTGGAAGATGACGCTTTGCGCGAATAATATGATAAATACCAAAGCAACCACGAGGAGGATTTTTCTTGATCTTGGCAGGTTTTTTATCCGTCTTGCCGTGTTACGTATTATTCCGCTGTTGCCGTTCAGGCTGCGGAATTTTTTCCCCGTGCCTTTTTGTCTTTTGATGAAGGACCATAGCGCCTGGAAGGCCATGGCTATCAATGAAACAAGTTTTAAAATCACTTTCTGTGTTATTTCCCAGGTTTTTTTCAGGATTATCTGCCACGCTTCATTTTTGTTTGCCGATGGTTTTCTTTTTCCCCTTTTTTCACGATGATCTCCCTTTTCCCGGTGGTCTGCGTATGCTCTTTCTTCTTTCATTGCGCCTACATCTTCTTCTCTATCTTCACTTTCAATATCGTCGTCATCATTGTCATCGTCATCGTCGAGTTTTTTTTCAACCACTTCGTCTTTCTTTTTCAGACGTTTGCGGAAATTTGGCCATAAGGAAGGGGACAGGAGTTCGCTGGTTTGGCGTTCCTGGTTGATGAGGCTGCTCATCGAGTCAGCTACACGTTTTTTTGCCTCGACTGGGCTGTTTGAAGATTTTTGCTTGCTATGCTGACCTTGGGTTTCGGCCGATACGTTTTTCATTTTTATGAGAACGCAGGCAAAGTTGGTGGAAGAGGCGTTGCCGCGCAGCAGGGAGTCGAATTTTTTCATCACACCTTCGGAATCGGTTTCGTTCACCAAGCGGCGGATTCTGTCTTGTGACAGGTATTCAAGAATACTTTCGGTGCCGAGGAGAAGGCTACTGTTTTTGCGCAGGTCACCGGAAAGTATGCTGGAGAAGATGCGCACAGGATTGATGTTGCCTCCCGATGAACCCTGACTGAGTATGTCAATGATTTTATCTTTCTGGATCAAAAAGGCTTGGGCGCGGCCGGCCGCGCTGAAGTGGGTCTTTTCTCCCTTGAGAACAGATATAACGGCGCTGAACCCGGACAGCCAGTCATCGCCGTATTCAGAACTCAGCTCCTGCAGCGTGTGATTTAATTTTTGCAACGCATTCTCAAAAGCGATTTCCATGTCAAAATCCGTGCCGTGATAGTATTCGTAATCAAGGGTTTCAACGATTTTTTTGAACAGCTCCTGGGCGAATTCGTTGTGATTGTGTTCTTCTATCAGCACAAAAATACGGCCCAAGTTTTTTTCCTCTAAAGGTGTTGGGTCGGAAATGTAGGTGTGACAGATTGAACGTAGGTTATCGGGGTGATTAATCACCAGTTCGCTGAACTGCGCCGTGAGATCCTCTGCCATTGGAGATAGTTGGTTTATGAGAGAAAGTGGTTTTATTATATCAACAATTCTCTCGGCAGCGCAAGTTTTCCCACCGGTCTTTTCTGCCTTGCTATTCGGTTGGTATTCACGTATAATGAGGCTACTTACTTTTGGTCTCTTTCCGGTTATGATTGAACACCTATTTGGTTCAAGGACGCGGGTCAAGCTCCTGCGCTTGTTTCTGAGTTCGACACAAAGGTCTTTTTTTGTGCGTGAAATCACGCGTTTAACCGATGAGCATATTAACTCTGTTCGCCGCGAACTCCTTCACCTTGAGCGCATCTCTCTGGTTACTTCTTTTGAGCAGGACCGTAAGAAGTTTTACAAGGTAAATCAGCACGCTCTACTTTTTCCGGAACTCAAGTCAATGGTTATGAAATCACGTTTTTCCGGTCACAGTGATTTTTTGGAGCAGCTCCAAAAAACCGGCAAAATTTATTATTTGGCACTGTCCGGTCTGTTCATCGAGGAAGCCGGCGCGCCAACGGATATTTTTATTGTCGGAGATATTGACAGGGGCGCTCTGCAGAAGGTTTTGGATAATTTTCAGTCAGGTTTTGAACGGGAAATTTATTATACTATTCTGCCGCTTGAGGAATACCATTATCGCCAAGAGATCGGTGATAAGTTTCTGATTGATATGATGGCCTCTAAGAAATCCGTCGTGGTTGATCTTTTGCAGCAGGCGACAAAAAAGACCGCACCGGCGTACAGCCGCTAAGTAACTGTCCGCAACGCGTAAGTTCTAAGTAACTGTCTCATATCTCCGTATTCTGCTGCAAAATCGAAATTTCGGCTGCAAAAAATTCAGATTTCGTCAGCATAGTGGTCACTATTCCTCCTCAATCTTCATTTCTTTCGCTCGAAATTTTAATTTTTCGCAACGAAAGAGAGATATGAGACAGTTACTAACAAAATAAATTTCAAATCCATTTTTATATTTTTATGAAGCAATTACGCCGCTTTTCTTTGCCTCATTTTTTCCGTCCCGTTTTGTTTGCGTCTTTGTTCCTCGTTACTTTTTTATTCTCAGGTTGCAATATTCCTTTTACCGACAAAGTCGTCACACTTCCATTTTTTGAAAAGAAGCCCGAAATCGCGCTCACCCGCATGACAGAAAAGATGCTGACGCTTGATACGGCGCATTCTGAAGTTGATCTGCAGACCCAGGTGAATGCAGCGACTCAGCGTCTTAATTCAGATATGCACGTCACCCTGGTCGGTGATTTCGATGCTTCCGCTGCGGAGGGGGCGAAAAGTACGATGGTTTTGAACTACACCACCAGCCTGCGAGGTTTTCAGATTACCGTTCAGGCCGATTCCGTGACGATTGGCGACAACGTGTATCTCCGGTTTACTGAACTGCCAAGTTTGGGTATTTTCGGCCTCCCCGATCTTACCGATCAGTGGTTTATGGTTACGCCGGAAACGTTGGCTGATTCGTCTTTGTTGTCTTTTACCGACGCTCTGCCTTTTGGTTTGTCGGTTTCTCCGGCGAGTTTGTACGGTAATGTCACCCCTGAACAAAAGCAGCAGCTGAACGCCGTTGCTCAGACAACCGCCTTTTTCCGTTTTGAAGAACGTTTGCCTGATGAAAAAGTAGGTGATGCGAATACGTACCATTATCGCGTGAGTATTGATCAGGTCGCGCTACAGGATTTTGTGACCGAAGCGGCGATTATTTTGCAAGATATTACTGAGGAAGCTGCGCCTGCAGAGGAGGCACCGACCGCAGATGAAAACGCCGACGAAGAGGCCAATGCGGATACGTTACTTGATACGCTTCAAAATATACAGGTCAATAATCTTGAGCTGTGGATAGGAAAGAAGGATTTTTATCTGCGCAAGGCCGCTGTTGATTTCACCTTTCAATCTGATGTCGCCAAAACGGGCGCCACTGACGGCGCTGCGCAGGGCTTGCCTGAAATCGATACACACGCCGATGCGACGTTCCTTTTTTCGAATTTCGGGCAGCAGGTTGATATCGTCGCTCCATCTGACGCTGAAACGTTCGAAGACTTTTTGAAACAGCGGTTCTCGGTATTAGGCGGGCTTGGTGGTTTGTAAGATCCTGTTCAGAATTTCCACATGAAGAAAGTTTTCATTCTCTTTTTTACCCTTCTTCTTTTGCCTGGTTGTGCGCGTGATCAGGCCGATTCTTCTGTCTCATCCCGGCCAGATAACACTTCTGTCACTCAGCAGCCCGTCGCGTCTTTTGATTTTTCGCAGGCGGTTGTGGCTGTTCGCAATGGACAGGCTTTTCTGTGGGATGGTACACAAACCGTTTTATTGCCGGGATCCGGTCTTGTCACTGCGGCGGCTTTTTCCCCGAAGGAGCGTACGCTTATTGTGGTGAAGCCGTCCGGTGACCGGTTTGATGTCTGGTTGCAGACGTTTTCGCCGACCGTTCAGAGCACTGATGAACAATTGCTCTTTTCCTCGCGTTTTTCTATTGATTATATTTCGATTTCGCCCCTTGGTACTCATGTGGCTTTTGTGCAGGAACTGGTCAGATCGGCTGATTCGGTCACGGCAGCGGAAGGTAACGGCATCACTCATTTTCAGGTGGCGGTCTATGATATGGCGGCTCAGCAGCTGCAGACGTTGCCCGGCAGTGGAATGTTTCCGAGTTGGTCTGATGACGGAAAATCGCTTTTGTATTTGGACGCGGGTGAGGAGACGGCTGGTGGTTTTGCTGTAATATTGCAGCGACTTGATATCAGGGGTATTTTTGGCGAAGGGCAGAAGATTCTTGCCAATGTCGATTTTGCCACTTTTTTCCGGGATGACGTTCTGTTGAGTCACTTTGACGATGACAGGGTGCTTTTGAGCATGTATGACGTTTCACAGCAGACACAGCGTGACGTTACTGAATTGAGTTTTGTCCAGGAGCGACCAAAATTTCAATTTTTCCAGATTTCGCCCCAACATGACGCTCTTTTATGGACCCAGTTTCGTACCGAATCAAAGTCGCTTCTTGATACCTGGCTTTTACCCATGGGGGAGCAGGGTATACCCCGTCATGTTCTTCCCCAATCGGATCGAGTTTTGTGGTATAATAATGGTACTGTTCTGTATGCGCCTGTGTATACAACCCTTTCTGATGGTGAGTTTTTCCTTCTCAATATTGATGAACCTGATGCCCTTGCCGCCAGCGTTTTTGCGGCTGATAATCTTGCCACCGTTTCCACATATGCATCTGATATAAGTTTTCTCTTTCATAAACTCATCAAACCTTAGTACGTATGGTTCTTCTGCAGCGTTTTATTCCCATTATTTCGACGATCGCTCTCTTTTTCGTGTGGTGGTTGTCTTTCAGTCGCAAGGAATGGTTTCTCTATTTTGTGGCGGCAGCCTTGATTATTGTTTTTTTATCGCTTGCGCAACTCCTGAACTGGAGAATTTTTTCCAAGCAGTTTCTTGGATTTTTTGTACTTCCTTTTTTGCTTCAGGGGAGTCTGGCCAGCTGGCTGGTATTTATTGATCAGGATTGGTTGAAAACGGTTGTTATGATTTTGGCGATCTTTGGTTATGCGATGTACATTGAAAGTTGTTTCAATTATTTTCATCACACCAAGGCGTATCAACCCTACGCACTGGCGAATGTTTCCAGCTATCTTGGGGTTTTAACCGTCTGGTTGTATTTCTCGGCTGTTTCGGCACTTTCTATTTTTTTTCAGACGCCGCGATATGTTCTCCTCGTTTTTATTTTTATTTTTCTCGTTATCCTGCTGTTGCAGAGTATGTGGATAGAAAATATTCGACTGCTTCCAAACATTGGTTTTTTTCTGGTTCTTATTTTCGTATTATTGCAATTTTACTGGACGGTGCTCTATCTTCCCATTGGTTGGCTCGTCACCGGTCTGGTTATGGCCACTTTGTATTATTTTTTTGTGAATCTTGGTAAATACCATCTCCTGCAAAGTCTCGATTCGAAGATGGTTTTCCGTTATGTCCTTGTGAGCGTTTTAGCCCTAAGTGGCGTTTTAGCCACGGCTCAGTGGTTTTAAGATCATATGAAGCAACGACCTATTCCAACATCGCCAGGACATCACCCAAAGAGGCAGGAGAATCAGGACCATATTGAGGAGTTGTATCGTGATGATTCACTCAAGGTGTTTGCCAAACCCATTGTCTCCGTCCGGTTTTTAAGCTATTTTCTTGGCTCCGTGATTTTTGGTTTCACCGCCGGTGTGGTCGGATATTTATTTGCTTCATCTTTTCTTATCTCGCAACTCGGCGGGGACACGGGTAGTGTTACTGACACGACAAGTTCTCGTTCGTGGGATATTCTGACTGATCTCACTTCAACGGGCGGAAACACTGAATCAGAACAAACGCAAAAATTGGTCTCACTCATATCTTCTTCGGTTGTTTCTGTTTTTCCCAAGAAACAAGAGGCGGCCGTTGGGTTCGATCGTTCTTACGCTCCCGACCAGTCAGTAGCTTCAGGCGTGATTGTCACGAGTGATGGGTATATTCTGACTCAGGCGGCTCCGCTCGACAGGGAAGCTCAGTATGTGGTTATGACGGGTGATGGTAAGATATATCCCGTCGTTAAATTGATTATTGATCATCCTGTGCAAACAGCCTGGCTGAAAGTCGATGCCGCCCAGTTGCGACCGGTTGAGCTTGCCGAGGCCGCGGATATTTTTTCCGGACAGGAAGCATTCATAGTGAAGTCGCAGTCACCTTCGAAACAGCCTTTTGTTCTTAAGGATGCGGTGAGTCAATTTCATGTGCCTTCTTCAGAAGCGCGCCTGTCTTCCGAACAGTCAAACGTTTTTTTATCCCTGACCCAGGTGTCGCCGGAATTTTTACCCGGAGCAGCCGTCTTTGATAATCATGCCCGTCTTCTCGGTATTACCTATCGTTTTCCCGATGAAACATATCATGTTTATCCTTCCTATGTCGTCAAGGCTGCTTTGCAGGGTGTTTTAAAAACTCACGCTTTTTCTGCCCCCATTTTGGGTCTTTCCTATAGAAACGTGTATGACCTGAGACTTTTCCTGACCGATCAGAAGGCGCCTGCCTTCGGGGTGCTTGTCGACAGCGTTGCTGATGCTTCCGCGGCTTTTGCGGCTGATATTCAATCGGGGGATATTATTACTGCTCTTGATGGTGAGGCGATTGATGAAGCGCATGATATTTTTCTGGCTCTTGTGGCGCATAAGCCCGGCGATACGGTACAGCTCACATTTTATCGTGAAGGCCAGGAAAAACGCGCTCTGGTGACCCTCGATGGCCCGACGCAAGCTGCGGAAAAGGCGCCTGCCGACTAGAGTGCGTCTCTAAATTTTGATACGGTTTTTTCCTTGCAAAAAGTACGGATTTTCGTTATAGTAAAGCTGTTATATGAACAGATTACTTACGAAAATCGGTTGGCGCCGCGCAGCCCGACTGCTCCAGCGCTACCCGAATATCAATCAATTTTTTATTTTTGCCTGTATCGGGGTTTTTAATACCATCATAGACTTCTCCGTCTATTTTGCTTTGACGAGATTTTTAGCTCTTTATTATATTTTAGCCAATTTTTTCAGCTTTGCCACGGCCACCACCTTCAGTTTTTTTACGAACAAGCGTTTTACTTTTCGTGACAGGAGCTTAGCCACACCGGGGCAGTATATGAAGTTTTTCGTGGTTACGGGTATCGGTTTTTTCCTCAATACGACGATACTTTTTCTTTCCGTTGATTATTTTAAGCTTCATGATATCGCCGCTAAAATTCTGGCTGTGGGGATCGTTCTTTTCTGGAATTTCAGCATCAACAAGCTCTGGACGTTTCGTTCGGTCAGGCATGCGGTTTCCCAGGTTTCTGATACGGCACGCGATTTGCCTGATGCCCAATAGACTTTAATGAATATTTGTGAAGAAAACTGTTGATATCATCATTCCGGCGTATAATGAGGAAAAGCGCATTGGTGTCATGCTGGCTGCATATGTGAAGTTTTTTTTCAGGGAAGGCAGTGATCAGGATTTTGTTGTGCGTTTTCTGCTGGCGTTAAATGGCTGTACTGATGATACTCGAGGTGTTGTTGAGCGTTTTGCCTCCACGCATCCCAAACAAATAATCATATACGAATGGAAGGAAGCCATAGGCAAAGGTGGCGCTATTCACCGGGCTTTTGGCAGGGCCACTTCCGAGTATGTCGGTTTTGTTGATGCTGATAATTCCACCAACCCCAAGGAGTTTTTTCGTCTGTTAGGGGCGCTGGATGATCACGATGGCGTTGTTGCTTCGCGCTGGATGGCGGGTTCCGTGGTGAATAATCGTCATTCCCGTTTGCGCCGACTGGCGAGTGTTTTGTTTCGTACCGCTGTGAAAGTCATTTTTCGCATGTCGTACCATGATACCCAATGCGGCGCCAAGGTGTTTCGCACTGCGGTCATCAAGGAGATTTTACCGCGTTTGCGTGTTCAGGATATGGCATTTGATGTGGAGTTGCTGTATATCCTCCATAAACTGAATAAAGATGTGATTGAAACTCCCACTGTTTGGAATGACAGTCAGCGCGGTTCATCGGCTTTTCCTTCCCCATGGCGACTGCTCCGGTCAGGCATGCGCATGTTTACTTCGATTTTCACTATTCGATTTCGTAAAATTTCTTAAACATAAGTATGGCAAAACGTGCTATTTTCGACAAAAAAAATGTGCTGGTGGTGGGTGGAGCCGGTTTTATCGGTTCACACCTGTGCACCGAATTGGTAAAAACGAGCAAAGTTATCTGTGTGGATAACTTCAGTACGGGGCAGGAGGCGAATGTTGATGATTTGCTTGCCAATCCGAATTTCCGGTTTATTCGTCATGACATGTCACAGCCACTCGATCTCCTGCAGCAAGCTTCGCTGGAGCCGTTTCGCGTGCAGTTTCAGGGGATACAGGAGATTTACAATTTCGCCTGCCCGACTTCTGAAAAGGATCCTGAGAAATTTGCTCTGCAGACATTGCTCGCCAATTCGTATGTTGTAAAAAATATTTTAGACATTGCCGTCACGAGCGGTGCGAAGGTTGTGCATATTTCCACTTCAGCTGTGTACGGTGATCCGCTGGAAAATCAAAAGGTTTTTCCGGAAAGTTATTGGGGATTTGTTAATCCGATTGGTTTGCGCGCACCATATAACGAAGGCAAGCGTTTTGCTGAAGCGATGGTGGCCACATACCGGAAGAAATACGGTCTTGATTTTAAGATTGCGCGTTTGTTTCACGTCTATGGCCCGCATATGAGTTTTGCTTCCGGGTTTACGATACCTGATATGATCAAAGCCGCAGCGGGCGGTGAAGATGTGGTTATACACGGCACGGGAAATGAACAACGCTATTATTGTTACGTGAGTGATGTGGTTGATGCTCTGTTGAAACTTATGCAGTCGAATCTCAGCGGGCCGGTCAACATCGGCAGTACCGAGGGCACCACTACCCGGGTTGTAGCCGGCCTTATTACCAAGGCGCTGAATTCCACTTCCAAGGTTCTTTTTGCCGATCCATTGCCAGATTATATTGAACATGCTATTCCTGATATAACCCTGGCCAGGGAGCATCTAAGCTGGTTTCCGGTTGTGCGTCTTCCTCAGGGTATACAGCGGACGGTGAAAGAAATGGTGGCGTCGCAGGTGTTACGATATACGGACTTTACGCAGAAATAATTTATTGGTATTTAATTTGTTGCTTATGAAAATTTCCGTTGTGGGGACAGGTTATGTTGGTCTCGTGACGGGCACATGTTTGGCTGATATTGGTCATTATGTTACGTGCGTTGATATTGACGAAGCGAAGATTGCTAAGATGCAGCGGGCCAAATCTCCCATTTTTGAGGAGGGTTTGGAGGATATGATGAAGAAAAATATTGAGGTAGATCGTTTGCATTTCACGACACGCCTGTCTGATGTGCTGGCGCAAACGGAAGTTTTGTTCATTGCCGTCGGTACGCCTTCTGATGCCGAAGGAAAAGCGGACCTGCAGTATGTAGAAGCCGTTGCTCATGAGATTGGCAAAAATCTTGATCATGAGATCGTGGTCGCCAATAAAAGTACGGTGCCGGTTGGTACGGCGCGTATGGTGGAAAGTATTATCCGCAAGTATTATCATGGTCCATTTGAGGTGGTTTCTTGTCCGGAATTTTTGCGTGAAGGTACGGCTGTGTACGATTTTTATCATCCCGATCGGGTGGTTATCGGAGCCCGTACCAAACGCGGCGCCGATACCATGTTGAAAGTTTTTGAACCGATCAAAGGCGAGAAAGTCGTAACATCCGTTGAGAGTTCTGAGATGATTAAATATGCTTCCAATGCTTTCTTGGCAACGAAGATTTCTTTTATCAATGAAATCGCCAATATCTGTGAACGGGTCGGTGCCGACATTGATGAGGTTGCGTATGGTATGGGGCTTGATACGCGCATTGGGAATAAATTTTTGCGGGCCGGCCTTGGTTACGGCGGCAGTTGTTTTCCCAAAGATGTGCGTGCGTTGTCGCAGATTGCGGGCACGAACGGTTATGAGTTTAAGCTGCTGAAGTCAGTGATTGCCGTGAATAATGATCAGCGTAAGTTTTTGATCGAGAAGTTGGAGCGTGTGCTCGGTGGTATACGGGGTAAAAAAATCGCGGTTTTTGGTTTGGCATTTAAGAATAACACCGATGACGTGCGTGAAAGCGCCGCGCTTGATGTTATTGAGCTTCTGCAGGGAAGGGGAGTCGCTGAAATTCGCGCTTTTGATCCGCAGGCAATGGAAAACGCCAAGCGTGAAGTTTTCAACGTGCAGTTTGTCAGTGATCCTTATGATGCTGCCACTGGCGCTGATGCCGTTATCATCGCGACGGAATGGGAGATGTTCAGTAAACTGGATTGGGCACGCATGAAAGAGGTTATGAGACAGCCGTTTATTCTTGATGGGAGAAATATTCTGGATGTTCATGCTCTGAGTAAACTTGGTTTTACCTGTATAAGTGTCGGAAAGGGCAAGGAAGCTCTTGAAATTCCCGTCACCAAATCCGTAAAAGTATAAATATGAAACTTGTTGTCACTATTCCGGCGCATAATGAAGAGCAAAATATCGCTGATGTCATCAAAGAGATTCCGCGGCGCATTACCGGTATTGAAAGCGTGCAGGTTTTGGTTTTGGATGACGGATCGACGGATAATACCGTCAGGCGGGCCGGGGAAGCCGGCGCTGATTTCATTGTTTCTCACAAGCGCAATAAGGGCTTGGCCAAGACATTTTCTGATGCTTTGGAGGAAGCTGTGCGTCATGGCGCGGATATTATCGTGAATACCGACGGCGATAATCATTACAACCAGTCAAAAATTCCTGAGCTTATAGCGCCAATACTGGCAGGGCGTGCTGATCTTGTCATTGGCAGCCGCAAGGTGAATGAACTCGAGGAAATGCCGTTTTTGAAAAAATATCTCAATATGCTGGCGAGTTTTCTTACTGCCCGTTTGGCGGGTTTGCCGCAGGTTGACATTTCCACCGGTTTTCGCGCCTATACCCGTGAAGCCGCTTTGCGCATTGCCGTGTATTCCAATCATACCTATACCCATACCACGTTGTTGAGCGCTCATGACCAAAAACTGATTATTGCCGAGGTTCCCATTAAAGCGCGCAAAGTCAGCCGACCGTCGCGTCTGATTCCGAATGTGCCTCATTTCATCTGGAATGCCGGAGTCAATATTGTTCGTAATATTGTTCTGTTTCGACCGCTGCGGTTTTTTGGTTTGGTTGGCAGTGTCATTTTCGTTTTGGGGTTGGTGTTTGTGGTGCGATTTTTGTGGTTGTATTTTGCCGGTGATGGAGCCGGGCATATTCAGTCGTTGGTGCTGGCCGGTATTCTCATGATTATCGGTTTTCAGACGGGTGTTTTGGGCCTGCTTGGTTCTTCCATTGGTTGGAGCCGTAAGGTTTCCGAGGAGATTTTGTATCGCTTGAAGCGGGCTGAGTTTGATCAGGGCGACAAAAAATCAAAACAATGAAGGTTTTATTTTTGTCGAGGAAATTTCCGCCACGTGTTGGTGGTATGGAGCAGCACAGTTTTCATCTGCTTCATGCCCTCGGCGCTGGCGGAGTTGATGTCCGGCCGCTGGTTTTGCGCCGTTCACAGATTCATTTGGTATGGTGGTTGCCGTGGGCATTGCTGCGTGGTCTCATGTTGGCGAGGCGTGTTGATCTTATCTATGTTGCCGATGGATTACTGGCTCCCTTGGCCTGGGTTTTGCGGTTTGTGTGGCGCAAGCCGGCGATCGCCACGGTTCATGGTCTGGATGTTACGTACAGGAACTTTTTGTACCAGCTGGTGAATGTTTCGGCTTTGCGGCGTTTAGATGCGGTTATTGCGGTGAGTGATGCCACGCGGGAGGAACTGATCAGGCGCGGGTTTCGGCAGCAGAGTATTTTTGTGGTTGCCAATGGTGTTGATGTGAGTCGGTTCGCGAATTCGTTGTCAGATAAGCAGAGTGTTGCTGATATTATTTTTACAAGCACGGGAAAACGTGTTTCTCCTCATGGAAAGCGTATACTTTTTTCCGCCGGTAGGTTGATTCGGAGAAAGGGTTTTACCTGGTTTCTTGCTGAGGTATTTTCAGCACTTCCGCCAGAGTATATTTATTGTATAGCGGGAAGCGGTTCGGAACGGCAGCATCTGGAAGCGCTGATAGAAGAACATGGTTGGCAGGATAGGGTGTTTTTGTTGGGGCGTGTTTCTGATGCCCAGATCGGGACCTTGTTTTTTGCCGCTGATGTGTTTATCATGCCGAATATTGCGGTTACCGGTGACGCTGAGGGTTTTGGGATTGTGGCTTTGGAAGCGGCTGCGTGTGGTTTACCAGTTTTGGCTGCCAATATTGATGGCCTACCCGCGGCGATTCATGACGGTAAAAACGGTTGGTTAGTGCCTTCCGGCGCAGCTCGCGCCTGGCAGGAGGCTGTTGTAAAGTACTCGGAGCGGGGGGCACATCCTGTGCGCGCAGAAATCGCCGCCTATACGAAAAAAGTTTTTTCCTGGGAACAGAGAGCAAAACAATATGAAGACATTTTCAAAAAAATTACTCGGTAAGATTCCGGCTGGGGCGGTTCATTTTTTCATCATTGCGGCCCTGATTTTGTTTTTTGGTTTTCTCTTCTTTTCAAACAGGGCATTCGGATCATGGGGTGATGACAGCCCTGGTTATATATACCTTACCCATAAAATCTTTTTCCATAAACCGTTGGTGTATCAGGATGCCCTGGTGGAGCGTGGACTTGATTTTTTCCATAAACCGGCGAGGGCTGATTTTTTGGCGCCCCGTCACCATACCATTATCTCTCCTGATGGTTTTGTGGCTTCCAAATACCCGGTTGGTTTGTCGTTTCTGATGGTTATCCCGGTTCTGTTTACGGGCAATCTTGATGATATTTATTTTGTTCTGCCTTTTTTCGCCGTCGCAACCCTTGTTTTGGTGTACGGTATTGCCTATATATTGGTTAGGCGTTGGCGATATTCTTTTCTTATTGCGTTTTTATCGGCTTTGGCCTTGGGTTTATCAACTTTGTATGAAAATTACGGTATTTCGCAGCCGATGCGGGAGATTCCTTCGATTTTTTTTCTTTTACTCGCGCTCTGGTTTTTGCTGCTGCTGAAGGAATATACTCCGAAGAAACCCGTTTTCTATGTATTGCTCGCGTTGTCTGCCATCTCACTTGGTTTTTCTTTTAACATCCGGGAAACGGGCATTATCCTTATGCCGGCTTTTTTCATGGTCGGGTTGAGCGTCGCCCGCAGTTACGGTTGGACGTGGAAGGGGTTCATTCTTCCGGCGCTTGTTTTTTGTTTGTTCCTTGTCGGCACTTTGTCTTTGACGGTCTGGAATTCCGCACAGATTTCCGCTCACAGCGTGTCATTTGATTCCGGGACAGCCGCGCCCGTGCTCCTTTCCAATATTGATCATTTGGAATCTTTTTCCTGGCGTAATATTTATGACAATCAGGGGAAGTTTCGTCCCGGGGAAGGCGGCATTGTTCATTATTGGGGCGTTATACAGGGCATGTCGCCATTTCCTTTTTGGTTTGTTTTGGTTGTTTTCGGAATGGTTGTCTATATGTATCGCGGCAGCAAGCTCTTGGGTGGCGCGCTGATTGTTTGGGTGCTCAGTGTCGTGCTTCTGTTTTCCCTGTGGATCAATCCGTATTCACGGTACATCTTGCCCATTTTTCCCGTATTGGCTGTTTTTGGCTCGATCGGTCTAGTGAGCGTGCTTGTCGTTGTTGTTGATTATGTGCAGCGGCGTTGGCTGAGGGATATCATTGTGCTGGCTTGTTTCGGTGTATTGTTCATTTTCGTCCAACCGTATGCGCTTGAGGAGTTTCGTGATCAATTTTCCGGTGGCGTTCTGCAGTTTAAGGCAATTTCCCACAGCGATCTACAAACACTGAAAGGTATAGCCGATGTGATTGAGCCGGGTGATATGGAGCAGCGTTTAGAAACCGATGATACGTTATTGATGTTCTCGGGCACCTGGCAGTACGGCCTGAGCGAAACGTTTGAAAACCATACCGGCATCCGGGCCATTCGTTCGCCGCTGGAGCAGCGTTCTGCGATTTCTGCAGACACAGCCACGGATTTTTTCACAGCTGACGTTTTTCCTCATTATCAGGTGTATGCCTGGCTTGATGATACATCGCCGGTTGTGTACAGAGATTGGCTGACGCAGAATTTTCAACTCGATCTCGTGACGGTTCGGGCCTTTACTTTTCAGGAAAATGTTTCCATTTATAAACTCACTCCAAAATAACATGAATACTATCCCGGGCGCTTCTGCCGACCATCCGTTTTCCTCAGTTTCAAAAATTAAAACGATTCGCGATGTCCGCGTTTTCCAAAAACCGCATGACAGTATTTTCGCGAAGCTCATCATCCGGCGGATATCAAGAATTTTCACCTTTTACCTCATGCGGGTACGGTGGGCCACGCCGAATGTTGTTTCCACCCTGGCACTGTTGTTTGGTTTTGCCGCTGCGCTGTTTTTCTTGTCGCCTACTTACGGGATGCGCGTGTGGGGCGTTGTTCTCTTGCAACTTTCTTTGGTGCTTGATTGTTGTGACGGTGAACTGGCCCGCATCCGTGGTTTACAAAGTCCGTTTGGAGCCTGGCTTGACAGCGTGTATGACCGCTTGAAAGAAGCGGCGATGATTTTTGCCATGGCGTTGTTTGTTTACCAGCAGGGCGCCAATGGCGGCAACGTGAATATTTTGTTTGTTGGTTTTGCGGCGGTGCTTGGTTTGCAGATTATGTCTTTTTTGCGGGAAGCCAAAAAGAGTTCCTGGCCGACGTCGCGAACAGCCGAGTTCTATATTTTGCCGACCGTGTATATCGGCTCGGTTGACGTGATTATTTACGGTGTTTCTTTTGCCGTTCTCCTGGGTTTACAGTTGTGGGCTGTGTGGTTTTTTGCGCTTATCAGTATTCCGCTTATCGTTAAACAGATTGCCAGCGCCTGGGGATTACATAAAAAGAAGGCTGCGGAGTAGGGTTCGCAAACACCCATTCCGGCCTAAAATTTATTGCTCATAATAAGTTTTTTGAGCGCTTCCAGTGTAGTGCTATTTTTTGCTATGTACTGATGGAGAAAATGGGTGAGCGGATATTTTTCCGTGTCGGTGATTTTGTTGAGTACGGCAATGGTTTTGACGCCTTCCACGGTTTTACCTTCTCTTTTCATTTGTTTGATCGCCTGGTGCGGACTGAGGCCCTGGCCGAGGAGGATGCCGAACTGCCGGTTACGCGTATTGCCGGTGCAGCTCATCCACAGATCATTGCCCCAGCACTGACTTTTCATGCTGAATGTCGCTTTTTTGCCGCCAAGTTTCCTCGTGACAATGCGCTCCATTTCATAGGCAGCCCGAGAAATGACATGTGTTTCCGAGCCATAGGAAAATCCCATGCCCTTGATTATGCCGGCAAGTATGGAAATGACGTTTTTAAATGCTGCTGCATATTCTAAACCGGTAAGGTCGGTGTTGGTGTATACGGAAAGGTTGGGCGACTGGAAGAGTTTTTTGACCAACGGCAAAATGCGCTTATCATCGCCAGCAACATCAACTCCCAACGGTTCGTGCTTAAAGAGGTCACTGGCAATAGTGCCGCCGGCCAGGAAAGCGTAGGAGTAGGTTTTTCCTCTGAGCTCTTCTTTAATGATTTCGGACAGGCGTCTACTGGTTTTATAATCGAGGGCTTTGGCGGTATTGACGATGATTGCGCCGTCTTTCAGGTGATTTTTGATGGTTCGTACCACCTCACGTGTTGCTTCTGAGGGGACGACGAGTACGACGATATCGGCGTTTTTCACCAGCTCCTGGGGGCTTTTCGGGAATTGAATGTTTTTTGAAACGCTCACCGTTGGGTGCAGGTAGGGGTGTCGGTGTGTTTTTCGCAGAGTGTCGGTGACGGTTTTGTTCACGTCAAAGGCAAAGAGTGTATGGCGTGGGTCAGCTTTTTTGTCGAGGTGTTTGAGTATGGCATAGCCAAAATTTCCAATGCCGAATATGGCTATTTTTTTTTGGCTCCCGGTAGGCGTGTATTTGTCCATACTTAGCCGTTATTTTTGATATGTTTTTGAACACTGGCCAGGTCGGCGGGAAAGTCGATTTCTTGACAGAAGAGACCGCCAATATCCACCGGTTTCAGTTTGATTTTACCGACCATCGTCAGGTTTTCGAGGGCTTTTTCAAAGTAGTCTTTATTTTCAACTTTTTTGAGTTCTTCGCGGAACAGCGGGAGTTCATGTTTGCGGATCACGTTAATGCCGAGGGCTTCACCGGCGGCATTCTTTACTTTTTTCGAGAGTTCTTTGATATTGCCGGCCTCATCGGTGGTATATTTTATTTCTTCTTCGGCAGTTTTTTTCGTATCCACCAGGCAGCTTGATTGTGGTTTGCCCATCAGGAGCTCCAAAACTTTATCTTCAAAATACACATCGCCGTTCATCCAAATAACGTCTTCTTCGATTTTTTCCAGCGCCATCATGAGGCTTTTTGATGTGTTGTTGTGCGCGTAGGCATGATTATAAATGAAGACAAGGTCAGGAAATTTTTCCATGATGATTTCTTTTTTGTAACCCACGCATATGAAAATGTTGTTCGCGCCCACCACGCGCGCCAGTTTTTCGATTTGAAAATCAAGAATCGTTTTTTCACCAATCAGCGCCGAGAGCGGTTTTGGGATGAGACTGCCGAGTCGTGTTCCCATTCCGGCTGCTAAAATAACGGCTTTCATAATGATGTTTTGTTAGATGATTTTGTAAAATGATTATACCAGCTCATACCTGATTTTGCGAGAAGAATCAGCGCGCCCCAAATGCAGTATATCCAGAGCATCAGTTCGATTTTGCCGAGAATGGCGCAGATGCTGATGACGGCCAGGCGTTCGCTCTGCATAAACAGCAATGATTCCTTCAGAATGGCGCTCAGTCTGGTGAAGCCGGTTTTTGGTATCTTTTTTTCATCTGTATATTTGTTTGAGAGATCAATGATACCGAGGTTTTTGCGCAGAGAAAAATCGTAGTGCCTGAGGTTGGTGGCCAGTATTCCGGCAAAGGCCAGGGTGAAGAGTTGCGTGTCGCCGCTGGCCTGGAATGCGCTGTATGTGAGTGCGAAAATGGCGAGGAATTCAGTGAGACGATCACTCATATAGTCGAACCAGGCGCCAAAAGCTGATTTTTGATTGGTTGCCCGCGCCAGTTGGCCATCGGCAACGTCAAATATAAGGCCTATTTGGATGAGAATAGCGCCAATGATCAGTTGCGCCTGTGAGCCCAGGAAAAATAAAAAAATTCCCACCAGTGTCGTGACTACGGAAAAAAATGTCAGGGTATTGGGATGAATATTGAGTGCTGCCGAGGCTTTTACCAGGTAGGGGGAGAGGGTGCTGGAAACATAGCTCGCAAAGAAGCCGTCAACGTTTTTTACTGCTTTTTTCGCTTCAGTTAGTGTGATTTTCATGTGGTCGTGGGAGATGATTTTTTGGGAACAAGTTGCTGAAAGAGTTTGCGATCATGCGGTGTAAAAAATCCGGAAATAAATAAAATTACTCCGTAGAGTATGCCTCCGCCTATCACTAAAATTATCACATTTGTATGTTCTTTGGTCAATATTATGGCTGCAGCCAGCACACTGCCGGCAAGGAGGCTGCGCAGATGACTTTTCCAGTGAGCAAAGAATGTTGAATTGGTTGCTTTCCTGGCCATTCTGATAAAAAATATGGTCATAATCGTTTCAACGGTGAGGGTTGCTATGGCCGCGCCCACAAAGCCGTAACGGTGGATGAGTATATAATTAAAAACAATATTAAGGACCAGGGTTCCGACTTGCACCCATACTTTTTGCATCTGCTTGTCTACGCTGGTGAGTATGTTTGATGCGCCACTCCCCATGAAACGTATAACAGTAAAGACGCCGAATAATTGCATGGCGACTTCGGCGCCGCTGAACCCCGAGCCATAGAGTAGATGAATAATTTCTTCGGGGAGGAGTATCATGCCAATTCCCAGCGGCAGACCGAGGGCGGTGAAATAGCGCGTCATAATGTCATGCGCCCGCTTGAGTTTTTCTGATTTTTCATGATAGAGCTTATAGAGTGTCGGTAAAATAGCTTCGTATGTCATGCGGGGAATGAAGAGGAGGAAGGTGACGAGTTTGGCTGCGGCTGAGTAGAGGGCGACTTCGCGGCTGCCTTCGATGAGCGATATCATCACCTGGTCGATTTGAAAATAGATGGTGACGAAAGCGGCACTGAGGGCGAAAGGGTAAGCTTCCTTGACCATGGCGGGAATTTTTTTGAGTGACAGCGTGGGGCGAATTTTTTTCAGACATAGGGAGAAAAAAATAATGTTGCTGAGGGTATAGGTTATGAGATAGGCAAAGGCAATGGCGTTGAGGCCCTGTTTTTGCGGGATGGCCAAGGCGATAATGAATACGAGAACCAGAAGAATGATTCCGGTAAATGTTTCAAACCCCGCAGAAACATTCATTTTCAGGAGTATGCTGTAGATGCCGCGAAAGGCGCGGCGGTATTCGAAGATGAGTAACGCGCCGCCGATCGTGATGATGATTTTAAGGATATTCGGATCGTAGTTGAGCTGAAAGGCGGTGAATATCATGGCCCCGTACAGTACGACACTCATTACGAGTTCAACGAAAAGAGTGTTGCCAAAAAATTCACGAATAGCCTGGGTGTTTTTGGTTCCTTCACGAACCATGAGCGTGCCCATACCCAGATCAAAAAATACCAGAAATATGTTGGCAAAAGCCATGCCGGTTTCGAGTTGGCCGTACAGTTCCACACCAAGAAAGCGCGCGGCAATGATGATGGTTGCTGCGGTGGTAAAACGAAAAATCAGCCGGCCGCTGAGCAGGAACACGGAATTGAGCAGCGCTTTTCGAAAAATCATAGCGTATGTCTCTGAGTGGTAGTTTGTTTATTTGCTTATTGTAGTCATTTTTCATGACTCTGGCAATCTTTTTTCGCTGTTCTTTATTTGCCAAAAGCGGTGAATTATCATACACTGAATTGGCTATGATTAAACAAATACTTACATCTTTTGCCTGGTTTCGGGTGCTGCGGGCTGTGTGTATTTTGGTTCCTGTTTTGGTTTTTGGCTGGCTCCTTAATCAGTATTTTGCTTTTGGCGGGCGTTTGGTGACGCACTATTCTTTTGCCAAGGATCTCCGCGATCAGGAACAAATTATCAGCGATTTGCAACCAGCAGGACGTGTTTCGTCTCCTGAAGCGGACCTTGATTCCGGCGTGCAGTATCGGCGCTGGCGGCTTGAGCCCATATATTTTGATGTTTTCATGCCCCGCCTGTATGAGAAAGCGACGGTTTCACTCACCTACAGCAATCCCAGTCAAAAATTTATTTCGCTGGGTTTGCGCAAGGGGAATCCGGAAATTGCCAATACTTTTGATTTTCAACCTTTGGAAAATAAAATTATTGACCATTCCAAATGGTCCCTTCTGTATGATCAAGCCAATGATATTTCGTTTCTGCAGGAAGATAATGATTTTAAGAGTGTTCAGGATTTTTTTAACAATGTTCCCCGTGATAAGAAGGTCGGCGTTTTTAATGTGAATTTTCATCCTCCGATTATTTTACCGGATTATGCGCCTCAACCCGGTCGACTCGTTATCAACAGCACTTTGCGCGGGCGGCATGTTTTTTATACGTACATTAAAGATGAGGATCTTGATCTGCATTTCACCTGGCAGGATATTAATCGTGGTTTTGGCGCCGATCCCGTGAATGTGGAAATTATGCATAATGATCAGCTGGTCAAAAATGTTTCTCTGGCTGATGATGGTCAGGTGACGCCTTCAGGTTTGACCAGTCAGCCGACTGATTTCCGCCTACAAGAAGCGGACCTGCCGGAAGGTGTGTATACAATCATTTTCAACATCACTGATGATGTTTTCATTCGTTCGATTGATACGGCACAGCATCTTTTTGTTGCGGAAAATACGCTTTTTTTGGCTGCTGGCGAGGATTATAAACAGCAAATTCCGGATCTTGATCTGGCGCAGACCCAGGTTTTTTCCGACGCGCTGCGCCTCCGTGCCCAGACGACGCATGACACAGGGTTGCAAGTTATTGATATTAATGGACAGTCCCTGATTCTTCAGACACTGGGCGCTCCTCAGGCCTGGAATTCGCCGTTTTTCGACATTACCGAAAGCGCAGCAGCTGCAGCAGGTCTTGCCAGGCCTGATATCACAACTATCACTGTGCCGAAGAATGACGTCCAGCTTTTTGCCAATGGTTTTTACGCCTTTACGCCTGACAGTTATTTTAATCCCAGGAGAAACATAGTTGAACTTACACCTGATACCCCGGCTGTGGATCTGGATTACCTTCTTTTTTCCCACTATACGCCACCGGGCAAACGCGGCAAATGGCTGACCACGACCGCATCGTTTGATATTCGTGCCGATCACCTGCAGGAAGGTGGTCGTACCCTTAATTTTATTCTTTCGGCGCCTGGTTTGGACCTGGTGGATGATGATATACTTATCCGGGATGTTACGGTCACCCTTGAAAAGAAACCGTTCTCTTTTTCCAAGCTCAAAGATTTTTTTGCCCGCTTATGACCACGACGCGTCTTTCGGCCAAAATCGAGTGGCAAAAAACTGTACATCTTGCCTTTGTCGCCACCGTTATTTTTTATCTTGTTTGCCTTGTGTCCGAGCAGTTTATCCCGGGTTTTGTGAGTTTTTATTTTCCCTTGCACTGGGTGCTTTGGGTTGTTGTTATTTTTGCCCTTCTTGATGGTATTTTGCACTGGGGTGTTTTCAAAAACCGTATGAAGAAATTTTGAACAGGCTCTGATCCAGACGTTGACACAGCCCGCAAAATACGGTTACATTTAACTCTTGAGTCTGGCATGCGGCGGGGCGTAATTTCTAAATACTTAAACGGAACACATGAAAGGTGTCATACTTTCCGGCGGCAGCGGCAGTCGGTTGCGTCCGCTCACCAAAGTTACGAGCAAACAGCTTCTTCCGGTTTATAATAAACCGATGATTTACTATCCGCTGCGAACGCTCCTTAAAGCGGGTATTAAGGAAATTTTGATTATTATTGCACCTGAGCATTCCGGTGATTACGTCAACCTTCTTGGTTCCGGAAGCCAGTTTGGAGCCCGGTTTTCCTACGAAGTTCAGGATAAGCCGATTGGTTTGGCCCACGGTTTGTTTTTGGCGGAAAGTTTTGCGGATGGCGATCAGGTGACGATGATCCTCGGTGACAACATTTTTGAAGATGATTTCAGTAAGGATATCAAGAGTTTCAGTGGCGGTGCCAAGATTTTTGCCAAGGAGGTCTCCGATCCGCAGCGTTTCGGTATTGTGGAGTTTGATGAGCAGGGCAAAGTTATTTCGATAGAAGAAAAACCCGAAAAACCAAAATCCAATTATGCCCAACCCGGGTTGTATATTTATGAAGGTGGTGTGTTTGCCAAGATCCGTAGCCTGAAACCGTCGGCACGCGGTGAGTACGAAATTACCGACCTGAATAATATTTATTTGCATGAAGGTGAACTTACGGCCAGTATCGTGAAAGGTGAGTGGAAGGATGCTGGTACGTTTGAGAGTTTATTCCAGGCCAGTGAATTGGCCCGCAAATTGGCGTTGACCACCGATCCTGCCCTCGCCAAACCGGTTCGGCGCGAGGTGGGTCCGTTTACCGGTTTTCATGCCAAAGCTTCGGCCGGTATGTCCGGGGTTGTTCCCGCCGCGCAGCCGAGAGAGGGCTATGATCCTTTTTTTGACATGAATTTTCCGCATGTCGCTCAGATGGGCCTCAGTGGCGAAAAGTTTGTCATCCCTCCTGTAACGGAAGGATTTTCCAAAGCCAGGCGCAGAATTCTTGTTACCGGCGGCGCCGGGTTTATGGGTTCAAATATGATTCATTACCTGCTGAAAAAGTATGATGATGTTGCCATTCTCAACCTTGATAAGCTGACGTATGCCGGTAATCTGGAAAATCTTACGGATGTGGAAAAAAATTCGCGATACGTATTTGTTAAGGGTGATATTTCCGATGTCAAGACGGTGAATACCTTATGCAAGGCTTTTGCTTTTGATGCCGTTATAAACTATGCCGCCGAAACGCATGTTGACCGTTCCATTATGGATCCTTCAGCCTTTTTGTACACCGATATTATTGGTACGTATAATCTTTTGGAAGCGGTAAAGAAATACCGCATAGGTACAATGATTCAGATTTCCACTGATGAGGTTTTTGGCGAAGCGATTGATCGCGAGTTTGTTGAGACGTCGCCTTTTGAACCGAACAGTCCGTATTCCGCTTCCAAGGCCGGCGGTGATCATTTGTGTCGGGCCTATTTCCGAACATACAAAACTCCCGTTATTGTCACCCACAGCTGCAATTTTTACGGGCCGTACCAATATCCCGAAAAATTGATTCCACTTTTTATCACCAATCTTCTCGAGAAAAAGAAAGTGCCTGTGTATGGCCAGGGTGATCAGATACGCGAATGGATTTACACCGAAGATCATTGCCGCGCGATCGATTTGATTTTAGAAAAGGGTCTGGCGGGCGAAGTTTATAATATTGGCACGGGTGAGCGAATGAAAAATATTGATGTAACCAGGATGATTCTGCGCATGCTTGATATGTCCGATTCACATATTGAATATGTTACCGATCGCCCCGGTCATGATGTCCGGTACGCCGTCAATGCTGATAAATTACGAGAAAGACTCGGTTGGGAACCGAAGCACAGTTTTAAGGAATCATTGCAGTTGACGCTTGATTGGTATCAGAAGAATATGGATTGGTGGAAAGACATAAAGTCCGGAAAATTTTTGGAATACTACCAGAAACAATATGGGGACAGAAAAAAATAACCCAAGGGAGTTATCTGCGGAACCGTCATCTGCCGTGCCGACCCCAAAAGTCAAGAAATCTGACACTACCTCCAAAACATTCGCCATTCTCGGCATCATTTGCGGCGGTATAGCTTTTATTTATTATCCGATATACTTCGGTCCGGTGGGTTTGATTCTGGGAATCATTGCCCTGAGAAAAGGGGAGAGACAGCTCGGCTGGAATGCCATAGGCTTAAGTATCGGCGGTTTTCTCATCGGTTATATCCTTGGTTTTTTGGTGAGTATAAATCAGCCCTAGGGCACAGATATGCTTAAGTACTTAGCGTACTCTTTCCAAGAAGAGTTGACTATCCTGGTATACCCACAACTCTTTTTCTTTTTCCGTGACAAAGAAGTTTTTGACTCCTTCGCCCGTAAACACGGTGGTTGATAATGCCGCGTCGCGTGTATCGGTTTCGATGATATGAATGCCTTTTTCATCGGAGAATATAATGTGACTTTCCGGCGTATACCAGCGCACATCGTGCAACGGTGTGCTCTGCCGCGTAATCAGTGTTGATTTTTCTTCTATGGGATCGAAAACCCATAATTCAAAATTATTCCACCAAAGGAGACGACTATGCCCTTCGTTCCACACGGCATCCATGACATTTGCTGTCACGAGTTTTTCTTCAGGTTTCTCCGCGTCGTATATAATATTCACGAGTTCATTTTTGTTACTTATCATGTAGATTTTTTCTTCATCGGCATTAATAATTTTCCAGTGTGTGTCACCAGTCAATTCTTTTATCAGTTTTGGAATTTTTTTTGTGTCCAATGTTGATTTTTCAAAGAGCTTTGTTTTTTCATTGACATGCTGGATGGTGTAGAAAATTCTGCCTTTCAGGATGAAATCGTCTACATTGTCGTCTATTTCAGTCGCCGTAATTTCGTCCTGCGTTATCTCTTTTATATCCCACAGTTTTTCATCAATTAAGATGAGCCACCTGTTTGCATCGTCCGGATGAGGGAATGTGCGCTGTATATTTTTTACCGGATTTCCCGTAAGTGTTTCAATGTCTTTTTTTTCTTTTTCGTCCACATACAACATGTGATTTGTTGTGTCCGCTGTTTTTTGTTTTACAATAAAATCATTTTTACTCAGGACGGTTATATCGCTTACGTCACCCGGTATTGTTTGTATATGTTCGGTGTCCTCGTCTTTCTTAAGTGTGAATTTTTCTAGATAAGTTTCGTTGTTTTTTTTCACCGCGGCGATGACGATATTTTTTTCCGGGACTAAATATTTCATGACTGGATATTCATTTTCGCTGAATTTTTCCGGTACTATTTTTTCGGAAAACAGCAATATATCCCTCATTACGGTTGCTTCCTGCGCGGTTACATTCAGCGTTTTTTCCCAGGGCGCATAGTCTTCTTTTTTTATCGTGATTTTATAGTTTCCCGGTAAAAGATTGTTTACGACGGTCGGGGTCTTGATCATTCTTTCGCTGCCGTCGATGGAGACCGTCACTTCTTTTGGCGCGGTTTCCAGGACGATGCTGCCGGTGTCCACCACGGTATTGTTTTTGAAATCGTAGGTGTGGCCACTAAAGTAGAACACAATACTTATGCCCACAGCAAAGAAGATCGTGGCGAATATACTGAAAAAAAGAATCCGAACCTTTCTTCCCATAAAAGTTTTTTAGGTTTTTGACCAATCGTTTGATTGCCGTTATACTGTGATAGGCAAGTAAAGTGTTATCTTTATTCCTTTTAATTATATCATCTTTTGTAAATATTACCCTATAATGTATGCCTGAAAAGTTCCCACAGGTCAAGCCCCTCCAATCGAAAAAACGTTCACTTGGTAAAAGTTTTTTTGCCGTCGGTTTTGTTCTTTTTGTTTTTGGAGTTGGTTATTTTTACGGCGCCTGGAATGTTCATAAGGTTGCGCCCGACCGGGTGGTTGAGCAGATTGTTCGGAATGCCCCTGAATTTGAAAATCAGCAAATTGATTTTACGCTTTTTTGGGAAGTTTGGAATGAAGTGAAGAAATCCTATGTTGATCAGCCGGTTGCTGATGAAAAACTCTTCTACGGCTCCATGGAAGGGTTGGTGAACAGCCTGGATGATCCCTATTCCACTTTCCTTAATCCGGAACAATCAAAAGCGTTTACCGACGACCTCGCCGGAAATTTTGAGGGTATTGGCGCAGAAATCGGTATTCGCAGTGATCAGTTGGTGGTTGTTTCCCCTTTGTCCGGTTCGCCCGCTGAAAAAGCGGGACTCCGGGCCGGTGATTTCATTTTATCCATTGATGATGCTGATACTGTGGGTATGTCGCTTACCGAAGCCGTTACTTTGATCCGTGGTGAGCAGGGTACGACCGTTGTTTTGAACATTTTCCGAGAGGGCGAGTCAGCAGCTCAGGATATTTCCATTGTCCGCGATGTCATTCATGTGAACAGCGTAGATTGGAGTTATGATGAGAAAACAGGTATCGTGACCATTGAGCTGCACCAATTCATTGAAACCACCGAATCTGAGCTGAATGCGGCACTGCAGGATATTTTACTCAAGCATCCCCGCGGTGTTGTCCTTGATCTGCGCAACAATCCCGGTGGCTTTCTTACGACGGCTATTCGTGTCGCTTCTCAGTTTTTGAACAGTGGAGTTGTGGTTTCCGAGCGTTTCAGTGATGGTTCAGTCCGGAAATATGAAACCATTGGCACCCCGTCGCTGGTTGATATGCCCATGGTGGTTTTGGTAAATGAAGGCAGCGCTTCCGCTTCGGAGATTGTTGCCGGCGCACTCAAAGATCACGGCCGTGCCAAGTTGGTTGGTAAAAAGACGTTTGGGAAAGGTTCGGTGCAGGATTTTCAGGAACTCAGTGACGGCTCCACCCTCAAGATTACCGTTGCCAAGTGGCTGACTCCGAATGGCGCCGCAATAGATGGTGAAGGTATTGCTCCTGATGTTGAGGTTGATCTTACGAAAGAGGATATAGATGCTGAAAAAGACCCGCAGGCCGATAAAGCCGTGGAAATTTTGCGGGCCGCCATGTCCAGTGATAATTAATTCATTCCTTTTTTATGAAAGTTATTTTGCTCAGGGAGGTAAAGAATGTTGGTAAACCAGGTGATATCAAAAATGTTAACGATGGTTTTGCGCGCAATTTTTTGCTGCCAGGGAAACTTGCCTTGGTAGCCACGGATCAGGAAGTTGTTCTGGCTCAAAAACGAACAAGCCAACATGAAAAAAAGCAGAAAATGAAAAAGGAGAATCTTGCCGTTTCCGCGAAAAAACTCGCCGGTTTTAAGCTGGTGATGAAATGCAAAGCCACGCCTGACGGTACACTTTACAGCGGTGTACATCCCAAACATGTTGCCCAGGCTTTGAGTAAGCGGGGAATGCAGATTGACGATGATATGATAGTTTTGGAACAACCGATAAAAGCTTTGGGTGAGCACGATATCAGAGCGATTATTGCCGGCAAGGAATATTCGTTTTTTTTGGATATACAAAAAGAGTCTTAATTTTTTTTCATGGCCAATACTAAAAAACGACCAAAATATATTTTCGTAGTTGGTGGCGTGATGTCGAGTGTCGGCAAGGGCACTGTTGCGTCATCCATCGCCTATATGCTCCAGAGCCGTAAGTTTCGCGCTACGGCCATGAAGATTGATCCTTATGTCAACGTTGACGCCGGCACCATGAACCCCACGGAACATGGTGAAGTTTTTGTTACGGATGATGGCGACGAAACCGATCAGGACATGGGGAACTATGAGCGTTTTTTGAACACTTCATTGTCCTCGACAAATTATATGACGACGGGTCGGGTATATTTGTCGGTTATTGAGCGTGAACGTAATTTGGGCTACGCTGGTAAATGCGTTGAGGTTGTGCCTCATATTCCACTCGAGGTTATTAACCGTATTCGTCGTGCTCAGCGTAAGACGAAAAGTGATGTTACGATTATTGAAATTGGCGGTACGATCGGGGAATATCAGAATATTCTTTTTTTGGAAGCGGCGCGTATGATGAAGTTGGCTAATCCTGATGACGTTGCCGTGGTTATGGTCAGTTATTTACCCATTCCTTCCGTTATTGGTGAAATGAAGACCAAACCAACACAAACAGCTGTCAGGTCGCTGAACTCGGCCGGGCTCAATGCTGATTTTATCATCTGTCGTTCTTCGAAACTTTTGGATGCCCCGAGGCGTGCCAAGTTGGCAATGATGTGCAACTTGCGTGATGCTGATGATGCTATTTCTGCGCCTGATTTGGATTCGGTGTATGAAGTTCCGCTCTGGCTGGAGGAGCAGGGTTTGGGGAAACGGATTTTGGAGCGATTGAAACTGCCGCGCCGCCAGCCGGAAATGCGTCAATGGAAGACTTTCGTCGGACGTAGTAAGAAAGCTAAAAAAGAAGTCAAAATCGCGGTGGTTGGTAAATATTTTTCCACCGGCAAGTTTACTCTGGCTGATTCTTATATTTCCGTCATTGAGGCCTTAAAGCTCGCCAGTTGGTACAATGACCGCAAACCCGTGTTGACATGGGTGGATTCTGAGGAATATGAGCGTCATCCGAAAAAGGTGAGTGAGCTGGCGCAATTCGATGGTATTCTTGTGCCCGGCGGTTTCGGGACACGCGGTATTGAAGGTATTATGAAAGCCATCCGTTTTGCGCGCGAAAAGAAAATTCCGTATTTTGGTTTGTGCTATGGTATGCAGCTGGCCTGCGTGGAAATGGCGCGTGATCTTCTTGATCTTCGGGGCGCTCATACGGTCGAAGCCAATCCTCAGTCGCCCCATCCCATTATTCATTTGAATCCGATACAAAAGCGTAATATCCGTCAGAACCGTTACGGCGGCACCATGCGGCTTGGGGCTTATGATTGTGCCATTCAAAAGGGTACGAAAACATGGCAGGCGTATAAGTCAGTAACCATTTCTGAGAGGCATCGTCATCGCTATGAATTCAACAACGAATACATGAAACCGCTCGCGGAAAAGGCCGGAATGATTTTCAGCGGCATGAATAAGGATCATAATCTGGTTGAAATTATTGAATTGAAGGACCATCCGTGGTTTGTTGGCGTGCAGTTTCATCCGGAATTTCAATCAGCGCCGCTCAAGCCCCATCCGCTCTTTTTGGGCTTTGTCGCGGCGGCCGTTCGCTATTCCAAATAGCCGGCCTTAAATCCCATCCCTTCCACATCCGAAACGATTTTCGTGCTATACTTGCTATACTATAGTCGGATGATCGTTTTATTTTGCTATAAAAGCGTATATGAAAAAATTTTATTTTTCCTTGATTTTAGGTGCATTCATCGCACTTTTGCTCCCACAGGCGAGTTTCGCAGCTTTTGGCGGCACCGCCACTTTTTTCGGCAGACAGTATAATCCCGAGGGAGCCGGCATCGGTCCGCTTGATTCCTATCTTGATAATCCTCATGGCTTTGCCGAGAGTGACAGCGGTGATATTATCATTGCTGATACGAATAATAATGTACTGCGTTTATGGAGTGCCAGCACCAAAAAGATTTTCACTTTTGCCGGTACGGGTCAGTACGGCCAAACTGATGGTTTTCGTTTGCTTATTCAGTTTTCCCAGCCATACGGTATTACGATTGCTCACAATAATGACATTTACATCGCTGATACCGG
>MHKD01000019.1:102740-119138 GCA_001818775.1 Candidatus Kerfeldbacteria bacterium RIFCSPHIGHO2_12_FULL_48_17
ATCCGTATGATTCCCGCCGCAACCGATACTGACGGCGATGGCTACGGCGATATCGTCAGAACCATTGTAAGCAGCGCCGATGGTTTGCGCCGGCCGCAGGATGTGATGATCCGCGGCAATGAGCTGTTTATAGCTGATACCGGTAATAACCGTGTGGTGCGGACGGATCTTGACGGTAAACATTTGAGCCTTGTTGAAGGGAATTTACCGACACCGACCAAGATTGATTGGTACGCTGACAGAATTTTGGTGCTCATGGCCGGGAATCAAAGCATTGAAGAGTTTCGTTTGTCCGTGCCGGTAAACCAGGGCAGGCGTAATCGTTTGGTTGGCGGTTTTCAGGGTCTTGGCGCCATGGGTATACGCGGCAGTGATTTGTATGTTACTTCCGGGAAGCAGGGCGTGGCCAATGAAATTTGGAAAGTTGATCTGAATTCGAGCGTGAAGGATCAAAAGACACTGTTGCAAAATCGGGGTGAGACCGAAATGCTCAATAATGGCAGCGGTATTCGTTTTCGCAATGTGGCCGGAGGCAGTGATGAAATGGTGATGGTGTTTGAGGGTGGTTCCAGTTTGTACCGTTTTGATGCTGCTGATGGTGATAATCCCAAGATATTGGCAGGCAAGTATCGTTATATGAATGAATACGGCAGCCGTGCGGAGACAATGCTGGGCAGGCCGCATGCCATGACGATGTCACCTGATGGTCTGCGCATGTATATGGCCGTCAATCATCGCATTGTCGAGTTTAATTTGGCCAGCGGTCAGTCGCGTTTTGTTGCCGGTTTTGCCATGGATAATTATGTCGAGGCCACCGGCGAAGAAGCGCGTTTTTCCGACCCAACCCAGATTGTGATGGCCGCAAACGGTCGAACACTCTATATTGTCGATCGTAACAATCATCGTATCCGTTCACTCAACACGTCAACCGGGAAAACGGCGTATATCACGGGTGCGGGTGAAATCAATGCCTTTGGCACAGATAATGGTTATCAGGAAGGTTCCTCTTGCGCCTCGACGTTTACCGCCGGCGCGGCGGGCTGTGCTTATTTCAATCGCCCTACCGGTATCGCGCTTTCTTCTGATGAGAAAACTTTGTATGTCGCTGATGCTTCAAATAATATTGTTCGCAAGGTTGTTATCGCCACCGGTGCGACCAGTTTTATAGCCGGTGCCCGTGAAGCGGGGTTTGCCGATGGTGTTGGTTCGGCGGCACGGTTTAACGGTCCGTTCAGTTTGGCGCTCGCTTCCAATGGAGTCGACCTCTATGTCACTGACAAATCGAATCATGCCATTCGCCGTGTTAATGTGAATACGGGTGTTGTGACGACGGTTGTGGGTAAGGGTGTGGGTGGATATGCTGAAGGCAATGCCGAGACAGCGTACCTGAATATTCCGGAATATATCCATATGGGTTCGGATGGGAAATTGTACTTCACGGAGGCGGGAAATTTTCGCATTCGGCGCATTGATTTGGGATCCGGTCAGACGCAGCTTGTTTCCGGCACTGGCAAACGTGGCGTAGCCAATGGTGATCTCAATGCAGCTAGTTGGGGTCAGCCAAAGGGTTTATATTTGCGCGGTACGACTCTCTATGTTTCCGATCATCTGAATGATATGGTGCGCTCTGTTGATGTAGCGCAATAGGAATTTTTGTAACCGAAGCCGACGGTAAATACACCTGCAGCGGCGCTATTTGTGTTTATTTTAGCCAGATCCCTATGCCATCGCTCATCCCAAAAACGTTCCATGACGCCACCAGACAGCTTGCTAAACAGCCGGTTCCACACGGCGAATTTCATTGGCCGTATGCCTTTTACACCATCATAGTTGGCAGCGCCATCATATTGGGCTGGCTTCTCGATCGTATTTTTCATGCCCATGCTTTGGGTCTGGGGTTTTATATCATTCATTTTATGTTGGTCCTGGCGACCCTGAGTTTGGTTTTCCTCGCGCACCGACATAATAAACACTGGGCATTCAATCCCTTTGCCTTGGGTTGGCTTCTTCTTAGTTTATTTTTTTCATTGGGCATTGTATTGCGCGATAGTCCCTGGTTAACCTTTTTTAATGTTTCGACGGTTTTGCTGCTGCTGGCATTATTTTTTGTCAATGCCAACAAGCAGCGTTTCTTTGACATTGAAATCGGGCCGATTATCTTTTTAAAGTGGTTCTTTCAATCCTTTCATCGCTGCTTCCGTCCATTTCGTTATTTTTTTGGCAGATTTTCCAATAAAAAAATTGAAAGAAATCTTGGTCGCGACATTATCGTAGCTCTTATTATTGGCATTCCATTGGTTCTGTTTATCACTTTTTTCCTTGTTATTTCTGATGCCGTCGTTCAGAACCTTATCGAACGCTTGTTGAATAACCCGTATTTTTTCACCTTTTTCCGCGATGTCACGCATTTCGGCATGGTTATCTACGCACTGTTTTTTGCCGGAATGCTCTATTCGCTGCTGCGTATCAAGAGCTATACTTCCTTTCCCGTACTGATACGATCCGCCCGCGATAAAAATATTATCAGCTGGATTTCCACGGTGGTGGCTATAATACTTCTGATTTTTTCCTTTATCCAGTTCCATTATCTTTTCCTGGATCAGGGCGCGGTTTTATCACTTGGTTTATCATATGCGCAGTATGCCCGTCAGGGATTTTATGCGCTTCTGCTGGTAGCGGCGATTACCTTTACTTTGTCATGGTTTTTGGGTTCACGCTATGATTATGAATCCGGCCAAAAATCCGGAGCTTCTTGGTATGCGCAGGTTTTGTCGGCGGTACTGGTTTTAGAAACACTGGTGCTCCTTGTCAGTGCCATGTGGCGTTTGTTCATGTATATCGACGTCTTTAACTGGACTGAAAAACGATTCTTTGCCTTTGACGGCATGATTCTTATGGCGATTTTACTGCTCATTTTCTTGGTACACGTATTTGTTCCTGTCTTTCATCGCAAGCACTATGCGTATGTTTTTGTTGTGTTGTTTTTGGCGAATGTTTTGTTTTTGAATGTTTTGAATCCTGATGTTTTTATTGCTAACAAAAATATTGTTGCTTATACTTCGGGCGCACAGGAATTCGAATTTGATTTTGATTACACCGGGTATATTTCGGCTGATTCGTTTGATGCGGGTTTGCGATTATTTGACGTGGCCCGGACTGAGCAGGAAAAATTTCGCGCAGCACAGTCTGTGGTCCGTGGCTGGTGCAGACTGGATATATACCGACAGCAGGCCGATAAGGATTTTGCGGCCTTTCATTGGTCACGCGAGCAGGCCAGAAAAGATGTACAACCACGACTCAAAGAAATGTTGACCTATTATTTGCAAAAACGCGATGCCTGGCAGATGTATGATTTCATCTCTTACTCTAACGGTCAATGTGGCGGCTATTATCCCTATCCTTGACGTTTGCCCGGTCGCGCGATAGGATAGCGTCAGTTATTATTTTTCCATTGCTATGAAAAAAAAGGCCGTGTATGCCGGCAGTTTTGATCCGCCGACCAATGGGCACCTGTACATCATTAAGCGCGCTGCGCAGCTTTTTGATGAACTTGATGTTGCCATCGGATTCAATCCCGTCAAGCAGTATACGTTTTCTGCTCCTGACCGGCTTGCGCTTCTCAGGGCTGTCAGCAAGCCCTACACCAATGTCACGGTCGGCAATCTCGGTAATCAGCTGCTGGTGCGTTATGCCCAGTCGATTGGCGCCCGTTACGTAGTGCGTGGGATACGGTCGCATGATGATTATGTTTTTGAGCACGAAATCGCCATGGTCATGAATAAGATAGCACCGGAGATAGAGGTGGTGTACATGATGCCTCCGGCTGAACTTGCCGAAGTCAGCTCAAGTTTGGTGAAGGAGCTCTGGAGTGCGGACGGTGCGCACGATGTGGTCAAGCAATACGTTCCTGATGCCGTATTTGAGAAAATGCTGCAAAACAAAAAAACCTCGTAGAGAGGTTTTTTCTTTGTGGTCGTTATTCCGGTAACACGTTGATGACCGTTTTTCGTTTGAAGAGTCCGGTGAAGCCTTTGATCTTTTTTCGGCTGAAGCTGACAACACCAGATGCCGCTGCATAGAGTGTATCATCATTGCCGCGACTGACGTTGTCTCCGGGCACAAATTTTGTGCCGCGTTGACGGATGAGCACTTGCCCTGCGCGTGCTTTCTGGCCGCCGAATATTTTGACTCCAAGGCGTTGTCCCTGTGAATCTCTGACATTGGCTGTACTGCCGCCTGCTTTGGTTTTTGACATATATTTACGGGAAAATTAACCACTTGCCTGTTCGACTGTGGGTTTGATAATTTTGCATTTTTTACTTTACGACGTTTTTTCTTTTTTGTCAAGAGTCTGGAAAATGGTCTCAAGTGTCGTCAGTCCCTGCAACGCTTTCAAAAAGGCGTCCTCGCTGATGGAGACAAATGGCTGGCGGGCCGTGATTTTTGAGAGTTCGTGTCCGTTCGTGCCGGTGGCGAAGATGGCTTTGGCGGTGTTGTCGAATTCGGTAAGCCCGAAAATATAAGTCGGTTTGACGGGGAGACGCAGGATGTTCCAATCACTTTCCTGATAAAAGGCGACGTCGTTGAGGGAGGCGATGTCAGCGCCTGTTTCTTTACGGATTATGTTCAAAAGTTCATAAGGTTTTATAAGGCGTTTGAGTTTTTTCCGGTCGTCCCTGCTCATGATTTTCGGTTCCGCCGCAAAGGGATGAACACCCGGCAGTGTTTTTTGTTCAATGATCAGTTCCAAAACGTTGCTGGTGACGCGGTCGTCCAGACTCATGTCTTTGAGTTTATGAATGGCATCCAGCACATTTTCAGCATGCAACGTTCCCACCACAAGATGACCCTCGAGTGCTGCCTGAGTAGCCGCTTCCAGAGTTTTTCTCTTGTGAATATTTTCCACAAAAATAACATCGGTGTCCTGCTCGCGCAGTTTTTCAATCATTTGCGATTTTGATAGGTTGATGTGCGCCGTTTCGATCTGATTGGCGAAAGCGATGTTTTGATCGATGACATCTTCAAGCATGGTAATGTTGTGGTGTTGATTATTGATGTTCTGCGCCATGGCATAAAAGGTGTCCTTCAGGGCGCGGGGATCTTCACCGATGATCAGTATGAGGCCGCGCAGATTTTTAAGGTGTTTTCTTACGGTGTACTGTGTTCCCAGTTGCATGCCAATCGTGTCCAGTGTCAGGCTCGGATCATAATCATGTATGGGGTTCAGGAGAATCTTTTCACCGTAAAAAGTTGGTATGGTCGTAACGCGCACCGGTTTTTTAAACAGCGCGTTTGTCCCAATCCACCCGGTTTGGCGCTCTTTTTTTATTGATTTTTCAATGCCCGCCGCTTTTCTGATATAGCTGCTTATGTTTTTATGGAGATTTTTGTCTTGCCTTTGCAACGGTATGCTGACGCCATCTTTAATCACGCTTATGAGTATGTATTCTTTTTCAGGCTCGAGATTTATTTGTTCAGCGCGGGAAAAAGACGCGTTATGCAAAGCCGAAAACAGGCTTGCGAGAAATGGCGGGTTGTCCTGTGTTATTGTTTTTGACATAGCGTCATTATAGCATTTTTTCGCTTTTGAGGCAGGTTTTATTTTTTCCGAAAATCGTATATGAGTATGGAGTGTTCGATGTTGTCGGTGGGGGTGAAGTTTTTCAGCCAGGCATAATCGTTTTTTTCGTTGATGAGGCGCGTGACACTAATGGCAACGACGGCGTTGAGTTGTTGTGCTTCAAGGCTTGTGAGCTCGACTGGGAGCGGGAGCGCGTGTATGCCGTAGTAGGCAGCCGGCGCCCGTCCGAATTCGGCCAGGTATACGGTTTTGATGTTGTTTTTTTTGATGTAGTTACTGAGACGTTTGATATCCTGTCCCCAGTCAATGTTGGAATCGAGCAGGTATTTATAACCTTCAGTGCTGCCACCTATCCTTTCCGAGAAATAGCTGAGATAGCCCGGGTAGGCGGTGAATGAACTGACAGCCAAGATGAGCACGAATCCTGAAAGGGTAGCCGCCCAGGTGTATTTCCAGATTCTGTAGGTTTTGCCCGCGGTTTGGGGTATGCGTTGCGCCAGGGTAGGGAGTTTACCGGCAGCGATGAATAAAAAGGGATACATAGGCAGCAGGTGCCGCCAACCGATGTTGATGCTGTTGAGGATACTGGCGATCATGTAGATGGCCGGTGTACCGATGAGAATAACGTAGTGAAATGGGATACTGGGGATCCTGTGGAGGAGCCGCGTTTTTGCTGCGCGGCTGTTTGGTTGCGTGTTCAGACGGTGAATGAAGGTTTTGGTCCACTGCGTGATGAGCAGGAGTATGGTAAGGCCAAAAATGATGAGCGTGGCGGGTGGTGTTTTTATCAAAAAGGCGATGGGGAAATAGTACCACCAGCCGCCATGAATGTCGAAGTTGCCCAGAAGATAGGAGTAGTGACCGCCTGCGCTGTGACCGATCACAAAAAAGAGACCATCGAGGAAAATGTGATAGAAAGGCAGTGTGATGCCGGAATATTCTTTGAATTCGGAGATAAGCTGCAGGTTGGCACTGATGTGGGGGAGGGCGAGGGCGTACGTCAGCGTGATGAACGCAAGGGCTCCGCCTAAGGTAGCTGCGAGGAGTTGCCAGGTTCGGCGCAGCGTGAAGTCGAGTTTATGCCGGCGGGGGACGTAAAAGATAATAAAGATGATGGAGAAGATGAGAAAAAATGGGATCAACAGAACGGTGGAAAATTTTGTGACAATGGCCAGTCCAAAGGCGGCACCGGTGAAGAAGAGGTTGCGGGTCGTCGGTGTTTGCAGGTATCGCCACAGGCAGTACAGACTGAGTGCAAAACCAAGCGCTGATCCGATGTCCGTGGTCACATAGCGACTGTGGGCGAGTATATTGGGATCGAGTACGTAAAGCGTCAGGGAAAATACTGCACCCCAAAAACCGAACAGTTTTTTTGACCACATCCATATCAACCAACCGAGTACCAGGGCAATCAGCATCATGGGGATACGCGTCAGCAGCAGAATGGTATCGGCTGAGATTTTGTTATTATAGAGAAAATCATGGCCCATATTCCACTGGTCGCCGCTGATCCAACTTGCCGTGTTGGTATTCAGTTCCGCCTTTGTAAACAGCAGGGGAAATGTGGCGATGAGTTTGATCAGGGGTGGGTGTTCACGATTGAGGTGCCAGATCCCCGTTTTCCAGTAGCTGAAGCCACTCACAATGTGGGCGCTTTCGTCTATAATCTGGTTTTCGCTGCGGGCGCTAGAAAAGCTCAAAATGAACATAAGGGCGAGGAGTAACCCGCACACGACAAAATTTCGCAGTGGTTTTTTATTTTGCTCCTCTTTTTTATTCAGGTAATTCATGGTATAACGAGATTATGAAATTTCCTCTTATTTTCAAAAAGGTGTCTTTCTTTCTGCCCGTCTTTTTTGCCCTGGTTTTGAACCTTTTGCTGTGGGCGTTTTTTGTATACAAATTCCCACCCCAGGAGGAACCGTTGGTACTTCATTATAACATTTATTTTGGAATTGACCTTATCGGTCCATGGTGGCAGATTTTTTTTCTTCCGGCGACCGGAGCGGTTATTTGGCTTGTTAATATTCTTTTGGCGGCGTTTTTTTATTCCCGCGACAGGTTTCTGGCGGCGATTTTGGTTTCGACAAGTTTGCTGATTCAGATTATACTTACCGTGTCGGCTGTTTTTATCACTCTTATCAATTGATTTTGTGGGAGAGTTTTACGACAATTTTGATGTTATTCGTATTTTTTTACTGACGAGTTTGTCGTTTGTCATTGCCGTGTTGTGGACGCCGCTTCTGACCCATTTTTTGTACAAATATAAACTCGGAAAAAATATTCGCAGCAGTAAAGATACGCCGGTGTTTTCCCGGTTGCACGCGAAAAAGGCCGGGACGCCGGTTATGGGGGGTTTACTGGTGTGGGTCACGACGGTGGTTATCGCTCTCGTCATTTATTATGTTGCATTGTTCACTGATGTGGCGTTTTTTGATCGTCTGAATTTTTTGACGCGTTCGCAGACATTGTTACCGATGGGCGCGTTGGTGGCCGCGGCTTTGGTCGGGTTGGTTGATGATATTTTCAATGTCCGCAAGAAAGGAACCGAAGGCGGTGGTCTGCGCCTGCGTCACCGTCTCATCATCTACACGCTGATAGCCATGGTCGGCGCTGCGTGGTTTTATTTCAAGCTGGATTGGGACGTTATTCATGTGCCGCTCATCGGTAATTTTTCCATCGGGCTGTGGTATATCCCTTTGTTTATTTTTGTGATTGTGGCGACGTCTTTTTCGGTCAATGAGATTGACGGCCTGGATGGTCTTGCTGGTGGAACGTTGCTGGCGGCGTTCGGTGCTTATGGAGCCATATCTTTCGTGCAGGGGAGAATGGATTTGGCGGTGTTGTGCGGGGTGATTGCGGGGGGGTTGCTGGCTTTTCTGTGGTTTAATATTCATCCGGCTCGGTTTTTTATGGGAGATACCGGCTCCATGGCCCTGGGCACAACGTTGGGTATTGTGGCGATGCTGACGAACTACGCCCTGCTGCTGCCGATTATTGGGTTTTTGTTTGTGCTGGAATCGTTGTCGGTGATTATTCAGGTCATATCAAAAAAGGTGCGCGGGAAAAAGGTTTTTCAGTCCGCGCCGCTGCACCATCATTTTGAGGCCATTGGTTGGCCGGAAACGAAAATTGTGATGCGTTTTTGGGTCATCGCCGCGATCGCCGCCATTTTGGGTTTGATTTTTTTCTTACTTGATCTGAATATCACTTAGTTCAGGGCCGGCAGCACGGTAAAGAGAATGGTTGAGATGATCATGATGATGGCGATGATCAGCCAGATAATGTTTTGCGTTTTTTTCTTCATATGTTTCAAAATTCGGCTCAGAAGGCCTTTACAAAAAATTTACAGGATGGAGAAAGAATTGTCCATGTCTTTCGTTCCCATCCGATGAAGCACGCGGTTGCCGGTTTTATTATAGCACTTTTTGTTCTGGTGCCGCTATTTTTTTTGGTGCCACTGGTGGCTTTGGGTGATATTGGTTTTTTTATTCTTTTGGCCTGTTTTGCCCTGGCTGTTTTTTTGGCGCTTCGCGAAATATATATCTGGCGTCTGCACGCGTTTTTGCTTACCAATTGGCGGATTGTTGACCATGATCAGTATGGAATTTTCGGCCGGACGGTTTCCGAATGCCGTTTTGATAAGATACAGGATGTTCGGTATACTAAAAAGGGTATTTTGAGCACCTTTTTGGGTTTGGGGAATGTGGTTATTCAGACGGCCGGAAGTGATGTGAGCATCGAACTTGATTTGGTACAGGAGCCGGAACATGTTCAGAAATTGATCGCGGCTGCGCAGGAAACGTTTGCGCGTGGTGATAAGGTTGACGATATGCGCCCGGCGGATTTTTTGGGGTATGTTCGGGGAATGAAAATGAAAGAAAAAAAATGGTAGTACGACGCGCACCGGCGCGATTTCAACGCAAACAGGGAGTTTCTTGGTTCAGGAGGCTGTGGCGCTCCAAGGTTTTTTTGCTGCTGGCAAGTGTTCTTATTGTTGTGTTTCTGGTGGCGTTGAGTAAGGAAATTGCCCGACGTGTTGAAGTGAATCAGGAGGTCGCGTCCCTCCAGGATGAGATAACCCAGTTGGAATCCCGGAACAGTGAACTTGATCAGCTGATTGCGTATCTCAACACCGATGCGCGCTATGAGAAAGAAGCGCGTATCCGGCTGGGTTTGCAAAAACCCGGGGAGTCGGTGCTGGTGGTGCCGGAACAGGAAACGGCGGCGGCTGCAGCGGCTTTGGCTGAGACCGCGGACGATGCCGGCGCTTATGCTGATGTTGGGAATCCGAGGCGGTGGTGGTATTATTTTTTTCCGGATGCTAGTATGAATAATAATTCTTCAGATCAAACACATATATGACGGAACAAACACAAGGTAAGGAAAATAAGAAAGATGAAGGTGCGGACAAGGTTCCCGCGGCTGCGGTGACCGGTAAGGATCCGGAAACTGCTGAGAAAAAGGATGCATCCCTGGGAGGCGCTGACAGGGTTGGTTCGGCAAAGCGTGGAATCTCCTTAGAACGGCTGAGAAACTGGTGGGCGCCGGTGATTCTGGTTTTAGCGGTTGTATTTTTCGGGGGTACGGCTTTGGCGGTATATTCTTTTGATATGAATAATGGTTTTACCCGCGCGGTGACCGGTGTGTTTCCGTTTCCGGCGGCGATGGTGAATGGGAAGATTGTGAATTATCATGACTACCAGGAGCAGGTGGACGCGTTGAAGTATTATAATGATAAACAGGTGGAGTTGGGTTTGCCGGCGATAACGTTTGAAGAAGGACAGACTTTGGAAGATGCGGCTTTGCAGCGTTTGGTTGAGACGCGGTTGACGCTGGATGAGGCGAAAAAGTATGGAGTCGAGGTGACTGACGAAGAAATTGACAGTGCGTTTACTGATTTTGTGGCTGCGCAGGGGGGGAATACCGATGAGGTGGTGAAGTCTTTACGCGATTATTATAATTGGAGCGTTGATCAGTTTAAGGATACATTTATTCGCGATGTGTTATATCGGCAGGATGTGACGAAAGGGCTGGTTGCTGATGCACAGTTTGATGTTGAGAAGCGAAAGGAGGCGGAAGCGGTGTTGGCACGGGTGCAGAAGGCTGTTGATGCTGCGGCTGTGGTGCCAGCTGAGGGTGGTGATGCGGCCGATGGCGCTGATGCGGCGGCTGAGGGTGCGGCCACGCCTGAGACATTTGAGAGTATTGCCAAAGAGGTGAGTGATGATCCGACGTCCGCGGAAAACGGCGGTGATTTAGGGGTGTTCACTTTGCAGCAGATGGTGCCGGAATTTGCCAATGCCGTGGCCGGGTTGGAGGTTGGCAAGGTGAGCGGTGTGGTGCATACGGAGTTTGGGTTTCATATTGTGCGATTGGATAAGGTTATACCGGGTGAGAGTGGTGATCCGACCCAGGATCAGTATGCGGCGCATCATATCCTCATTGCCGGGACGAGTTTGGATGATTATTTGAAGGCGCGTGAAGCGGCGGCGAAGATTCGGAGGTTTGTGCCGTAAAATACAACGTGCATGAAAGCCGGTTTTTTTCTTTTATTTTAGCTATTTTTTTTATCGTTTTACCTTGACATTATTCTATTTTTTTGCTATAGTGCTGACACAAAAATAAATAACTGCCGCTTTCGCAAGAAGGCGTTGTGCTTAGTTGCACTGGTCTGGTCCCGGACGCGAACAGGGTAAACAGTTTTTGATAAAAGAACGCCGCCACAGGCGGGATTGGTGTGACAGCTTCACCTAAAAGGCTGTGAACATTGAAAGTTGAATATTTTTTTCACGGTGCAAAGCAGCATGGGGCTGCTTCAGAATGCCTTATCAGGTTTCTGAAACATAAAACCCGGAGAGACGGCACCGCTCTCCTTAAGTGCTCATAACTCATAAGGAGAAAATCATGAGCGAAAAAAATAAAAATAAAAACATCCTTTTTGGCCTCAACCCCACAGACGCTGCAGCCACGGCCTTAGCGCGGACCCTTTGGAAGACCTCCTATTTCCAGGGCAATCCTGGAAAAGTCAATACGAAAATGGGAGGCTCCGGTGCTGATTATAATCAGCGCCACCAAGCATGGGTCCTTCATAATGAGGCGTGGTGGGGGCACGGTGGTGCCCATGGAGTTATTAGGTTTGCAGCTGAGCGGTTGGAAAAGAGCAAAGCAGAGTTTTCTGTTCCAACCGAGCTTTGGGGGGAGGTCGAGATGGTCCAGGTCGGAGGTGATAAACTCGTCCCAAAGGACGAGGTCTCTCCATACCAGGCCGTGGTTTGGGCCGTTGCACAGCAGTCGTACGCCGCTTGGAAGGCCCACCAGAAAAGGGTTTTCTATGAAAAGGGTGCCCAGATCCAGAGCATGGAACTCGATCTTTTCAGGTTAGTCTGGGAGAGAAGTTATTTTAATAATTTCGTACCGGTCTATCCTGAGGACTTTGCCCGAGAGCTCGTAGCGGAATTCGGAGGCGAAATAGCCCTTCAGGCTGCTATAGTTATGGGAAGGTTCAAAAGGCACCTGCAGGTTGGTGCTGATTTCCCCTTTGCTGATGGGGATGGAAATTTCTCTGAACTGGGAAAGGCGTACATTCCGGCCTGGATCACGAGGGCTGAGGCAGATGCGGCCTACTCAACGCCGGCCGATATCAAGAATTATTGGGGAGCTTTTGGTTTTTGCTTTCCCAATTTGCCACTTGAGAAACCAGTGGCTCAAAAATATCTTCACGCTGTGCTTGCGGCGATGAAGAAAATCTTGGCTTTTAGTAAGGATAGTCATGTCCCGGAGATTGACCTTCTGCAAGAGGAGGCGCACTCCAGATAAAATCGCGACTATGGCGAGTGCTGGCTGAGACTGGAGCCAGCATTCCACGTCAATAGTACATTTTTTCCGGTCGGGTGGTACTTTCAAGTATCACCCGTTTTTTTATCCAAAAATTTGGTTATCAAAAAAGCCCCTAATGAAGGGGCTGTTTCTTCTGAGCCGGAGAGAGGATTTGAACCTCCAACCTGCGGTTTACGATACCGCTGCTCTACCGTTGAGCTACTCCGGCGCGGGTCAATCGTGACTCCAGGCTCCATTTCGAACTTCGTTCAAAATTGCGCCTTGCATCACGTTGCCCCTTTTCCCCATGAAATCGTGCTCCTTCACTTCGTTCAGTCCGCACCTATTTCATGGGGACCCCAGAAAGATGGAAAATATCGTTTTTAACAGTTCACTTGCGTATCCTTCGTACCCTTGATTTTTTCTCAAAAATAGCGTTGTATATTGAATATACGGGAATTCTCTCCTAAATTCAAGTATTTTACCGCAACCACATGAATCGTCTCATTCGCCGCAATCTGGCCAATTTTTTCCTGTTCTTCGCTGTAGCTGCGGTTTTATCATTTTTCGCCTCCTTCCTGGCCTTTCCGTACCTCAGCAGCTTGTTTGCCCTGGAGCAAGTTTTTCTCCTCATTGCTGCCCTCGCAGCTCTTATCCTTCTCGTGCTGGCTATTTTTTGGATGTTTCTTTCCAATCGCCTCAGCAGCAGTGAAGACACTGCCCTCGAAGTAGCTCCCCAGGTAACCAAGCCGGAACCCATCACTACAGCCGACGACACCCTGCGCAAATTTCAGCATATCGTCAAATCCCTCAACCGTGATTTTGATATGCCGAAAATTTTGCAGGCCGTGTTGCAGACGGCGGTTGATTACACCGAAGTTGATCGTTGCGCACTTTTCCTGCTCGACGCGCAGAAACAGAATCTCGGACCGGTGATGCACAAAGGCCGCGGTACGGATTTTTCACAGGCGCAATTTCCCCTCAACCAAAGTCCTTTTCAGGAAGTGGTTGATAGTAAACAGATTCTGTGCATCATTGACACGGGCGCTTTGGAAAAATTTGCGCATCCGCAAGATTTTGGAAAAAAAGGTTTGCTCGCTGTACCGCTGCTGGCCGAAAACGAAGTCATCGGTGTTTTGGCCTGTGACAATGATCATTCCGGTCGCGCGCTGCCGCACAATGATTTTATGTTTTTGGAAATGCTGGCTGAACAGGCAGCTATTGCTTTGCACAACTCGCGTCTCTATACGAAATTGGATCACTACAACAGCCGCCTGCAGATGGATGTTGATAAGGCTACCCATGATATTCAAAAACTGCTGCGGCAGAAGTCGGAATTTTTGAAGATCGCATCGCATCAGCTGCGCACGCCCATGGCCATTGCGCGTGGGAATTTGTCGCTGCTGGTTGAGGAGCCGAAACTGACGACGGTGGAGCGGCAGCAGTTTATTCGCAGCGCCTACGAAGGTATGAATCGCCTCGAGCGGGTTATTCATCGCTTGCTCTATGCGACTGAAGTGGATGGCGGATTTTTAGCACTCAACATCAAGTCGGTCAATATCTATGATTTTATTCATCGCTCGGCCAATGCCTTTTTGCCGTTGGCCGGGGACCGCGGATTGAAATTAAAGGTGCGGTATTTTGGGCCGGTGACGACGGTGCGCACCGATCCTGATCGTTTGTACGAAGCGCTCGGGCATGTGATTGAAAATGCGGTGCATTATACGGAGAGTGGCAGTGTGCACGTGACGGCGCAGGTGTCGCTTGGGCAGGTGATTATTCACGTGCGCGACACGGGTATAGGTGTGGATGCCGAACAGCTGCCATTGGTGTTTACGAAATTTTATCGGTCGGAAAATGTCTGGGGGATGTACCCCAACGGTTCGGGTTTGGGTTTGTATATTGCCCAACAGATTATGCAGGCGTTGGGCGGTACAATTACGGCGGCCAGTGATGGTTTGGGCCGTGGTTCGGAATTTGTGTTGACGCTGCCGCGTACATAAGGCTTTGCGGAAAAATCGAAAATTTTGTATAATATATGTGCTCTTGAGCGCATTTTTCTTTTGTCTATGATTGATTTCAAAAACGTTACCAAAGAATACGGTAAAGACACGGCGGCGGTGAAAAACGTCAGCCTGCACATCAGCGCCGGTGAATTTGTTACGATTGTGGGCCAGTCAGGCACCGGGAAGACCACGCTGGCCAAGCTCATGATCGCCGAAGAGCGCCCAACTCGGGGCTCCATTGTCATCGGCGGGTGGGATATTACGCATATTCGGCACTATGAAATTCCGGTGTTGCGGCGGCAGATGGGTGTGATTTATCAGGATTTTAAGCTGTTGCAGAAGAAAAAAGTATTTGAGAATGTGGCGTTTGCTTCGGAAGTTTCCGGTACGCCGAGTAAAAAAATTCACAAGATTGTGCCGCAGGTTCTTAAAATCGTCGGCCTGGAGAAACAGGTTGATAAATTTCCTCGTCAGCTTTCCGGCGGTGAGCAGCAGCGCGTGGCCATTGCCCGTTCGCTGGTGCATCGGCCGAAGATTATTCTGGCTGATGAGCCCACCGGTAACCTCGATTCCATCAACGCGCAGGATATTATCAACCTGCTACTTAAAATCAACAAATTCGGTACCACGGTCGTGTTGGTTACGCATAATCACGATATTGTGAATTCGTTGCGTAAACGGGTTATTACCATGGATCATGGCATGATTATTTCCGATCAGAAACACGGGAAATATATTTTGTAATTTTTAGTATTTTACCGAGCGCCAATGTTTTTCATCTCCATCATTCGAACCATCAAATTCGCTCTTCAGAATTTCTGGCGCAATATCTGGCTGTCTTTGGTGACGATTATTATTTTGCTGCTGACGTTGATTTTCGTGAGTGTTTTGAGCGCGCTCAATTTGTTGGGCGATCAGGCCATTAAATCGGTGCAGGACAAGGTTGATATTGACGTGTTTTTTATAACGGATTCCACATCCGACCAGCTGGCCACCGCCAAGGGTATTATCGAGAGTTATCCGGAAGTGAAGGATGTGACGTATATCACTACGGATCAGGCGTTGGAGAATTTTAAGGTGGCGCATGCCGATGATGAACAGATTCTGGCGTCTTTGGATGAGTTGGAGGAAAATCCGCTGCCGGCATCGTTTGTGATTAAGGCGAAGAAGCTCAATCAGTATGACGCGATTATTCAGCGTCTTGATGGCGAGAGTTTCAAGGAGTTGATTTTGAGCCGTGATTTTCAGGATAACGCGGTGTTGATCAATCGGATTTCGCAGATCACGACGCGGCTGACGCAGGTGGGTATCGGGGTGAGTATATTGTTTGCGGTGATTTCGTTTTTGGTGGTGTTTAATACCATGCGCATCGCGATTTACACGCATCGTGAGGAAGTGGGGATTATGCGGCTGGTGGGTGCGACGAATTGGTTTATTCGCGGCCCGTTTATGTGGGAGAGTTTGCTGTATGCGGTTTTGGCCAGTGTGTTGACGATGGCTTTGCTGTATCCGGCGGCGTTGGTGGCTTCACCGTATGTGAATGCGTTTTTTGAGGGCTATACGTTTGATTTTGTGTTGTTTATTCGGTCCAACTTTTGGCAGATTTTTTTGGTGCAGATGGCGGTGTCGCTGGGGTTGAGTATGCTGAGCAGCATGGTAGCTATTACGAGGTATCTTAAAGTTTGATGTCGGCGGTTTATCGGGGGAAAATGCGGTTTTGGGGGGTACTTTTTTTTATTTTGGTTTTGGCCGGGGGCTTGCGTTGGTATAATTTAGGCGAGGAAAGTTTGTGGTCTGATGAAGCGTATACGGCGGTGTTTGTTGAGAAACATTCTTTGTGGGAAATTACGAGTGGGCAGGCGGATGATCGGGTGAATCCACCGTTTTTTTATATGGTGGAATCGGTGTGGACGCGGGCGTTTGGTGCTGGTGAGTCGGCGTTGCGGTGGCCGGCGGCGGTGTTTGGGTGGTTGACGATCGTTGCGGTGGTGG
>MHKD01000020.1 GCA_001818775.1 Candidatus Kerfeldbacteria bacterium RIFCSPHIGHO2_12_FULL_48_17
TCCTGGTATGGCGTGGAATATTCCCAGGAAGCGCGTTCGTATAGTTTGTTGGTTTTGTTGGCGGTGGTGCAGTTGGCGATTGTGGTGGTGCTTTTTGATTGGCGACGCTTTGAGCAGCCGGCGCGGCGGAGTTGGAGGGTGTGGCTGGCGCATGTTGGGTTGGCAGTGGTGACGGCGGTCGGTGTCTATACCCACTTTGCGTTTTGGTCGTTGCTGGCAGCCGAAGGTGTTTGGTTGCTGTGGTTGTTGCTGTGGCTGTGGCGGTCTTCGCGCGGCAAACGCGCGTCCCTGTTCTCTGTTATGGCGGCTTTAGTTGCGGGGACCGCTACGTTTCTGTATTGGTTTTGGGTTTCAACGTATCCGCATTTGATTCGATCGAAGAGCAGTCCGTTTTGGCAGCCCGCGTTGACGTGGCGGAGTCTGAGTCTGTTTTTGCAGCAGGCATTGTGGATTCCTGCGTGGGTGGATTGGGTACTGGCTTTGGTGTTTGTTTTGGTCTTACTGGCGGCTGCGTTTGGTGTTTTGTTTCGTTATGTTCGTAAACAGCAACGCGCGATTGTCGTTTTATTGTTATGTGTTTTGATTATTCCGTTTGTTTTTTTCTGGGCGTTTGATTTGTGGCTCGATCGTTATGTTTTATTTGTTGTGCCGGTTTTGTTTATTGTCGTAACCTGGGCTGTGGTGATGTTGTCGCGGCGCGTGTCTGTTCCGTTGGCATTGGTTGTTTTTCTGGCGGTGAGCATGAGCTCGGCTTGGTGGTATCGTGATTATTTTCGTGAATTTCAGAAAGAGCCGTGGCGCCAGCTGATGGGATTTGTGCAGCAGTATGATGATGGCAAGGGGCGGATTTTTGTGAACAAGGAGTTCAGTAAATTTCCCTGGGAGTATTATTATCAGGGCGATACGAAGACGAAATTTCCCAAGAAGGTGGAAGGAGATGTTGCCGAGTGGGAAAAGGAGATGGCTCAGTATCCGTGGGTGATGGTGGTGTATATGCAGACGAATGATAGGGGTCGTTTATTGGAACAGGGAGCGGCGGGCGTTTTTGCGTCGCGTGAGACGTGGCGGCAGGGGGAGATTGAGGCGTTGTATTTCAATGGAAAATAAAAAGTGAACCGGTGTGCGTGTGTGTTGTTTGCACGTGGGTTCACTTTTTTGATGGGCGTTTATTGGAAAAGGGCGGCGTGATACCTTTTCGTCCAACCATTAGATCAATCGATGTAATGGTGTGAACGAGATGGGGTGCAGTGTCGAGGATTTTTCGGATGGTGGTTTTGCCTCGGGAAAGATGTCCGAAGCCGCAGCTTCTTCGATCCAATCAGGAAGCTCGAAGCAACCAATGAATTTTTTCCCTTTCTTGTCCTGCCAGAAGTGGCCGCTCCTTACACAGAGTATGAGAAGCATGAGGAATTTTTCCACTAGTCTATGCGCATTTATCGGTTCATTTTTTTTGGAGACGATGGCGAGTTCGCCGCATGTGCCCAACTCGTGAAGCAGCGCCAGCGGTAGGGGGATGATGGGCGGCCGCGGGTTTTGCGTGTGGAAGGAGGATTCACCCCAACCGTTTGTTGCGGCGCTGGCGACGCTTTCAAATACTCTTTTGGCTATTTGTTGAGGTTTTTGAGCGTTTTTTAAGTCGACTATGAGCAAGTGCTCCACAAGCTTTTCAACATAATTTTTTAAGGTTTCCATATTTTTGATCCTTTCGTTGATTTTGGTTTTTTTTGTTCTTGAGCGAATTTTGTTTGTCTGTAGGCTACATCTTTTTACGGTAGAGAGTCAATGCTTCAGTGCCGTTTTTATTGACTTTTTCGCTGAA
>MHKD01000021.1 GCA_001818775.1 Candidatus Kerfeldbacteria bacterium RIFCSPHIGHO2_12_FULL_48_17
ATTGTATGCCGCATATTATGGATAGGCTGCGGCGGAAAATTCAGGCGGAATGTCGGACGGGAACGCGGGTCGTGTCGTTTGCCTTTACGTTTCCGAATTGGGAACTGGCGGCGCGCGAGGGTCGCGTGCGGGTGTATGTAGTATAGGTAACTTGCGGTCGGTTCATGTATATAAAAAAGATTCGCCCAGATTTCCGTAAAGAAAACCTGGGCGTTTCTGTTGAAGAGCGATCCTGCCTAAAAAATGCAGGTTATTGTGAAATCTTGGTAGGGGTGAGTATATTCTGGAATGAGTAATATCTCATTCCGTTTATCCGAAACATTGATGTACCATGTAGCCTGCGGAAAATCATATAACAAACCAGCAAATTCTGCTTTTTCAAATACTCCATCCTTTGGTTTTGTAAATATATGACTCTGGTACATTCCCACAACCTTCACTTGCTGGCAGTTTTCTCGAATTTCTTCACTCTGGAAAGCAACTCGAGCTTCTCCAGATATAACGACCTGTTGTCGCGCATCGGCAAATAAAATTACGGCGGCATTTCTGGCCATGCAATCCTGGTAGGTTTCTGTGGAAGTTTTTTGCACATCTTGCCTCAGACATTCTTTGGCAAATCCTGGACGGTTATCAACCCAGGTGTATGAGTTTTTATTGGATTGTTGAGCTGCCGGCTGCTGGGTTGTGGATTGTTGGGCTGCACACCCGATGGTAAAAATGATGACAAAGAACAAAAACATTACTTCAAATTTCATTGGCTTTTCCCTTTCTCTGGGGTTCTGGTTTCTTGAAAAATCAACAATTTGGCTGGTCTGGTTTTATCATACTCTTCCGTTTCGGTCCAGCCGGCCGGGGAAAAATGCCTTATATTACACCATATTCTTAGTATATTGACAATGCGGCTCCCTCATGGTAAGGTTTACAGGTTAAAACCAAAAGCGTTCCCTATGAATTGAAAATTTTTCGCTGTAATAAGCGAAAATTCCACTTTACGAGAGAAACTTTGGTTTTTTTGTTTGGGTAAATTTTAGCTGATATTCGCGCTTTTCCTGACGTAAGCGGTGAAATGCCGACCTTTCCGGGTCTGCCCTTCATGCGTGACCCAGGCAACCTTTATTCTTAACATTATCTATGATCGACAGTATCCCGCTTTTAGGTGGTACCAATATGCCCCTTTCTATGGTCCTGGGCATGACCCTGCGCGTTTTAAGCCCGCAGATGGCTGACACCGTGCCGACTGAGGCTATTCAGGCGCAACTTGCGCCGCAGGTGCAGATGACTGAGCAACAGCGTGAAGTGACGGCCGTTCAGTATGATGCAGCTGACCAACTTGGTCTGTTTGCCAGCTTCACTGATGAAGGCATATTGCTTGTGGATTCTCAGGCGACGGTGGAAGCGGAGGCCGAACTTGCCGCTACCGCTGAACCTCAGGCCCGTTTGCCGGAGCTGGCTGATAAGCCGAAGAAGGTATTGCGCGTGTCGGTGACTGCCTATTGTTCCCTGCCCCAGTATACGGACAGTGATCCGTTTACCACGGCGTCGGGAAAACGCGTTTCTGAAGAGATCGTAGCTGCTAACTTTTTGCCATTTAACACGAAACTGAGTCTGCTCGAAATTCCGGAGTTTGCCGGGAAAACGCTGGTGGTCGGTGACCGCATGGCCCCGCGTTTCTGGCACAAGGTTGACGTCTGGTTTCCGTCGTGTGAACAGGCCAAACGGTTTGGCGTGAAATATTCAACGATTGCGATTCATCAAAATTAATGTGTATGCCAAGGGCGGGCTTATGAAGACCCGCTCTTTTGTTTATTGAAAAAGGCTCAAACTTCTGCTATATTCAATCAACATGGCCACGTAGCCAAGCGGTAAGGCAGAGGTCTGCAAAACCTCCACCGGCGGTTCAATTCCGCCCGTGGCCTCCACGTCCAAATTCTGCTACAGCTTGCGCGTGCAAACCTTCGTTTGCCCGCTCCAGCTTCCGCAGTATTTCTCCTTTTCCCCGCAAACGCGTGCTCGACTTCGTCTGCGCACCTCGTTTGCGGGGGCCCCGAAAAAATGTCTGCTCAGCCTGCGGCTTGCGCACTTCATTTTTTCAAGAAGAATACGGATCCTCTACTTCTTCCCCACACTCCACAGCAAATCAAACTGTTTTTTGAAACTGGCCACAATTTCCGGTCGCTCGTAAACCGTAGCCACCGGATTGGCACTGAACATAATAACGATCGCTTTGCCGGCAGTGAGACTGACCTGCATCGGTGAATAAAACTCATCCGGTAAAAATCGAAATTCCACATGCTTGAGTTCCGGATCGCCTGCCCGGCGAAACTCCTCATATACTGTTTCCCGATCTTTATCGAAAAATAGAAGTTTTTTGTGAAGTTTCAGTTTTGTTCGCAAAAGTTTATATTTTGTGAAAAAATCTACCACCCGCTCGCGTGTTTTTTGATCGCCTGGACCGTAGCTGCCACAGGTAAGATATTCGACACTGTTTGGTGTTTGCTGGGGAAGCAATTCTTCATTGAAGAGTTTTTCAATTTCCTTCCAGCCCGTGTACGTTTTTACTTCCTGTTTCCATAAGTAGTGAAAATATTTCAGATACCCCTCGGCGAGATCTTTATCTTCAATGATGTTGATGACACTGTTCTCTTTCCAAATAATATTTGCAACCTTATTCCCATATATACATATTACGCTGGGACTACTCACCATTTCCGGAAGTTCCTTGGCATCATAATATTCACCGATAGCTTGCCCATTGTGAAGCAAAGTAGTGAGTTCAGATTTTGGATCTACGAGATCATGCCAAAAAACTTTTTTCGTGAGGCGTTTGGCCGCATGTTCACGCCACACTTCTGGATGAAATTTTTCCACACCACCATTGCCGCCGATCCAGTAGATATCGCTGTAGTTCAGGGTATCTTCCAAAAATTGCCGCGCACCGTCAGCGCCATTCATCGTTACTACTTTTTGTTCCCAGAGTAGACGAAAATACTGGCGGTAATTTTCCACTGCCTGTTTGTTGATAATTTCGATGATTGAATATGGTTCCGCTAAAGATTTTATGAGCACGCGATCCGGTAGAATGTTAATGTCACCGGTTTCTTTGGCGGTTGTTGGAATTATCTTAAACTCTGTCAAACCCTTGGTGTTTTTGATGTAACTTGTGTCATCCGTAGAAAGTCCGCTGTGTATCATTTGCAGATGAATTTTTTTTCGTATCTGGAGATCGATGATTTTTTTCACCAGTTTTTCTCCCATCATACGGTACCAGTTTGATGATGCATTCAACACCGGTAAAATTGCTCCTATAGGAAGGTCCTCATACATCTTCCATTCTCGCTGTCGCACTTCCTCAATACCTTCGTAGATGATGATTTCCTGTTGCGGCGGTTTTTTCTGGAGAACTTTCAGTTCTTCGACCACGCTGGCTGTGAGTGCTTGCCGTGATTTTACTTCATTAAGGAGCTGAGTTGGATTCAGCACCCGGTATATGGTTACCCCTCGAGATTCGGTTTTACTGACCAATTTGCGTTTTTGTAGAGCTTCCAAGGCCATATACACCAAATTGCGGTGCATATCGGTTTCCTTGATGATTTCACCGGCTTTGGCTTGGCCAAGGGGAATAAGGGCAAGATACACGGTCATCTCGTTTTTGGTGAAACCAAGGGTTTGAAGATCGGTGGTAAGCATAGGAAAATGTTATGTTTTTTATGATAGATTGGTGGTTCTTTGCCTTATACAAGGTAAAAACTGTCACTTATAATGTTATCATAAATGTGTTGACAAAGTCAATTATTTCGGATATACTGTTCTATCAAGTTTGGCGCTGTGCCGGACTTGAGGGTAACAAAAACCGTTTTTTGAAAAGAAGGAAGGCAGTTATGAAGAAACAAACCATGTATGATTCCAAAATCCAATTTGCCGGGATTTCCCTGGAATTTGATCCTATCAATCGCGAACGGGTAGAGGAAGACGATAATGTCATGGCGATTTTTCCCGAAGAACAACCATTCACCTGGGAATTTGCTCAGCCGTATATCAAACAAGCGCTTGCGCAATCTTCCGGTGAGCTTGATTTTTTGGATGTAGGTACCGGCAGCGGGGTATTTGGTATTTTGATGGCTAAGCACTATGGTGCCCGCGTGCTGGCGCTCGACAAAAACCCCCGTGCCATAGAGTTAGCTAAGAAGAATGCGGAAAACAATCATGTTTTTTTAGCTTTTCAGGAGGGAGAATATGCTGTCCATTCTGTTCAGCCACACTCTGTAAAAGTTATTGGTTTGTACCCACCCTATCATATCTATCCGGAGCAGGTGGCCATGAAAATTCCGCAGCATGCGCGTGGAGGAAGCGATGGGCAGCAGGAGTTTAAGAATCAGCTTTTCATTGCCGGACATCACCTCGCCGAGAATGGAATCATCTTCTTCAATCAGATGTGCTTGGGAGATGAAAGTGGACCGTCCTTCACTCGATATATTCCGCAGTTGGTGAGTGGACATCCATCACTCCTTTACACCAATGTCTTTACACCCATTTCGACCTGGGATTTCTTGCAGAACGTTTATGGGAAAAGACATGCTGGATTTGCCGACTGGGTGGCTACAGAAAATCCGCTCTTGTACTATACGATTGGAATCGTTACGTATGATGGGCAGGGGAAAATCGAACGTGTTCCGCATGCGATCGATCTTACCGGCCGCAGTTGGCAAGATAGGATTCAACTTCATGCCGAAATAGCTCGGCATGCATTCTCTGAAGGAAAGGAATCATCATGAAAAAATATTTTGTTGTTTGGTTGCTGATTTGTTTGAGCGCACGCTTAGCTATGGCATCTGACGTAGCCCTTGTGGAAGTACAAACCGTGTGGGCGCGCGAAACTGAAACTTTCACGCCGGATGTTGACGCCTACCTGGCAAAAAACATATCTTCGTATGTTGGACTGTTCGCCTTTGTGCAGGCTATGGAAAACTGGGCACAGGGGTATGGAGGTCTGACCGTTGCTCCATTTCCTTGGTTGGAGCTGGGTACTGGAGTTGGTTTGGAACAGGGTGATAATCCCTGGCGGTTTGCAGAAAATTTGTGGATTGGGAGCGGGCCGGTTTCCTTTCTTGGAATCGTTGAGCACGGCGGATCGGGCTGGTGGTACAAAGCGTTGGGAAAATATACTTTTGACTCCCATTTTTCGGCCGGAGTGCTGGCCCAGCGTTTTGCCGGAGTTGGATTGTATGGTGATTTTCGTTTCAAACTCGGCCAGGCGCCCCTGTTCCTTTGGACCGCGCCCCTCTATGAGTGGGAAGCGAAAAATCTCACCCTCCTGTCCGGTGCTGGCTTCTCTTTCTAGTTCCCGTTTCACGTTTCACGTGATCGAATTTTCTCGCTCTTTGTCCCCTTTCGGTGCAAGCTCTGTCTCTTGTTTGCACCCCTTCTCTCTTGCGCGCAAAAAAGAACATACAAGCCCTCTCTATGGGGGCTTTTATGTTTGCTTCATTTTTTCTGCGCCTGAAAACCGATTTCGTCTTTGGGCTTGGTTTCTTCCTGGAGCAGCTTCTGAATCACCCGAAAAACCACCGCGAATTTTCTGTCATACTTCCCTTCCATTTCTTCCATTTTGCGTCGGAGTTGCGTGTTGGTTGCCAGGAGTTCTCGGAGTTGAATAAAGCTGCGCATAATCAAAATACTGATATGAATAGCCTTTTGACTCTTTAAAACCGCTGAGAGCATAGCCACTCCTTGTTCCGTAAATGCATATACTTGGTAGCGGCGCCCTCCGCGACCTTTGTTTGAGGTCACAATTTGTGACCTCAAAGATTCTTGCTCTTTTTCACTCAGTTGAAACATAAAATCTTCCGGAAAACGATCGATATTACGTTTGATAGCCTGATTCAAAACTTTCGTCTTAACTGCATAAAATATAGCCAAATCGCTATCAAGCATGACTTTTTTCCCACGAATCATATAAATTCGACTTATTATGCGTTCGCTTGTCAGAGCTGTGACCGATTGATTTTTCGCATGCATGGATTCGGAAAATAAAAAATAAGCAGAGATTCTGCCCATCTAAAGACAGTATAGCTTGCTATCTATTTTTTGCAAAATGCACTTATCACAAACTGTGATAAGTGCATGTCTAAGGTCACAATTTGTGACCTTAGACGCTTTTTTAAGGTGCCAATTGGCACCTTAAAGATTTGATCTTCCATTTTGGAATATCAAGCCTTGGCCATGCCTCCCACTTGAAATATTCTGTAAAATCAGTAGAATGAAGCTTACTTGGTCCCTTTCTGCGGGTATCGTATAGCGGCTATTATGTGTCCTTGCCAAGGACAAGATGGGGGTCCGACTCCCCCTACCCGCTCCAATATCAAAAGCCCCCCTTTGGGGGTTTTTGTTTTGCCAACGACCCGAATTGTCGTGCCGCCTCATTTCCCGTACAATAGAAACATGGCCCCTTGCTTTGTACAGCGGGCCACCTATCCTTAACCCCAACCTTATGCGTCAATACCTCGACCTTATGCAGTACGTCCTCGATAACGGCGAACTGCGCAGAAACCGCACGGGCACGGACACGATTTCGGTGTTCGGCATGCAAACCAAGTATGATCTGCGCGCCGGTTTTCCGCTCGTCACGACCAAGAAGGTGAATTTTCGCAATGTCGTGGCCGAGCTGCTGTGGTTTTTGAAGGGCGCGACGAATATTCATGATGGATTAAAGGAGTACACCTCGATTTGGGATGCCTGGGCCGATGAAGAAGGCAACTTGGGTCCGATTTACGGCTACCAGTGGGTGAAATGGGAAAAATTTACGCGCGATGAGGAGACCGGCCAGTACAAAAAGACGCATATCAATCAGGTGCAGAAAGTGATTGATACGATTAAGCACAATCCGCAGGATCGCCGCATTATTGTGAGTGCCTGGAATGTGGCTGATCTGGATCGGATGGCGTTGCCGCCGTGTCATTCGTTTTTTCAGTGCTATGTCGTGAATGGTCGGCTGGATTTGCAGCTGTATCAGCGCAGTGCGGATTTACCGGTGGGTGTGCCGTATAATATTGCGAGTTATGCGGCGTTGTTGTCGATGCTGGCGATGGAGTGCGATTTGGTGCCGGGAATTTTTACGCATACTTTAGGTGATGCGCATATTTATGTGGATCAAGTTGAGGGCGTTAGAAGGCAGATTGCGCGGACGCCGCACGCGCTTCCACGTTTGGAGCTGACCAAGAAGGGTTTTTGGGAATTGGGCGTGGATGATTTTAAGGTGCACGATTATGTGCATGATAGCTTTATTAAATATCCGGTAGCAGTATGAAGCTTGTTGAAATACCTTTGAGGGAGCTCACTTCATTTGCCAGGCTGGGTCGCACATGAATCGCACGGAGCTGGCAGATGAAGTGCGCAGCTGAGGCTGTCGCTGGAACAGCCGAAGCGTGCCCGAGAAGGTATTTCAATAAGCTTGATTTTTCTTTATTATTTGGTTAAAGTGCGCATACTGCACTTTAGAAAGGTGGTTTATTATGTATAAAAATCATCGAATTTTCTTGATTGCCGCTATGCTCTATCCGAGCCGCGGTATTGGTTTTAAGGGTGATTTACCCTGGCGGAAGGCGGGCGTTGGATCATTGAAGGAAGATATGCGCTTTTTTCACGACACGACGATGGCGGTTGCTGATAAGGTCGCTGACGTTGAAAAGCAGAACATGGTAATCATGGGGCGCAATACCTGGAACAGTATTCCTTCCAAGCATCGTAAGTTGGCCGATCGCAAGAATGTTGTCATCACGCATAAGGTTGATCTGGTTGAGGAGCCGAAAAAGATTGATGCGATTGTGACATCATATGAAGACGCTCTGGCGGCGGCTAATGAGTCAGTTGCCGACATCTTCGTTATCGGCGGAGCGATGGTCTATGACTATGCCCTGAAGCACCCAGCCACCGACGGCGTGTATTTGACACAGGTCACGGCCGACTTCCCCTGCGACACGTTTTTCCCTGCACTGCCCGCGATTTTCTCTTCTCAGCCCAAAAAACTCGATTCCGGTGAGCAAGGCGGGATTCGCTATGAATTCCTCCTGTTTACTCGCCAGCATTCTTTATAGCCCATTCAGTCATTTTTCTGGATGGTGCTTTTTTATTAAAACGCAGTCCTTAACTTGGCTTTGGAGACTCGAATCCCCCATTACCCGCAACAGAGACATGTATTGACGCTTTTTAAATTTTCTGTAATTATCAGGGTTATGTGCTCTTTTATTTTGAAAAATATAACCAAAACACACCGCAAAAGAAGAGAGGAAGGAAAATGAAAATCATCACAGCTCAGACAGAAGTGGCGGTGCAAAAAATACTCCCAAGTATCTATGAGACGTGGGGAAGAGACCCGGTTTTGCATCATCTCAAGACACAGATCAAAACAAACGATAGAGTCATCGATCTTGGATGCGGTGACGGTTGCGCTACCGCTCAAATCGCTTCGATGACAAGGGGTCTTGTGGCAGGCATAGACTGCAATGAAATCTTGATCACTCGGGCCAAAAAAGATTTTGGCGAATACAAAAATCTGAATTTTTTCTATCGAGATTTCCTCAGGGAAGTTCCTGGCATTCAGGTAGAATGGGTCGTGTGCCTCGACGTTCTCAATTTTTTAAGTTCGTCACAACTCGAGCGGACTTTTAACCACACCGAAAGGACCTTGTGGAAATTTGGGAGGGGAGTATTTTTAATGATACATCCGGCCGCTCCGCGAGAACACTGGCCACATGAAAAAGCAAGAAAACATAGTTGCCAGGTTATCAGACTGATGCTCAAAAGCGCCCGTTTGCAAATCGAAAAACCGAGGCGCTTATGGGTAAATCCCCCGGCTTATGGAAGTCCAACGGGGAAACCCCCAACCTTTTGGATGTTCCAGGTGAGGAGAATGGAAGCAACGCGCCGACTATGAGTTTTCTTTTGGGTGTTTTTCTTAAATCCACCCCCGCCTGATTCGCTCCTTCCCTGCCCTGCAGGGGAATATCCACGACTTTGACGACAGCTCGACATCATCGTCATTGCGTGGATATTTTATTTTCTCGACATCTTTTGCCTTTATTGCTAACCTGAAAGGAAAGTAGCGTACCCTGCCCGGGTGGCGGAATTGGTAGACGCTCAGCACTTAAAATGCTGTGACCACAAGTCGTGCGGGTTCGAGTCCCGCCCCGGGCACACCTTGACCAAACAGGAAAGAAGACTATACTGGTTATACTCAAAACCGAAATAAAAACAAAAGGAGATACCAATGCGATCTTTTATAATAGTTTTTTCGTTCCTGATACTATTCGGCTGCGGTGATGAACAGCAGCTGGAAGAACTCGCCACGACGAGTGATACTAACGACAGCAACATAATTTTGCAGGTATACAGTGGAGAATCCCAATCCACCATTGAGCAGGGGTGGTGCAGAATTATTGATGATCAGGCTCCCCGTTTCTACGATTCACAGGGCCAACCCGTCACAGGAGGTGGCGATGTAACCGTTGAAACCCATTGGGATGAGGACTTCCAAAGTTGGCTGATCTCGCTTCTCGACGTATCCGATGCACTGAGGATACGGGTTGAGATTGAGAACATTATATGGGTTCAAAATGATGGCGGTCGCTGCTCTATGCATGCTACAAAGTCATTTGAGTCCGTCGGCATGATGCAAGGCGGCCATCAGGATGACGCCTATTATGAAACTTTCCTATTGTACGAAGATGGTGGGGCAAAACCATACGTCTTTATTCCTGAAACCGGGGACGTGACCGTCACGGTTGACCTGAGCAAAAGACGTTGAGGATAAAAACGCAACATTTTTAAAGAGGCATTCCCAATATGAATGTCTCTTTACTTTCCATGGATTGTATTCCAGATTTCAGGCTCTCTGTGTTAGAATAACTTCAGATTTATTTTGTATGATCTTTATGATAGAGAGCACGCCAAAACCAACAGAAATGGCCAAGCCTTCCCACGAAATCGCCGCAACCAACGAAATCAACGAAACTGAAACCAAGGAAAAAGACACCTACGGCTTTGAAGGCGCCAAGCACGAGCTCATCGAAAGATACCAGCCCCAGTTTCTTGCCAAAGGCGGCGAGCATATTGTGTATGAAATTCCCAGATATCCCAACGTGGTTATCAAGGCTGACATGGCCATGACCAGACAAATAATCAATTGGAACGTCAGGCATGATCTCCCCATTGATACGCTTTCCGAAGTCCTGAACCGCGGCGTTCAGGAATACCTGAGCGCAGAACAAAAAAGATACGCGCAGTTAAAAAAATATTTTGGCCATGAACATGTTCCCGCGCAAAGAAAATTTGTCGTCAAAGTTCCCATAACCGAAAAAATTCTCACCGCTCTCTACGAAGGTGATCCGCCACCCGTTCAGGGCCATGAAGTCCAGGCGATTGTGACGATGCAAAAACGTGCCGAGGAAGTCAAAGATCCACAACGCCTTACCCTGGTGACGGGTTATGCCGAGGAGGATCCTGCCTTGAACCCGGAGCAGTATCAGAAAATGACGGAACATTTGGTTTTTGGAAAAAATCCTGAGCAGAAAATTGAAAAAGACGCGCTTCTTGGTCTGCAAAACAACAAGCATCTTAAAAAACTCCTCCAGACGGCAGAAAAAGATCAAAACCTGGCGGAAACTCTCAAAGAAATCATAACGAAATGCATAGCCTACAGCGAAGCAACCGGTGAAACCTTGGATCTTGCCGGCAAAGACAATCTGGTGCTGGCGCCCGAGCAGGGTAAATGGAATTATAAACTGATCGACGCCCTCTATCCAGGACAAGCGACAACTGCCGAGAAAACGAAAATAGCCCTGCTGAATATCGGCCTTGGGCAGACAATAAGCGGAACCGAACAAAATATTCTGCTCAATACATTTAACTATATCCGGGCCGTGAATGGTCTGGCCGAACACTTTGGCCTAGAAAAACGAATCAATATCGTTCCTGAAGCGATGGAAAAAGACAGCGCCGGGAATACCGATTGGCTGTCGGTGGTTGGGAGACCGTAAATTATATTCTATAATGGAGATTCTTTCACTCCATGCAGGATTATTTTTCCAAGAAGTGTTTTGTTTTCAAAAATTGAGTGAAATCATTCATCTCTTTTCGGTAGAGTTCAAGTTTTTCTTTTTGTTTTTCCGGAGGAAATGCCCTAGTATTTTCAGCACCACTACTTTGAATTCGGAAGCCACCAAATATTCCAATTGTATGAAAAACAAGCCGTGCATCGGATGGCGTTTCTCTTCCATTGTAGAATTCATCAACTAATTCTTTCATTCTTTCTTGCTGCCGGATATTTTTTTCGATCCATGTTTTTTTCTTTTGTTCATCTTCTTCCCATCCTTCTGGTTCCGGAGCGTAAATTTCAACCCAAGGATAGGCAACCCCATGCTTTTGTTCCTCATCTGTCCCTTCATGTATATGCCCCTCACACGATTGGCTTGTTGAAAATTCGTGGACTTTCAAAGCCGTGACAGCTTCTTTGATTTTTTCATCAATGCCTAAACCCAGGCCATCGGTAATTTTATCTGTCTCCAATCGGCTTTGTTCCCACAAAATTTCTTTTTCGGATTTTTCTGGTTCGGTTTCCTGATGTGGATTGGGCGGCAGATAGAAATTGTGTTTGTCTGGGTTCATCCGGTTTTCCTTAAAATTCTGGAAAAGAGAGATATGAGACAGTTACTTACTCCGTCATGCGGCTTTTCTGCGTTTTTCCACACGAAGCGCGTTTTCCGCGCTGAGAAGTTCATTAACACGATCATCTATTTTTTCCTTCATCTGCGAGATAATCTCATTATCGTGCTGGTACTCCGGATCCTTCCTCATCTCTTGTGCTTTGACGTCATAGGCGCGTAATGTATTCCGAATAGGCAATGATAACTTTTCACCCATAGCAGCTTCCTCTTTCGCTCGGATTGCCAGAATTTCTTTTCTTACCGCTTCATGCTTCTGTTGATATAAATCTTCAGCAGCCTTATCTGCAAAGGAAGAAGGTGAATCCGGGTATTTTGGAAGTTCCCCATCTTCATCCAGTACGGTCATTCGTCTCTGAAGCTTTGCGTCAATTTGGTCTTTAAAAATTTCTCCAAATCTATCGCTGTCGTATTCATTAGAACCAGCACCAACCGCCGAACGGACGCTTTCAACACCTGCCGGGAAGTCAGACGGCGGTTCAAGATAAAAACCAACATCTAAGGCATCACTTTTCAAAAGACGGTTCAAAGCGAAAGAATAATATTCACCGGCAGACATTTTTTCCACAACTTCCTCGAGCTCCTGTTTCAATTTTTCATTTTTAATTTCCCCAATGGAGCTTTTTATATCTGTGACTATACTCTCAGCCTGCTCTTTTAATGCCTGTTCTTCAGGAGTGAGTTGAGATTCTTTCGTTTCAGTATCGGTGGGCAGGGCATCTTTTTGTTCCCTGAGTTCTGCGACTTTTGTCTGCAGGGCAGTCATCTCTGTTTTGATTTCAGTTATACTTTGCCTCAGGGAAGCTTGCCCAGCTTCCGTATCAATTTGCAAAAGCGCTTGTTCAGTTTCTGACAGCTCCTGTTGCAGAGTTTGTAACTCCTGCTCTGCGGTCATTAATCCATTTTCCGCTTCTTCGGATTCCTGTTGTGGACCCTCTCTATTTTCTTTTTCAGATTTTACACCCTCAGATTCAACTGATTTTGGGAACTTTTCAGGTGTTTGTGCCATATTTTTTCTTTTAATAAATTACGTGGTATAGTGGTATTAAGAGAATAAATTTTACTTATGAAAAAATCCTCTTATGGGTTCATACAAAACTATTTTATCACAAATACGACAACTTGTCAATAAAATAAACGCGCTGCGTAGACGTTTCTTGCGTCTGCGGGAAGAGGTGATGAAAAAACGTGATGCGGAAGAAATAAAGAAGCTGCGCAAGGATATAACTATGTAGCGCCGCCAGAAGGCCGTTACACTCTTCGAAATGACATTTTGTGAATACCCTCAAGAAATTTTATCGTTGTTTCCACGGAAGCATTGCTGGTTTTTTGAAGCAGAATTCTCTGGCCATACTTTTGCCACAGTGGCGTTAAAAATTCATCCGCCCAGCCGGGTGAGAGAGTTATCACTCCTCTGAAATCCAGGATAATATCCTCACCTGGTTTCAAACCCTGAATACGGCCATGTAGAGCAGCAAAGGCTTCTTTGCCTGTTTGCCTGGAAACCAGCGTCGTACCAAATTTTTTAATGAAAATATTCATATATTTTTCTTTCCCTATCAGGGGTCTGTCGCCGAATACGCTTTCGTGACGAAATTATGGAATTTTGTGACAGAATTGCTGAATAAATTTTGAGGTTTATATGGGATATAAGCCGAAAAATTTTGAAGCGGTTCTGGCCAAAATTCAATGATTGCAGCAGAAATGGTATTCGGCTGCAGACCCATCATACCATACTCAAAATATCGACAAATTTCCATACAAAAACCGCCCTGGCGCTATCTACCTCAGGGCGGTTTTTTGTTTGTGGCTCGTTGTGGGACGCGCGACCGACTCGGCTAGCGTCGGCGTTACATAGTTTACTCCCCGGCCAGATCCGTCGTCACCACTCCACCACGGAACGTGTCCGCATAGGCCATGAACCAGTCTTGCAACTCGAGCGCTTCACCTGTCCAATCATACAAGCGCGTATTCGGGCCACCATTCTCGAGCGGTGACACGATCAATTCCTGATCACCATCACCATTCACATCTGAAGTCGTCACCTGCAGCTGACCGTGAAAATCCTCGTTGTGAGTAAACTTCCAATCACGCAACACAAATCCCATCTCGAGCGGATCATATTCATACAGGCGCATATTCGGACCACCCTTATGGCGCGGCGTCGTCACGATTTCAGCATAATCATCGCCGTCCACATTGGTGATTTTGAAATCAACGCCACCGTGGAAACCTTCCTCGTAGGCCATAAACCAATCCAGCAGCTCGAGAGATTCACTTAAAGGATTGTATTCATAGATGCGGACATTGGGACCACCGTTTTCATGCGGCGCCACGACGATGTCGCTGCGACCATTGTTGTTGAGATCACCCGTGCGGATATTGACAGCGCCACGGAACCCGTCTCCAAACGCCATCACCCAACTCATCAACTCAAACCCTTCATCAACGGCGTTATAGGTAAAGGCGCGCACGTTCGATCCAAAGTTACTGCCTTCGTATGGCGCAGTCACGAGATCGCGCACACCGTCGCCATTCAGGTCAGCGGCCATCACCTTCACACCCATGCGCAGGGTTTCACTGTAGGCGAAAAAGTCGCTGACGAGATTCATGCTCGGTGTCGGCGAACCGGCATAGCTGAACACGCGTACATGGGGGCCACCCTGGCTTTGCGGCGTGACGATCAGATCATTTTTACCATCACCGGTAACATCGGCCGTGACTATGCGCACGCCTCCGTGGAACTGCTCGGTGTAGGCAAAGAATTCCGTGAGGAGCACAAATTCCTCTGCGTCCTGATCATAGCGATAGATGCGAATATGGGGACCGCCATCAACTTTTGGTGTCACGATCAACTCGGGATAGTAATCCCCGGTCAGATCAGACAGGGCGATTTTGGCGCCGCCACGGAACCTTTCGTCATAGGCGAAGAAGTCAGTGATAAATTCACCTTGGCTGTTGAACACGCGAACCTGCGGACCGGCATTATGACCGGGGGCAACGAGGATTTCTTCCACGCCATCACCGTCGAGGTCTTTGGTGAGCACGGTGTAGGATGTGCGCAGTGTGGGCGCGAAAGCGAAGAAGTCAGTGAGTTTGTTGCCGTCGGTGTCAAAGACGCGGATATGCGGACCACCCTCCTGCGGGGAAACCAGAATGCTTTGTGCTTTTCCGGTTGGGGTAGTGTTTGGTGTTTCGTCGCCTGTTCCGTCTTCACCGCTGTAGTTGATGGTGCGAACAACCGGCTCAGCATCGCCATTGCTGTTGCTGCCTTCCACGCGAATGGTGTTGGGACCAAACTTCAGGCCGGTGAGAGTGTAGGAGAAGTTACCGGCGTCATCGAGTTCGGGTGCCGTCACCGCATCGCCATTCAATTCAATCGTCATATCAGCATCCGGATCGGTTATGGTGCCGTTGACGATAACCTGCGCCACGCCGACGGTACCACCATTGAGCGGGGTGGTGACGTTAATCTGCGGGGGCACGGAAACCGGATCAACGCCGCCACCGGTGCTGAGTACGGCAAAATAGGTGAGGTGATCTACAGTAAAGCGCACGATGCCGGTGGCAGGATTGTCCTCATCAACATCAATGATGACATTTTTCACGCCCCGGTAGCTGTCCGATTCATCATCGCGGTACAGAAGCATGAGATCTTCAGCATTGATTCCTTCAAGATCTTCGATATTGAATGGAAATTCGCAGGTAATGTCGCCGGCCAGGTCGGAGATTTCGGTACCATCGCTGTCAATCGCGCTGATGTCATACCCGAAGTCAATGGGAGTTGCCGTTGACTCATGCGCAATTTCTGCTTTGGGAGTGAATGTCATGGTGATGTTTTCGGTGTCCTGACTCATGGAGAAGGCCGGCAGAATACAGCGCGCCCCGTTTTCCAAAGAAATCGTGGTTGCGGTATCTGAACTGAAATTGACGGTTACCGGTTCAGACATGGCCTTGGCGTCGTCACCATCGAGCACCAGTTCGATATCATAGGTTTTGTCGGCTTCGTCCACGCTGACGGTTTTTTCCGGTGATTTAAAGTATTCCTCTTCGCTGGCCTCATGGATGGCGCCACAGTTCCAGACATCGGGCGCAAACACATCCAGGCTGAAATTACCGTCGGCCGTGGAAACTTCGCGGTAACGATCTTTATCTGATCTGCAGTAGACAAAGGCCGGACTGAGTTCGCCGTCGCGTGTCACCGTACCGGTTATCGTGGCGTTGGGTTTGACGAAGACACATTCCACGCTGGCCGGCGTATCGGCATCGATCGTCACGAGCTGCGCTTCGGGCGTCAGATAACCGAAATCCGAAGCCAGGTTGCAACTGACATAGAAGGATCCGGCTGGCGCCGTCACCGTCACTTTGCCGTTCTGATCGGTGTTGCCGCCCCATTCCTGATAGCGCCAGTAATCATAGGAATCGGTTTCTTTCTGACCAAGTTTGGTATCAAGCGACACCCACACATTTTGCAGAATGTTACCACTATTATCTTTGGCTGTCACCGTGACTTCGGAATCTTCCTTCACCAAGACGATATTCTTGGTGGCATCTTCCTCGGCATCTATTTCCAATTCCAGATCCTGATCAGGTTGTAATACATATTCTTCATTCCAGCTCACCCAGGCACTCAGTTTCCAAGTTCCGGCAGCGACGTTGAATGCATAACTGCCATCCGTCACCCAGTCATACTGATAGGAACCATTGCCATTTTCCACCATGAGAGAAAGATTGAGATCAGACAGCGTATCGCCGTTTTGGTCAACGATATTGCCGCTGATGGTCGCATCATTGGGCAGCATGGTGATGACGAAATCATCCTGAGTTTCATTTTCCCCGATCGTAAAAGTATTTGTACCTGCGTCAACGCTCCATTCGGCATTCCACAGCCATGGCCTGGCTTCGAATGTTCCGGCGGGTACTTTGACTTCGAAGCTGCCACCATTGATGCTGGCGCCCAGACCGCTGTAAAAATTGTCTGCTCCAGAAGTGGTGCGAACTTCCAGCCAACCGTATTGATTGATGAGATTGCCGTCGGCATCCTGCAACGTGCCTTTCAAAGTTGAGTTGGCCAAAGCACACTCAAAATTCGCTTCCACGGTTTGTTCCGCGCCAAGATTCAAGGTTTGTGTACCCGTCAAACAGGCATACCGTTCGGTGCTGCTCCACGCCGGATAGGCATTGGTCAGCCACTTGCCCTGGGAAACCTTCAGCGTACAGCTACCGGCAGCATCCGTCGTACAGTTGGCCCAACCATAGCCTTCTGATTTCCAGGCGGAACAGTACTGACCGCTCAGACCCGTGCCGGCGGTGTCGCGTACGTTACAGTCAATAAACTCTTTCTTTTCCGAGAAATAGAGATTGCCGACATTGAGCGTCTCGCCTTCACCAACGCTGTAGGTGGCGGTGGGAGCGGCATAATCACTGGAAGACGTCCAGAAGTTGAGAGTAACATTGGCGGGCGGTGTTGGCAGAGAAAAACTGCCGTCGCTGCCGACCTGACCCCAGTTCCAGAAACCTGATTTATTGGAGGCGCTGACGCTTGGAGTTGCATTCCCGGTGAGGGCCGAACCATCGGGCAGTAAAACTTTTCCTTTGATCTTGCCGGTGTAGCGCGTCACCGTAATCGTGATATTTTTTGTTTCCGTCACGGTATTATCCTCCTTAAATTCCACGGTCGGCCAACTTTCAAAATATCCCCAGGTATTGCCCCCCCAGGTACCGCTGTCCCACCGCTGATAGAGATACACATTCCATTTCCCCTTGCCAAACACGCATGTTGCCTCGCCCTGGCTGTTCGTATTCGTTGAACAATATCCCTGCCCTGCGCTTTTCCACGCTGAAACAGAAGCATCGGTCACGGATTTGCCGTTTTGATCTTTTACCGTGATGTTCAGTGTCTTCTTGGGCTCCACAAGCTGCACCGGACTGTCCACATAGTCATCGTTGGTTTGATTGGCAACGACGGTTACGCTGAAAGGATCGGGCGCCACATATTGCTGCGTGCCGGATGTCCAAGGTGGATAAATTTGTACAAGGTAGGTGCCGGCGTCGAGTGCCCGCGATATGCACGTGCCGTCAGAACCCGTGCTGGTCCAGGAAGAATTTTGCCAGTCATAGTTGCTGGTATAGATATAGCAAGAGGCGCCGCTGACGGCATTATTACTGGGATCAACGACTTTTATTTTCACCGGGGGTGTTATGGTGCTGAGGCTGATGTTGGCTGTTCCTCCGGCCGTAAAATCAAAACAGTACTGCCTGGGGTCAGCTTCGCTCGTTTGGTTGGCGTAAACAGAAATACAGTAATTGGCAGTCTGTCCCAGGTATGTTTGCCACTGACCGCTGGAATTGGTTGAACCGTATTTATAGATAGAGTTATTGGTGAGGTTGCTGCTGGACAGGCTGATATAGGCATTGGCAATAGCGGTGGTCGCGTCGGCTTTGGTAACCGTAACAGTGACATTGGGGCTGGGCTGCTTGCGTGTTCCCAGATCGGTGACGGTTTTAATATCATCAACCTGAAAAGTAAAGGTGTCTAGATCCGGCAGATTGTTTCCACCCCAAAAAGTCGCTTTGTATGTGCCTTTCTTTGGCAAGTAGACTTCAAAAGCCCCGTTTTTATCGAGGTTTGACCACTTGGAAACGCTCCAATCACTGTTATAAATAGATACTGAAGGATATTTACTGGTGGCAATGGGGTTATTATCCTGACCGAGGTAAATACCGGTGGCATTAGGAACCATGCCCTTAATCGTGCCAAAATTATAGCCCTCATCCTTGGTGGTGCTGAAGCTGATATTGGCCGGGGCGTAAAAACCGCTGCTTACCACGTCGTAGAGGTACAGGGTGCCGGTAAAATCACTGCCAATATAAAAGCCGCAATTGCCGTTGGTGTCTGTCGTGCACCAGAAATAGCGTGACCAATCGGAATTTGCGACATAGGCATAGGTGCCGGAGACGGCCTTGTCATTGCTCGTGGTCAGCTTGAGGGTCACATTGTTATTCTTGAAGCGGATAGTACCGAGATCGAGGTTGCTGGTCGTGACGGTTACTTCGCTGGTTTCGGGCGGTGAGTAGGAAGCACTGCCAGAATCACGTGCGATACTGAGTTTGTAGCTGCCTTCGGGGACATTTTCGAACTTACAGGAACCGTCGCTGGCCGTGCTGTCACTCTGATAGTATGACCAGTTGGCCGTACGCAGGTACGTGTACACTCCGGATATCGCGGTCGTGCCGTCCGGTTTGGTCACTTTACAGGTGACTTCGGCTGCCTGAGCGGCTTGTGGCTGCCAGGCTAAAAAGCCAAAAAATAAAAAAACAACAGCCAGGGGCCATTGCCAGGTGTGTGAAAAAAACCTCCTCATAGGTTGTATTTTAATTTTATATATTTACGCCTTGGATTGTGCGGCGTTTTATGATCTTAATAGTAGTGTACCACAGAATTTGCAAAAAATCAACCTATTTGTCGTGATTTTTTACAGTGCGGCGCAAAAAATGTATAATTCCTAGGCTATTATTTTATTATTATGCTAGAAACAAAAATGGCAACACAATTGCTGTATTTGACTGACTTTACTTTGCTTTCTTGCCAGGCGCAGGTCGTTGAAGTGACGGCGTATGAAGATAAGCCGGCTATTATTCTCGACCAAACGGTTTTTTATCCGCAGGGTGGCGGCCAGCCGGCGGATCAGGGTTTTATTGTGGTGGCGGATAGTGCCGGTCAAAAGGCGCGATTTCGGGTTGAGATGGTGCGTTTTGCCGATGGTCTAGTGCATCATATCGGCGTGTTTGAAGAGGGTGAGTTGGCCGCTGGTGCGCAGGTGAAATGTGAAGTTGATGCGCAGCGGCGCGGGCTGAACAGTCGCAATCATTCGGCCGGGCATGTTGTGGATATGGCGGTACACGCCCTGGGTTTGGGCTGGATTCCGGGCAAGGGATACCATTTCCCGGAAGGGCCGTATGTGGAATATGCAAAGTCTGGCGACGCGCCTTTGGATCGGGTGGCTTTGCGCGAAGCGCTTGCAAAAAAATGCAATGAGTTGATTGTGCGTGATGCGGAAACGCGGGCATTATTTATCACGAAAGAAAAAATGGCAACGGTCTGCCATCATGTTCCTGATTATATTCCCGAAGGCAAGCCGGCGCGGGTAATTTTGTTTGGTGATTTTGGCGTGCCGTGTGGTGGTACGCACGTGGCGCGGTTGCGCGATATCGGCCAGATGACGATTCGCAAAATCAAACCGAGCAGTGGCGGAAAAATCAAGGTTGGGTATAATGTTGTGGGCTAGCTTTTTGTTTGCCCCAGACATCAACGCCAAATTTTTTCAGAACATCTATGAGTTCGGTGAGCGGTAGACCGATGACGCAGGATAAGGAGCCGTCGATTTTTTCGACAAAGATCACGGCTTCTTTTTGTATAGCGTAAGCACCGGCTTTGGTGAGAACATCGGCCCGGGCGACATAGGCCTTGATTTCACGAGGAGCGATTTTGCGAAAAGTCATTTTGGAGGTGACGGATTGCGTGTGGGTTTGGCCGGTGGCGGTGTCGATGACGGTGAAGCCGGTGATAACCTGGTGCGTTTGGCCGCTTAGGAGCTGCATGATGCGCGCGGCATCTTTCCGGTCTTTGGGTTTGCCGATGAGCTGGCGTTTGTAAACAATAAACGTGTCGGCGGCAATAATGATGGCGTTTTTGTACTGCGAGGCGACATCGCGGGCTTTGCCGAGTGACAAAAATTCGGCGAGCTTGGTCGGCTTCATGTCGAGGGTCATGTCTTCTTCGTAGTTGCTCGCCTGGACTTCAAACTCGACGCCTATTTGTTCAAGGAGTTGTTTGCGATTGGCTGAGGCCGAAGCCAGAATGATTTTTTTCATATATTTAACGATGCTGCTGCGGATCGCGCCAGTCGTTGAGTGTATTAATGTATTCGAGATAGGGATCAGGATTGGTGGCAGCGGCGATCATGTAGGTGGAACCGGTGAGGATGAGCGGCGTATCTTCACCCGCGCCTTGAACTCGTCGCAAATCCAAAAATTCTTGAGCTGCTCGCAGAGCTTGCTTTGGATCTTCTATAAACGTGATCGACGTGCGCTTGACGGCTGCTTTGAGCGCTTTTTTGACCGTGGCCGCATCTTCTGATTTATAAAATTCGGTGGCAACGAAGATTTTTTGCGCCTGCGGGAGAAGCGGCTTGAGCATGTCGGCGATATTTTTTCCGCGGGAAAATCCGAGAACGAAAATTTTCTTTTGCTTGGGGAAATGCGCTTGCAGTGTGTCGGCCAGGGCGACGATTTTGTTGGGATTGTGAGCAATGTCGATGTAAATGTTGGGTGCGATTTTTTGAAAACGTCCGATGATGCGGACACGTGTGAAAGCGGTGAGGATTCTGGTTTCGTCGGCTTCAGGATAGATGGATGTGATAACTTTCAGAGCGAGCGCGGCATTGCGATATTGGATGTCGGTGGCAAAGAGGGTTTGCTGCAACGCTTGTGGGGACAAAAGTTTTTGCAAAGCTCGTTTGGTCGCAGCAACTTCACTGGCGCTGACATCAATATATGCCGTTTTTTGCTCGCGACACAGATTTTGTAAAATTTCCACGGTTTCGAGCGCGGTTTCGCTGGTGAAAAATTGCCGGCCTTCCTGAATAATACCGCCTTTATCGAGCGCGCGTTGCCAGAGATGCTCGCCGAGAAAATCGCGGTGATCATCGCCGACATTAGTGAGTACACTGAACTGCGGTTGCAATGCTTGTGTTTGGTCATAGCGTCCACCAAGCGCTGCTTCCATCACGGCCCATTCGACCTTAGCCTTGGTAAACACATGCAGCGCGATCAAGATGGTGAGTTCGGTGAAGCTCAGGGCGGGTTGGCCGGCCTCGGCCTGCGCAACCATGTACGCCAGAATTTTTTTCTCCCATATTTCTGTCACCTGCGGGCGCGTAGGCATCTGCCCGGCAACACTGAACCGCTCACGATAATCAAACACATGCGGACTGGTGAGTGAACCGGCGCTACTGACCGTATTCAAACCGGCTTCAAGAAAGCGCGTAGTGGAACCTTTGCCGCTGGTACCCACGACCTGAATATATTTCAGGGTTTTGGCTTTGGGCTGGTGCGGCAGCAGGGCTTGCATCGCTTCTTGCAGTAACGAAAAACGAGACAGCTTATTGGCTGTCCAGGACGCATTATAGATTTGATCAATCACGTTCAGGTAGGATCCGTTCATAGTATTTTCACCCGTGGCCATTTTTTAGGCCAATTCTTGCGGCTGAGGCGCTTACGGTAGACTTCAAGGTCACGCATAAAGGCCGGACTGGGACGCACGGTCATAGTGATAAGATCGCTGATTCCATGAGGCGCGGTGAGTATAACATGGCCATCTGGGCTGAGTCGAGCGCCGATGCAGGTGGGCGTGTCGGGCCAACGCGAAAGCGCATCTTCGCTTGAAGTATAGGGTTTATCACCGTTCACGAGGTGCATACGGGCCTGGTTTTTAACCGACCATGGCTCGGCGGGCATGAGTTTCTTCAGCGCGGCTTCGTGCTGTTTTTCGGCAGCTTCGTTGATGTCGGCCGGATCAAAATAAATCACATCAATGTCGCCTAAAGGCGTGCGTTTTGTATAGCCATGGAGTGTGTCCCAAACTTTGGCGCGAATAAACCCGGCGCCTATCCACCAATCGGGCAGTTGCAATGTCGCGACGGCGCGTAAAACCCGCATCATCCAGTCGTCGGCCTCGATCAGTTTAATAATGTCTTGTTGTGTTTTCATAAAAAAAGTGAAAGCCGAGACAGTATGTACCTTTTGTACTCTACCGTTTCGGCTCGCAATGATCAAGTTGAACGCCCTTCGATCGGGCATTCAGTCTTTCACTAACCCAGAAAAAGAATGAAACCCGCCGGCACATTCTTTCGTTTCCTCCTCGAAATCTTTATGTATGAGCGGCATGAGCTCAATACAGTATTGTTGTCTATCAACAACAGTGTGAATGAGTGCTCTACGAAAAAATGGCTGGCCCAAGAATGTTTGCTGAATCAACAAATAGAGTTCTTTCACATACTGCAAAATTGAGTACTGTAGTGGGATAAAGAATTCCGGCTTCTCCAGAACCCCGCCATTTAATCGGCGCCATCTGTGTGATTCTATGTGTATGTTCTCCTGTTTATCTGCCGCAACCAAATCTATCATTATGGTTGCTTTTGCGTACTGCACTGAACCCTCTCTCACCATAATATTGAGGGGACTTTTCATCTGCAGAAAATCACACTTCCCTACCCCCTCTGCACCATATCTGGAATCGTGTCGAATATTTTTTACAATAGTGAGTAGACCTTCTTGCATCGCCTGCCATTCATCTATGCTTATTGGAATGGTGTTCATCGATTTTCTCCCTGGAAAAAATGTGGTCAAAATAAAAAGGACAGATGGCCGTACTTTACTCATGCCAACTGCCTTTGTCAATCTATCGCTTCCACTTGCGGAAAAATCCGCCGTGGTGGCTGCCGCGCCGTGTCAGATCAACGACAACATCGCGCACAGAAATCAGCGCCCAAACGCTGTTCAGTATCATAAATGGGTAGGCCCGCAAATTATAGGCGTAAATAACCAGCAAAACGCCGCCGATCAAGTTGGCTGCGTCATACACAAGTGATGTGTCGCGCCAGCGGCCAAGTTGATTCATGATGAACGCCAGTAAAATAATCGCCGCGCCCAAGACACCGAGAACGTAATTTGTTTCCATATATTATTTTTTATCGCGCAGTTTGTAGAGGATTTTGATGTCAGCGGGCCGGCCTTCATCTTCGGTTTCCAAAATCAGGTCGAGGTGTTTGAGTTTGGGGTGATGCATAATCCAGTCGAACGCCGCTTCGCCAATGTGGCCCCTGTTGATATGTTCGTGGCGATCGCGCTTGCCATTGAACTCGACTTTGGAGTCATTCGCCTGAATAACGATCAGGCGTTTGAGACCAATTTCCTTATCCAGTTCTTTGAGTGCTTTCTCTGCCGTAGCTGGCGTGCGCCAATCATAGCCGTAAGCAAACGAATGCTGTGTGTCCAGACAAAAACCGACGTTCTTGTGTTTGATGCCGCGCAGAATCTGCCCAACTTCCTTAAAATCAGCGCCGATGATTTGCCCGGCGCCGGCCGCATCTTCAACGAGAAATGTCGCGCTGCCGGTGTAGCCGTCAAGGGCTTTGTTAATGCCTTCTATGGTGCGTTTCACGGCTTCGGTGCGGGTCATGCCAGTGCCGGAACCAAGGTGCGTCATCACGGCGCGCACGCCCAGGGATGAGGCGCGTTCCAGTTCTTCACGAATCACGGAGATGGAGCCGTAACGGATGCGGTTATTAAGGGACGCAAACCCAATGTAGTAGGGCGCGTGGATGTAGGTGTTTTTGATGCCGTATTTTTTGCACTCGGCATTGAAATTTTTGATGATTTCGGGCGTGAGCGTCGGCGCTTTACCACCGCGCGGTGAACGCGAAAAAAACTGAAAGGTTTCAAGGCCTTCGTTGTGGGCGCGGGCGGGGGCTTTGTCAGCTCCACCGGCTGCAGAAACATGGGCTCCAATCGGCATAATTATGGGGTAAATGGTATAGCGTTATTGTAGCATATCGTGCAGCGAACGCGTTTGTGCAGTAACCGATTTACAGCCCTAACACAGTCATCTGTTCCTCAAGCATATCTTTATGAATATTGATTATGCGCTTGGTGAAACTGTTTTCTTTTTCTGCCAGCGCTTTCATCGTCTGTAGAATTTCGTGAATTCTCATAACTGCGTAGACCTTTTTGGCATCCTCGTCGCGTTCATGGCTATTTATAAACTTCTCTTCGACTTTTTCCGTCAATTTTCCATCGTGGTCTGTGAACTCGAATTGTTTTTTTAGTAATGGGATAAGCTTATTTTCATCGTTGATAGCCTCTGTATTTTGCTTATAATGCGTCATTAAAGCTTCTCGATTTACCGCCTGAGCCAGAGGAGCAAATTCATTCGTGAGACGAATGGATTCGACATCAATAAGGGTAATATTTTCCGGCTGTGTTTCTGAAGCCGGTGTGTAAAAAATATTTTCACCATGAATATCACCATGATCGAAAAAAAGCGGGAAACTGTCGATGAGTTTTTCAGAATCACCAATTTTTTCGTGAAGCCTTTGAACGCTATCATGCGAAAGGATATTTTTTTCTCTGAGTATGTCTAATGCTTCGCCCATTTGGGCCTTATATTCATATGCCTTCATTATTGGCATAGATCGCTCGTAGTAAGGTTTGGCCACTTCTTCCGGTGGTACCGACAGCTTGCGCATATCTTCGATAATGGTCGTAATAATATCTATTTTTTTCTCCGGGGAAAGTTTCTGCTTGGCTTCATCATCATTGGATTCATAGGTTACCACCAGCGCCTGTTGCTCATCTTCTTCGAAAAAATCCAGCTTTTCCGGAAAGCGCACACGAAGTTCCTGCCCTGCCGACTTGGCTGCCTGGGTGCGGTCACCGAGCAAGTCATACAGCTTGGATTCTCTTTGAATATGCTTATCGGCATTACTGTTTGGTGCGCCTACTTTGACCACCACCGGTCTCCCCTGGGCATCAAAACATTTTTGGATATAAAAACGTTCAAACTTTTCAGCTTGAAAGGATTTGTACGGCTCAGTTTCCAGATCGATAGTGTAGCCATGCTTTTTGATAGCCTCCTGCGCCTGTTCAATCCAGCGTTCACGCAGCACCTCGGCAGCAGCCTGTTCGATGTTCCTGGCGCTTTCATCCGTGGCTTTCTCGATCTGTTCATCAAGTGGCCTGATAATCGCTTCATCATCACTGTTCGCAACCTTTTCTCGCGCGAGAACCTGGATACTCTGCGCCCTTTCTTCAAGAGACTGTATCGCCTCTTGTGCAGCACTTTCAACTTGCTGTGGCGTTTCCACTGGCTTTTCGATTTCAGGTTTTGGAATATTTTTTTCTTGCTCTGGTTTCATATGATAAGTATAGCTCGGTCTGTTGGGAAAATACAAAAACCCCGGTGTTACCCCGGGCTTTATCACATCTATTTCTTATCTTTCGCCTTATCGGCCAGGAAAGCAACCACCTTCTGATTCGTCAGCGTGCTGCGGATATAGCGCTCATAGTCGGCGCTTTCCAGCTGGCTGAGCAATTGCGGCTGATCTTTATACATCAACTTCGCCGCCTCGCGTTCGCGCGCCACCTCTTCCATCGTCGCTTGAATATTTTCCTTCTTCGCCACTTCCGCCAAAACCAATGAAGCCTTCATGCGCTTCTCAGCCTGCGGTACAAAATCTTTCTGCAAATCTTCCCGACTTTTCTTGATCGCCGTCAGATAATCATCAAACTTACCGCCCTGTTTCGTTAAATCGCGCTCCAACTCATGCAGCATGCGATCTGTTTCCGACTTCACCAAATTTTCCGGCAAATCACCAAACTTCGTCTTCTTCACCGCTTCCTCAATCAACGTCTGTTCAAATTTCTGGCGCACTTTGCCCTCTTTTTCGCGGCGTAGATTGGCAGCAATCGCCTCTTTCATCTCCGTGAACGTTTTAAACATGCCCAAAGACTTGGCCCATTCGTCATTCATTTCCGGCAACTCAATTTCATAGACATCGTGTACATTCACCTTAAATGTCGCCTGCTTGCCGGCCAAATTTTTCTCGTGATATTCCTTGGGGAACTTCAACTCAAATTCTTTTTTCTCACCTTTTTTCACCCCGGCCAATTGCTCTTCAAAACCCGGAATAAAATTCCCTTCGCCGAGCTCGATCGTCTGCCCTTTGTAGGAACCGTTTTCAATCACGACCTTATCCAGCATAACATCAAAATCCATCTTAACGCGGTCACCCTTCTTGGCCGCACGCATCACCGCCGTTTCCTTGGCGCGCAACTTACGCAGTTCATCGAGCGATTTCTGCACATCAGCATCTTCCACCTTCACCTCTTCCGGACGCGTTTTCAGCGCCGTAAAATCGCCCAGCGTGACTTCGGGATACAAATCGAGCGCGGCTTTATACACCAGCGGATTCCCGGGCGCCAATTTCTCCGGCTGAATCTGCGGTTGGCCCACGAGTTCCAACCTCTCTTTCACGATCGCCTCAGGCAACGTTTTTTCCACAACCAAACGCAGCGCTTCTTCATAAATCGTGGCTTCGCCGACATTCTTTTTGAGAATATCATAAGGAATATGCCCGGGGCGGAAACCGGCAACTTTCACTTCCTTGGAAATTTTTTCAGCCGTTTTTTCAAGATAGGGCCTGAGTTCGGAGACGCTCAATTCAACGGTGATTTCGCCGCGACTTTTGGGCAGCTTCTGGTAAGTGACTTTCATTATTTGGAAAATTTATCTTTATAAAGTTTGATACCTTCCTCCACAGTGGTGCGGGCGGCGGCGGCATTTTCAAAACCCTTGACTTCAATCGTCTTGTTCTGCAACAGCTTCAGTGTTTCAAAAAAGTGCTTCATTTCTTTTTTGACGTGTTCATCAACATCGTCGATATCTTTGAAATTATTAAAACGTGGATCCTCCGCCGGTACAGCCAGGAGTTTGTCATCGGATTCACCGCAGTCGATCATGCGCATTACGCCAACAGCGCGCACTTCGACGAGCAGGCCCGGCACCAAAGGATTGGTCGTCAGCACCATAACGTCGAGCGGATCATTGTCATGCCAATACGTTTGCGGAACAAAGCCGTAGTCAAAGGGGTAGAACTGGGCGGTGTGGAGGACGCGGTCGAGTTTGATGAGGCCGGTTTCTTTGTCGACTTCATATTTGTTATTGGAGCCGCGGGGAATTTCGATGATGGCGTTAAAGGTTTCCGGGGCATGTTTGCCGAGGGGAATGTCGTGCCAAAGATTCATAGGGATATGTTTAAAAATAAGCTTCGCGCGGGGGCGCTGCGAGCGTTTATTATTTTTCGGACGGGGTTGTTGGGGTTGCGGCAGGGGCTTCCGGTGTTTCAGGGGCTTCGTCAGTCGGTGTCTCTTCAGCCGGGGCTTCTGGAGTTTCAGGTGTTTCTACTTTGGGTTTGGCAGCGCTGCGACCATCTTCCCCTTCTTTCACGACATCAATGCGGTAACCGGTGAGTTGAGCAGCCAAGCGAACATTTTGACCGCCTTTACCGATCGCCAAAGACAGCTGGTCTTCTTTGACTTCGGCCATAGCCGTCTTTTTTTCTTCATCCAGCTTGACGCTCAGCACTTTGGCCGGTGATAAAGCGTTCATGATAAAACGCACGGCATCATCAGCCCATTCCACGATGTCGATTTTTTCACCACCGAGTTCGTTGATGATGGTTTGCACGCGGGTACCGCGCTGACCCACGCAGGAACCGATCGGATCGATGTTGTCCTGATTGCTGACGACGGCGATTTTGGTGCGGCTGCCGGCTTCACGGGCAATGGATTTGATATCAATGGCGCCGGAGCCGATTTCCGGCACTTCGTTCATGAACAGCTCTTTGACCATGTCGGGATGGGCACGGGAAGCGATGATTTCCGGACCCTTGTTGGTTTTGTCAACGGAGACAAGGAAGATTTTCACGCGCTGACTGGGCATATACATTTCACCGCGGATTTGCTCCTGTGGTGGCATGACGGCAATGGCATGACCCAGGTCAATGAGGACAACTTTGCCTTCAACGCGCTGCACCATACCGGTAACGATGTGACCGATTTTGTTCTGGTATTCTTTGTAAAGGGTTTCGCGTTCGGCTTCGCGCAGTTTTTGGATGATGACCTGCTTGGCCGTTTGCGCCGCCATGCGACCAAACTCAGCCGGTACTTCCAGCTTGGTGCGAATGACGTCACCGATTTTGTATTTTTTGTTGATCTTTTGGGCGTCTTCGAGAGTGATGTCGGTTTTGGGATTGAATTTGGGTTCTTCGTCTTCTTCGGCGACGACGGCATCTGCGACAGCGGTGGGTTCGGCTTTTGCTTCACCTTTCACTGCGCCCTCAGCAACGGCGCCTTCTTCCGGCTCTGGCTCCGGACCTTTTTCGACAACGGTTTTTTCATCATACACATCG
>MHKD01000022.1 GCA_001818775.1 Candidatus Kerfeldbacteria bacterium RIFCSPHIGHO2_12_FULL_48_17
ACCTTAAACAATTCAGGCCTTCCACGGTGTCATATTATATCGGTCAACCAGTGTGATTTTCAGGGCATTTCAGTGTCTTTATTATATCGGTTGACACGGAATATGCGGAAATTGGCCAGTTTTTCGTATCTCAAAAGTAACCGTGCCACCAAGGCCCGGGTGAAAATCTCACCCGATGCCAAGTTTTTGGCGGGAAAGTTGTTGGGCGCCGAAAGCGACCGTCGTCGGGAGTTTTATGCTGATGCCATCGTCAATGACCTCTGTGAATCAGCGGGTGTTCCGGCCTGCCACGTCAGTATCCAGAACCGGCCCCAGGCCCACCGCAAAAACAGCCGCGGTGTGTTGCGTATCAAAACTCTGGGTCATTACACCCCCCGCAGTGCCACGATTGTGGTGTTCAATAAAACGGCCATTCAGCACAAAGTCGTGGCCGGAAAAACATTTTTGCGCTGCCTCATCCATGAGTTTATACATCATTACGATTACCACAAACTGCATATCAATTCTCTCCATACCGCTGGCTTTTATCAGCGGGTAAAGGGCGTGTATGATGCTTTAACTCATTCGGGCTGAAGGTATTACTTTTTCGTGCTCCGGACTCCGCCGGGACTACGAAAAAGCAATACCTCCAGCCCTGTATGGTAATAAGCAATTCAGATTCAAAAAACCGCCATTTACAGGCGGTTATTTTTTTTGTAGACAGCCAGCGAAGCCCGGGCATCAGCCAGCATCTCATCGCGCCAGCGCTCCCAGCCGCGCTGCTCGCTGATCATCGCGCCCCAGTACTGATTAAATATCCGTAAAATTTCCAAACGCTCGCGTTCTTCAGAGGCGAGGCGCTGTTCTTTGGTATAGCCCTGCATCACTCCTTCAGAAAATCCTTGATAGTGCCAGCTCATCTGGGAAAAGGCCAGGTCCTGCATCGGGTCACCGCCAATCCAGGTACCCGGATCAATAATCGCAATGCCTTTGAACGCTCCGCCGTGATCGGCCAACACCAAAACATTGTCACCGCCGGCATCACCATGGAGTAACCGCGGCCGGAAATTGTTACACATATCTTCGCAGGCTCGCAGCAGTTCTTCGATTGCCATTTGATCGACCTGAGTAAACGTCGTCGCCTTCGGGTCAGTCTGTTGCCAGGTGCGGCGCAGTGAACTGATGAGCAGTGTGCACCAGTTGTTCGCCGAAAAATGATCGTGCGCATCAATGACACCAAAGCCACCACTCGGGCGGGTATGCAGTCGGGCCAGCTGCCGACCAAATTCCTGAGCCGCCTTGAGCTGCAGGGGGAGCGGCGCGTCATTGGCATTCACGCCATTAATATATTCGAGAAACAAGTATTCAAAGGGAATGACGGTGCGCGTCGTGTCAGACAGATACACCGTCGGCACGGGAATGCCATGTGTGCGGGCTTTTTTTAGGAAGAAGGTTTCGGCTATGAGGTCATCTTTGGCGGAAATTTTCAGCACAAAACGGCGCTCGCTGGTGGTGACGTCGAGCGTGGCGCTGATGCGGCCATCACCAAAACGCTTGATATGGGTGATGCTGAGCTTGTGGTGAGTGGCAATGGCGCTGACGTGGTCGCCGAGGTGGCTGTACAGGTCATACTGCGCCGGCGTTAGGCCGGTTTTTTGTTGACGGATATTGGGTTCGCTGAGGTGGGAGAAATCCATAAGGCGCGGCTAGGAAGGGGCTAAAAAGAGAATGTAATCATATCATAGCACAAAAGCGGGAGTTTTTCGCTCGTGTTAGCCAAAAGTATTGACAGGAATTAGATTTTATTATATAATATGGCCACTGTAGAAAAGGGGGAGAACTTTGACAATGTTCGCAATGCGCTGACAGCCAGGCGCGAAGGAGGTGATGGTATGGCTGATAATGATCAGAAAACGCCGCAACAAATGGCGGCGGAGCTCGCGTCCTTGCTTGAGATTATTCGGAAGCGGGACAAAGAGCTTTATACGGTGGCGGCAAAAATCCTGGACCCGGCCAAAAGCTGGTTACGGGACTGGAAACCATCGCCAAATGTGGATCAGCTCAAGAGGGAAAGGGAGGTGCTGCGGACACAGCTCCATCTCTACCGACGGGCTTTTCAGAAAAGTTTGCTCGAATGTCTGAAAAAGCTGGTTGGTAGGGATTGGATGGTGGATGAGATGGAAACGATTTCCGAAGCTTTGGTCATCTTCCAGGAACAAAAGGATCGGGAAGATCTTCTCAGAAAGGGGAAGAAGCCTGTGGAAGTTCCAAAAACCAGGGTGCAGGAAATTGTGACCTGTGTGGACGCGGCTGTCAGAGACTGGCGTGATGATGAATGGAAAGGACCATCTCATACCAAGTATCTGGAGCCGAGTGGGAGTGGTGAGAAGGTTGGCAGGAAGGCCATTTATGGCAATCCGCGACTTCTCATTCTGTGCCTTATAAAGCTGATCCAACATCTCCATGTGCGCCAGAGCAATCCGTGTTCAGTGCAGCTGTACGTAGTCGATCGGGAAGGTTACGTACAATTCTGTGTGGTGACGACCTTTGAAGTCAGAGCCATAGACTTGGAGGTGAATTTTTTCGACAGCAGCAGATCCGATCTGCTGCAAAAATTTGGCTTGGCCATTCCCTTCTGGCTGGCCACGTACTTTGATGCTCTGGGTTTGCGCTGCAGGAAGTCAGATCACGAAGAAGGAAGCTTCGAGATCTATCTGAATGTGGTAAAAGCTCAAAATTAGAAAGAGCAACTGTATAAATTTTATACTGTTGCTCAATCAGGTGCATTTTGAGAGTTCATAACTTGTTATGGACTCTCTTTTTTTTGAAAATGGGAGAGAGGCGCTTACGCTTAGGCAGCATTTTCCTGGTATTCGAGCCAGAACGGCTCATCGATGTCTACTGCAACTTGTTCGGCCCTTTTTTGCGCTGCATCACGCTCGGGCCCTGGCTTCATATCCTGCCAGGTTTTAAAGGGCCTCGTTTTTTTGTTTTTTTTGCCGGTTGTCCCCGGCTTATTTTGTTTGGAAGGTGCCATGGGTTTCCCTTTCACGAAAGGAGGTTGTGCAGCCGCTAAGCTGCAGGAGAAACGTTTCTATGGAAATCTTTCTAAGGTCAGAGTATACCCGAATTCGCCGTTTTGTCAACCACGGGCCATAAAAAATCGCAAACCTTACTGAATATCTTTCACAAGGTCGCTTATCTACGCTGCGAGTATTTTTTTTTATTCCTTCGATTGTTTTCTTACTATATTTATTGTATAATACATACATATTTTCAAATACAAATACGGATATTTCATAACGATTCATGCCTGACTGGAAAATAGAAATTTTAAAGCATAAAAAATACCTGTTCATCCCCATTTTTTTGGGTTTTTTGACGTTTGTTTCGATTTTTGCTTTCCATACTTTCTTGCCGCGCACAACACCTCCTGCGCTCAGACTGTCAAAAGACAGTATACCCGCGTACGAAAATGTGCGTATAAACATTGCTGGTTCTTTGCCCGAAGTGAACCAGGTGAACCTAGAACTCACTCATGAAACCGGATCACCCGTTGAAGTGAATACGCATCTCTCCACGCAAAAAGATAAGGGAGGATTTTTTGTCTCTCTCAAAAACGCACTTCTCAGTCCTGTCTTCGCCTCGGTCAATGGGCCGTCATCAGACTTTTTGGAAATAGCCAGACCGCGCCATTTTGTTCCGGGAAAATATCACCTGAAAATCGGCCTCCCTGATCAAACCCTTTTGGAGCAGGATTTTTACTGGGGAGTTCTGGCCGTGAACACGCCGAAAAGCGTGTATCATGTGGGCGAAAGCGTCAATCTTTCTCTCACGGTTTTGGATGATAACGGAATGACGATATGTGGCGGCGATGCGGAAATGGTTGTGGTGACACCGAATAACGATATTTCACGCTTGGCGACGCAAGATAAAAGTTTACATTTGAGTCCAAAGTGCGGTGATACAGCGGTGGATGCTCCGCCCGACTACACAGCGGATTATGTCGCTTCGCTGCCAGGTAAGTACGTTGTCGTAGCGCGCGCCCAGGGCACAAATAGCGCCTGGCACACCATCGAAGATCAGTTCACTGTTGAAGAAGCGACCCCGTTCTCCGTCGAAAGACACGGCCCCACAAGAATATATCCCAGCAACACCTATCCTTTCACTCTGGCTCTTACGGCCACAGAGGAATGGAAAGGGGAATTTCAGGAAATAGTACCCGCGTCATTTGCTATCAACGCGCTTTCCGGTGAGGCAACAATCAAACAACAGGATGATGTGCAGATTATCTCCTGGCCGGTGCATCTTGTGCCGGGTCAAACCACGGTACTCGAATATACATTCAAAGCCCCGGAAATCAGTCCGGAATTTTATATACTTGGACCCGCAAAACTCGGAAATGATTTTACGGAGCAGCGTGTGTGGCAGATTGCTGCTGATGCTCAGACAAAGAGAACATGTAACTGGGTCGGGGCAAGCAGTAATGCCTGGGGCACGGCAGCGAACTGGAGCTGCGTTTTTGTTCCGGATAATTCCGGCTGTTCCGGCACTTCAAATGGCATCTGTTACTACGTATCCATAGAGAATACGACCAATAATCCCGTACTCCTCGGCAGCACAAGCCGCACGGTTTCTAGTTTTGAGATCGGAACTTCAACAAACGGAACCAGCATGACGATTGACAGTGCCGGAAGTTTAACCGTGGAAGCGCAGGGTGGTGGAGTAGGCGGTTTTACGGTGGGCGCCATTGAAATTGGCGGTGGGGGCACAACGGGAACACTGAATCTGAACCCAACCTCCGTCGGCACATGTCTGACCACGCCCCTGAACAGTTCCTATACACCCATCAAGACCAGCGGCACGGTCACCTCGAGTAACAGTAACTGCACCTGGTCGCACACAGGGACAACCGGAACAGTCACCAATGCCGGCGCCATGTCCGGGAGTTTTTCCCTATCCATCATAGGTGGTCAGAGCTTCACAAATTCCGGTACCATGAATATGTCGGGTGGCACATTCACGACCGGTGGTGGGGCGGCCGTCAACTGCAGCAACGCCACCCGATCCAATAACAAATTTTACAATTTCAGTACCGGCACCCCGTCGGCCATCACAACGCTTTCCGGTTCCTGCCTCATCGGCGGTGTGCTCACGGTTGACAACTCGACGCTGAATACCGGTACCGGTACCCATGAACTTTCAGGAAGTGGCACACCTCTCGTGGTCAGTGGTGCCGGTGGAGTTTTTTCCGCGGGTGCGACGAATACCATGATGTACTCCGGTAGTTCCGCCACGAATATTGCCGGCGAGACCTATTCAAATCTTACTTTACAGCCAACTTCCGGTTCACCAACGTATACTTTTCCTTCTTCGGATACCACGACGATCAATATTGACCTTACTATCGGCAACGGCACAAACGCCGTTACCGCGAGTACGGGTACGGCCGGTTCAGACCCCAATATTGACGCCAAAGACGATCTCACCATCAATGCCAATGCTGCGCTTTCCGGGGCTGGCGGCGGAAACATTACGGTGAATGGCAACGTCAGCGGGGGTGGCACGATAGAACTGACCGGCGGTACCTTTGAACAGCGGGTTGCTGCAGCCAAAAATTTTGCCAGCAGTTCCGGAAGCAATAATTGGGCATTCAACAATCTGACGCTTTCGAATTCATCTGCTACATCAAAGACAGTCACGACGTCTTCCGGCGGATCTGGTGGAATAGGCGTTACGGGCACTTTACGGATTGGCAAGAGCGGTGATGGTGTCTCTGCTAATACCGTTCTTGATGCCGGCAGCCGTGTTTGGACACTTTCCGGTTCCACGGGAAGTCCGTTGGTGCTCCTTGCCAGTCCCGCTGGTTCTTTGACAGCGAATGCTTCGACCATGAATTTTACTGATACTGCCGACATGGTGATTCCCGCTTTGACGTACTATAATCTTGGAGTCGGGACAACAAGCGACAGCAGCGCAGCCACGACATACGACCTTGATGACACCACTACGGTCAATAACGTGCTCACCGTTGGCAACGCTTCTTCCACGAATACAGATGTCCTGAATCTGGGAACGTATACATTGACACTGCCCGGTTCCGGCACGCCCTTAAACCTTACGAGTAAAGGGGCATTATCACCCGGCACTTCCACGGTGAATTTTACCAATGCCACTTCCGCAACCATCCCGGCGGCAGGGTATTATCATTTGAAATTTTCACCAGCCTCAGGAACACCGACCTATACCCTGGCATCCGGTACCCTGGAAACAACTGATTTTGAAATTACCGGAGCCGGTAACGCCACCATTAATGCTGATACCAGCGATCCCATCGTCAATATTGACGGTGACCTCACGATAGGTTCCGGCGATACTTTCAGCGCGTCTGCTACGGCCGATTTTACGATCGCGCAGGACTTTACCAACAACGGCACATACACTGCCAACAGTGGCGGGGTTACCTTTGACTCATCCGCAACTTCGACCATCACTGGAGCGACTTCTTTTCATGATTTTGATTCATCCACTGCCGGAAAAACCATTCAGTTTCAGTCAGCCACAGGCGGCGCGCCCGTCTTTACTTTTGGCGGCACCATGGCCCTCACAGGAGCCAGTGGGAATAAGATCAATCTCTATTCAAATTCTCTGAACGACCAGTGGCTGGCGCATTTTAATTCCGAACAATCTTCACTGACATACGTGAACGTAAGAGACGCCGGCTGCGATACGGGAACGGCAGATGTGATATTTGATAACACTTCCTCAGACGCCGATGGCAATGGATCATGCTGGGTATTCAGCCTGCCGCCGAACAGTCCATCGACACTGGCCCAGAAAACAACCGGCAACACGGCCATCAGCTCAGACGGCTGGACAAACAGCACCAGTGTACTATTCAGCGCCGCTGTTTCCGATCCTGATGCTGCCGACAACCTGAAAATCTGCGTGGAAGCGCAGCCCCTGGGAACGGGTTTCACCAACACAGCCACGGCCTGCGGTTCTCTGGTCGCGTATTCAGGGTCGCCGGTAACCGCTTCTGTCACGCCTACCCTCACCAACAACACCCAATACCATTGGCAGGCCCGGGTTCAGGATGAATTCGGCAACACCTCTTCGTGGGTTTCATTCGGCACCAATGCTGAAACTGCCAGCGACTTCGGCATTGACACTACGGCTCCAAGTGGAGGGAGTGTGTATGACGGCACCCAATCAGGTACCGACGTGCTGTATAATGATGGATCGCTGACACAGCTTTCAGCCAACTGGTCAGGATCTGACGCCACGGTTTCAGGTCTTGATCATTATGAATACTCCATCGGCACCGCAGCCGGCGGCACTGATATAAAAACCTGGACCAATGTTTCCGCCGATACCTCAGTAACCGCCACCGGCCTGACCCTGGTCACAGCCCAGTTGTATTATTTTAATGTCCGTGCTGTTGACGAAGCGGGCAATACCCAATCTGCCGTCTCATCCAATGGTCAGCGCGTATTACCCATTCCACCAAACAGTGGTTTTTCTCCCGCAGAAGGAGCCCGGGTTGCTTCTCAGAAGCCAACGCTTTCCTGGAACGCACCGGGAGACCCCGCGGTTCGTTACCATGTTTGTATTTCCAAATCCAATCAGCCAGCCTCGAAGTGCACATTAAGCTATACCTCCAATAGCGGGACGCCGCGGGTTCAGGTCCAGACGGCCTTAACCGATGAAACAACCTATTACTGGCAGGTGCGATCACGGGACGCTCTCAATAAATACAGCTCCTGGTCGGCGGCACAGAGTTTTTATGTAAACACCTCACTCGATCCTGAGCTCACCATTACGAAAACGGTGGGCATTAATGTGAATACCCTGAGTCTCGGGAAAGATTCATCTTCAATCGGATTTGTTGATTCAATATTGACCCTTTTTGGAACCACACCTACCTTTGCAGCGGGGGGATTTTCAAGCGATAATTTTTCAACAATACTCAAGATACTGGAACGTATTTTTATGGGGCCAGAGCTTCTGTTTTTCGTGGCGGGGTTATGCATCGCCGCCATCATGAATCTTCTGTTTAGCGTCAAACACCCGAAACACCTGCCCATATTTCTCTTCCTTTCCCCGCAGCGTTCTTTTCAAAAAGTCGCCCCGAGAAAGAAAGATGGCACCTTCATTACGTCATATTTTTCTTACTATAAACGCGCGAAATCAACCAAAGGAGCACTGCTTTCAGCGGTGTTGCTGGTAGTCGCGAAAATTGCGGTTGGATTGGTACTCTCCGCCAGCCTGAGCACACCGTCCGATGTCTTCGCTTTTTCCGATAACAACAAAACCGTATCACCAGGAGACGTATTGACCTATCGGGTGGACTGGTCGAATGCGGGCGATGGCAGCGCCACTTCCTTCAGTCTCAGTGATGAATTTCCCGACGGCACAACGTACGTCGCAGGTTCGGCCGTGGTGAATGGAAGTTCGAAGACGGATAAGAATGATAACGATGCCGTAACGGCGACGGAAGCGGGCATTGTCTTTTCCCTGGGAACCCTGGCGGAAAAAAACGCGGACACAGAAACAGACACAGGATATGTGCTGTTTCAGGTAAGTGTTGACAATCCCGCCACCGCATCTTCGATTGCCAATGCCGCCTCATACGTATACTCCGAATCAGATGATGCTGAAACAACCAACACCACCACCAATCCGGTCACTTCATTTTCCATTTCCGGTACGGTCTTTGATGATGCCAACCGTGACGAGGAGAAGGGTGATGCCGAAACCGGCTTCAGCGCCATCGCAGTGAAACTCTATGAGGACAGCAATGCCAATGATACGCTGGAAACCGAAACCGACGCATTGATTGCCAGCGCCACAACCGATGAATTTGGTGAATATGCATTTTCCAATCTCGGAGCGGCCACCTACTTTGTCTCTTTGGACGAAAGCGCTCTGCCATCATCTGATTGGAAAATCAGCACGGAAAACGGAAATCCCCGCAAGGTTATCGTGGATGAGGATGCGGATAAAAATGATCAAAATTTCGGCTACTACGACAGCAGTATAGCAGATGTTGACGCGGACCTGCCTTTGAACGCGTCAATAGGTGATGTGGTTTGGCATGATCTCGACAGAGATAAGACGCAGGATATTCAAGAAAATGGCCTGGAGGGCACCTCTGTCCAGCTTTTCAAGAATAATGACAGTGATAACCACACATTGAATATTGATACGGATTCTTTCATCGGTATTATAAAGACGAACAGCAATGGGAATTATAATTTCACGGGTTTAAATTCGGGAGTGTATTTTGTGGGAATTGATGTGAAAGCTTCGGATGATATTTCATCACATAACTATATTTTAACCACTGATAATAATCCAAAACGCGTCGTGCTCTCTGAAAACGATCAATTGTATGCCGCAGCAGATTTTGGATTTGCTCTGCCGACTTCGCGTATCGGAGACGCTGTTTTCGAAGACAAGAATGCGAACGGTCTGTTTGATGCGCAGGAAAGGGGACTTTCACGGGTGGATGTGCGACTGTACGCAGATACGAATCAAAATCAGACTTTGGAACAGGATGCTGATACCCTGGTCGGAGAAACGGAGACCAGCGACCTGGGTTTCTATTCCTTCGACCATGTTGCGCGGGGAAAGTATCTGGTATCCGTGGACGAAAAAACCTTACCTTTCGATACTTTTTCACTCACCACCGCCGGTAATCCTCTCGCCACGGAAATCACCACGAACACCAACCAAAATAACACTGCCGTTGACTTTGGTTTTGTTGAGGTTTCGGAAAAGGATAAGAAAGTATCAGAATCCTCGAATACCGCAGATTCTGCTGTTGATGCTGTTTCCGAAGAGGATAAACCGGCCGACTACGTTGAACCGACAGAGCTTGAAAACAACTTGGGTGAAAATCAACAAAAACTCGCTGAGTCTCTTGTTTTAAACATTAATGTCAATGATACTTCTCTTTTTGCTGACGGTAGCATTGTCGATTCAAATACGCTTACTTTAGAGAATGTTGATTCATTTAATATTTCTGGAAATGCCGCTGGCTGCGCTTTTTGTACCGTTAGTATTTTAGTGTATTCTGATCCGCTCACTTTTACGGATACGACCGATGCAGAAGGAAATTGGTCTGTTGATATTCCTCTGAAGTTATTAACATCGGAAGAACATGTGATATATGCACAAATTAATAATGGCGTTGATACTTCTCCTTGGATAAAGATAGCTGTGGTGGATTTGAGTGCGCAGAAAGAGGACCGGTCGATGTGGGTATATTACATTGTTCCCGTGTTGATTGTTATAGTGTTTATAGGGTTTTTCATCTTAGTGCGGTATTCAAAGGCTTTGAGAAGCAAATTTATATCTCTCTTGAAATATTTTAAACCGGGGAAGAAAAAACATACAACAGGGAAGAAACGCCAGGGAAATTTTCACGAAAAACACAAGCCATGAGATTATATTCTTGAAGCGCATAAGGAGGCACACATTATATATACAAGGTGGAAGAATATTTTGAGCCGGTTATCGTTTGCACATGATGGCCGGTTCCTTTTTATTGACAAAAATCGCGGTTTTAGCTATAAGTTGGACAATCTGGCACTGGGCGCAGATTGACAATAATAACCGCCACGCGAAATATTGTGGCGAAAAAATTGGAGGCAATTTGATGGATTTTTTAGTAAGTCCTGGAAACGATAAAAGACACCAAGCTATGATAGAGGGGAAGGTGTGGAACCTCTATGTCAACGGATATGGTTCACCACCCGATCCAAAAACGGACGGAAATTTACGACATTACATGGGTGCGGTGAAAGAATTCATCGCGGGGCGTCCCGATCCACGGTTTCGCGTGTTCTTAGTGGGACCGCCAACTACGCGTAACGATATCACCGAAGCGCAAGCACTCAAAATCGTTTTTGAAGCAGTCGGTGTGCCGGACAATGTCATCGAAATCATCATCATTGACGACGCCATTGGTCCGGATGGCGATACCGGTGCCCGGCTTAATCTCGAACGCGCCAGTCAGATCATGCCGCAAGATCTGCCAGCGGTATTCGCTTTTGAACATTCACGCAGATTTTACATGAAGTGGCTGGCCCGGCGTTACTTCAAAAATATTCAAGCTTTTCTTCCGGTGAAGTTTGACGCCGGCTCGCTGCGCTTTCAAAATCAAATCAAAATGGCCACGATAAAATTCGCCTTGGAAGTGGCTGCCTATTATTCACCTTTCATCGCGCGCTTCGCCCGTGCGCCTCTGCGAAAAAAGCACGTTGAAAAATGTAAGGCCGAGGTTCAGGAAAAAATTGAAAAAGATCTCGGCCGACGAAAATAACCAAGATCTTTCATAGAACCCCCAAGTATCACTCGTATACTTGGGTCGTTTTATTTTTGCTGCTTCCCATACGCCCGCGCCGCAATCACCGCCGTAATCGGCACGGCCAGCACCAACGCCGTACTGCCCACCAGCGTACGCACAATTTCTTCAGCCATAAATTCACTGTTCAACGTCACCCAAAACGGCTGCAAATCCAAAGAAAACAGCAAAAACAACGGCATCGCAGCCCCTGCATAGGCAAACACCAACGTATTAATCAACGACGCAATATGTTCACGCCCAACATTCAGTGCCCGCCGGTACAGTTCCTTCGTGCTCAACCGCAGATTCGCCTTATGAATTTCCTCCACCGTCGCCGCCAACGCCGTCGTCACATCATCAAGCACTCCCAACACACCAATCATAATGCTCACAAACAGCAGCCCTTTCAGATCAATGGCACGCTGACCAGCTAGTTGCAACGCCTGCGCGTCTTCCGAACCAAATCCAAACAGCTGCGTCACGTACACCGCCACCACCGACAACACCGCCGCAATCGCAATCGACAGCAGCGTCGCCACCATCGCCACATGCGTTTTCTTGTTCCATCCATGCGCAACATACAAAGAGATAAAAGAAATTACCAAAGCGCCGGGTATGCCGATGGCCAGCGGATTCCAACCGGCCGTAATGCGCGGCACCACCACACCCGCCAGAATAAAAATACCGATCACCAGGCCGACAATGGCAAACGCGCCCCGTTTACGCGCGAACCACACCGCAATCAGCAGAAAAATCACAACGACCACGACCAAAGAGGGGAGACGGTAATGATCCGTGATGAAAAATTCCGGACCGTCGATGCCGGGTGTTTCGATAATGACTACTTTGTCGCCACGTTCAAACAGTCGATTTTTGTATTCCGGGCTGACCGTGTGCGTGACCTGAACCGTTTCATCCTGGCGTTCGCCGTTAAGAATTTTCACGCTCAATGTTTGTTCGGTCTGCTGGTCGGGTGTGGGCGTGGAGCGCTCGATCGACAAAACTTCGGCTTTATAAAAGACATTGACCGATTCAGCCGCCTGAACGGCGACCGGGGAGAATACAAACAGCGCGACCAAGCCAAGAGTCAGTGAACCAAAGAAGTTTTTCATAAAAGAGGAGCTAATGGTATAGTATAATCATATCATTTTTCTCAATATTAAGAGACATCCATGAAACCAGGTCAAAAAGTTCGCGAAACCATATCGAAAAAAGGCCAAGCCCTGCTTATTCGTTATATAAAACAAGGGGATGAGCGCATTATGGCGCCATATATTAACAAAATTTCCCGAGAAAGATCTTTCATTCTGAAACAGGGTGAGCAGATAACCATGAAGAAAGAGCGCGAGTTTGTCGAGGAACAGGTGCAGAGGATGAAAAATAAGGAAGGCCTGGCATTGCTGGCATTTTTCGGGAAAACATTGATCGGTGTGACGAATCTAACCGTAAAGCCACTGGCAGCGAAACATGTGGGTGACTTTGGTATTTCCATCGCCAAAGAAGCCAGAGGAGAAGGAATTGGTAAAATAATACTGCAGGAACTGCTGGCAGAAACCAAAAAGGAGTTGAAAGCAGTAAAGATTATGACGCTGGAAGTTTTTGCGAATAACCCGGTGGCCATCGCGCTTTATAAAAAACTGGGATTCAGGAAATATGGCTGCCTGCCCAACGGTATCAAACACCGGGGGAAATACGTCGACGCGATTTTGATGTATAAAAATATCTACAATTAAAGGTACAGGTGTATGTTTGAAAAAAATTTCTGGAATAAAAAAGCCAAATCACATTTAGAGTCACGTGAGGGAGAATTGACAGTACGTTCAACCAAAGATGATTTCATGAGGGAGGAGGAAACTGATGAGAAGTACGCATCTTTTTGTGCAAATTACCAGAGAGAATTGGAAGATATGGAATTATTGGGGAATCCTGAGTTAAAAAAGGCAATAAAAAACAGAATTCTTGAGGTAGAAGGCTATTACGAAGATAATTATAAGAAATTGGCGACCGAAGAAGGAATGAATTTAGAGGAGGTAAAGTTGGTGATACAGGAAAAGGTGGAAAAGATGGTGAAAAATATTTCTTGCTACCGTGCGACCAATCCATCAACATTAAAAAGAATGCTGTCCGAAAAAAATAGCCAAAATCAGCGGTTCAAATCAGCATTGGAGGTCGGAAGAAGTACGGTATTTTTCAAAAAAGATTTGAGATTGGACACGGAACATGAGCTCTATGGTCTTAGTGATCAAATAATTGAAAAAACGGACACTGGTGATGAAAATGCAGTGAGAGGCGACGTAGAACAGAGACCGATATATGGCTATGCAGTAAATGATTTTGAGAAAATGATTGATAATAGCAGGAAGCAGGATCCGGAGGGCGAGTCGAATATTAATATCTTTGGAGTGGTGCATTGCAAATTAAAGAGGGATTCTGTCATGAAAAAGGCCACATTCTGTGTTCAGGATTCTGTCTTAGGTATGAATGCAGGCAGAAAAGTTGCGACTTCACCCATAGCGCAACCGCATTTTATAAGTATCGACATAGCTAATTACAGGTCATTAGCTGAGATTCCAGAAACAACAGACGAGATAAAGACAGGTTATATAGAGGCACAATTTCACCACCAGCTGAAGATAAGTGACATAGAGGAGATAAAAATTCCACAATCGTTACCAGCGGTGGAAGCGCAGAGCATAATCGATTTAATTGAGCAATGTAATCAGGAAAATAAAAAACAAGAAGATATTTTAATTTCTTTTTACTAATACTATGGATTACACAATAATTCCCATCGGCAAAATGGAGGAAGGGTATATATTGTTGGCAGATGAAAAGAGCTTAAATGGTAAGGATGGAATATCAGAAAGAATTCCGGTTGTAGAAGTGTGTTTAAAAGAAAAATATATTTCACCCCCTTGCATGTTATATAATCAGCTGAAGTATTCACCTTGGGAAGAGCTGAGGGATATTAAAGCAAGGAAGTTTTATATGGAGCGTATCAAAGAGGTATTTGATAAGCGCATAATTGATGAAAAAATCACCCAAGTATTCAAGAAAATCAGATTTCAGTAAGTCGGAATATAGTGTAAATTCTCAAACAAAAAATCCGGAAGTTAATCCGGATCTCTGTTCAGTTGGGGGTGGCTAGAGGGAATTGAACCCTCATCAGAGGTACCACAAACCTCTGTGTTAACCATTACACCATAGCCACCACGCGTCGAAGCACCACACCATGTTGTTATCCAAACGTTCAGCGATACGCATATTTATGATGTAGAGCAGGGTATCCAGAAAGAATGTAAAGCTATTCTGCCAGATTTTTATTAAAGAGTCAATGTTTGCTATTATGATAGATATGAATAAGCCTAAGCGGCCACAATACAAAATATATGAAACATTTTGAAGCAGCTCCCCAGCCAATAAACAGCGAAGAAAGAAATATTCCTGAAAAACAGGAGGATAATAAAGGTAATTTTGAACATTTTTCAGAAGAGCAATTTGGAGAGGAAGAAGTCCCAAAAGAAATAATCGAAAGGTTTGAAGAAATACAGGAATCGCTTATTCATTATGGCCGCGAAACGCGGTTTCTGGGGGAGGAGGATCCGGTTTTTGAAAAAGCCTTAACGGAGTTTGAAACATTTGCCATAGAAACCGTGCTCTACAAAGAAGGTGCGAGAGATCTGGATATTGTTGCTGTGCCGGAGAAGGGAGTTACTGTGAAATATACCGATAAAAATGACAGAACAATCGAAAAGGAGTTCGATAAAGCAGAGCACGATTTCTTTTTCAATATGGAAATATATGCAGACGGTATTCGAGAGTATGGCAATGCAAAGAATTTTTCAAATTACATAACCGCGATTTTTGAAAAATACAAAAAAGAAGATAAAATTGGTCCAACCAAGCAGGAGGCAAACGCGCTTATTGAAGAAGTGTATAATGAATACCATCAGTTTGGTTTTTCCCGTCAGGAAATAGCCGATCTTATCCTGGTGGCAGATAAAGAAGGTGTGTCATTTTTCGAAAAGGCAGGGATAGCACCGGAAGAAAAAAGACAGGAACTGTTGAAAACATTTGTGACCAACACCCTGGTTGGAAAGGACAGAGCTGAGATTTTTGAAAAATATCTTACCGATCAGCAAAGAGGTAAATTTTATAAAATGGGAGCTGCGCTTATGGGCATCGGCGCATTAGAAGGATTCAGTCCGCATTTTATAAGCAAAGCAGTGAGTGGATCTTCAGACATAAAAGAAGCCGTATTCTATGCATTGAGCGCTGTTGCGCTGGCCGGTATAGGCGGATTTGGGAAACAAAAACTCAATAATATGCTGGATCAATATATTAATGAAGTGATGAAGAGCGGTCTTACCAAAAAGATTTCCCGCGAGATCAGTTATTTACCGGGTGAAAAAATTGGCGGTGATCCGTCGAAAGTGTTAAGAACAGCCGAACGGAGCCAGGAGGGATTGAATCGATTATTAAAAGACTATGCAATAATAAATATTCCGGCCATTGGTACGATAATAACAGCCGCCGCGCAACTCGCCGTCAAAAGTCCGTTACTTGCGATAGGGACAGCGGCAAGTGCGCCGCTTGGTGCCATGCTCTATTCATGGGTGAATGAAAAACAGGGGAAGCTCATAGACAAGGCATATGAAAAACAGGACGAGCAGACAAAAGAAATTTTAAAACAGCTTGGGGCTCATTTTGATACAGCCATGACAGGGCAAAAAGAAAAAATGGCGGAAAGGTTGGAGGAGCTTACACACCAGGCAATGGAAATTGCGCATGAAAAAGAGCATTTAATTACCGACGCAAATTTTTATAGTGGAATGATCAGCAGTGGAACCATGGCCGCTATTTCCGTACTTGCCAAGGTCACGGAAAGTATGGGTATACAAATTCCTGAAAAAGCGATGAATGCCATTATTACCGCTCAATTGCTTTCAGGAAATTTAGATATTACTTTGCGCAGCAATATGGGTGCGCTTGGTTATATAAAAAGCATGGTTGAGATGGAAGAGATTTTCAATAATTACTATTATAAGGAAATTGTCGGAGACGAATCGCGTGTTCCGGTTGAGGATTTGCCAAATATGGGTATTGAATTGAAAAATCTCAGCATGAAATTTAATAACAGAGAGCTCCTGCAAAAATTAAACCTCGGCATAAAACCCGGTGATTTTGTGAGCCTGCAGGGTTTTAATGGCCATGGAAAATCAACGCTTTTAAAGATCCTTTCCGGATATTACAAACCTACAGGCGGCAGCGTTGAGATTGGCGGCGTTAATGTGCAAAATATAAAAAAAGGTGGCAAGCATGCGCTCAGTTCGCGAATGATATTTTTGGAGCAGGATCCATTTATCCACCCTGATTCCGTTGCAAAAAATATTGCCGCCGGATATCCGGATGCTGCAAAAGAAGAAATCGGGGAGGTGGTAAAAGAGGTGGGTCTGGACTATATGCTTGAAAAAGGTCAGATAGGCCTTGATGATAAAATTGATGCCACGCGATTTTCCGGAGGAGAAAAAAGGAGGCTGGCAATCGCACGCATGCTGATTCGTATGAGACACCAGGATACGGGTATTGTGATTATGGATGAACCAACAAATGATCTTGATACGCAGGCAAGGCGATTGTTACTTGATATTATCAGAAAAGAGAAAACAAAAAAACCAGATACAATTTTTCTTGTTATCAGTCACGAGAAGGATTTTATGCGTGAAGTGGAAAAAATCGTGGGCAATGTGCGCACGATTCTTGTACAGGATGGCGGGATTACTGAAACAACTCATCAGGAACAGCAATAGTCTCTAGTGTCCCCGGCATGACTTGAACATGCAACCTACGGCTTAGAAGGCCGTCGCTCTATCCAGTTGAGCTACGGGGACGCGTCGAAACGTCGTTACGGCTTCCGTGAGTAAACCTTCGTTTACTCACTCCAGCCTCAACGCGCGTTTCTCCTTTTCCCCACAAACGCGTGCTCGGCTCGTAAACTCACCTGCGCACCTCGTTTGCGGGGGCCCCGAAAAGGCACGCATGGATTCTTACCAAAACCGGAGTGTAACAACGATACAACCACCATTCTGCCAGAAATTAGCCTAATTGTCAACAAAATTCGCCTCCCTCAGCATTTTCAGGCATAATAGAATACAGAACAAAGTCGCGGCACCAGTAACCTCTATAAACCTCACCTTATGAGCATAGATATATTTTACTCTGCGTTCAGCGCCAGCCAGGCCGACGCTCTCTGGAAATATTTTGCCGCTGATCTTGAACATATATATCAGCAGGCACAGTACTATCGAATCAAATCAGAGGTCGACGCTGTAAGTAACACGGCTCAGGCACCGACCCGAGAAACATACAAAAAAAACATGCGCGAACTCCGGCATGAAATTTTTAACTTCTTCGAAAAGAAGGGCTATTATCCGCCGCGGCTCGGTTCATGGAAGCCAGCGATGGAAAATGATGAAGGTGGAGAAAGTTTCATGGAGTATCTTCTGTCATACGGCTGTGTGTACGCGCCTGGCAGCAAATCCACTGATAAAAATGCCGATTATCTGATGCTGCGCCGCGATGCGCCGGAACTGGAAGAGTACTATGAACAAAAAAAAGCCGAATACTGGAACATCTTCACAGAAGAGAGTAAGCGGGCCACCGAAAGAGCGACTCAGCGCCTCGGTAAAAAATGTATAGAACCTCAGGCAGGCAATGAGCGGCAGCAAAAACTCGGCTATTCGCCCATGGGAGATATTTTATTCGGTGAAAAAAAACCAACAAAAACCAAAATACTCCAGGCGCTCAAGTTTTTTGATCTGGCATATGGCAGCGTCGGCCCGTCATATTTTTTGGAAGACCCAGCTGCGGAAGAACCTGCACTCAAGGCTATAAACAAGGTCATGGGGAAAACTCAGAATCAAAAATTACCCGACAGGGGCACCTGGATACAATTTTTTACGACGATAAATAACAACATAATGACACGGGTGGTAAGTGATGTGGCTGCGGAATTCAGTTGGTCATATGACGAGGCGTATGACATCACGAAAGGTTACCTGCAGGGTGTTCGTCAGCTCGTACAAAAACTTCAGGAAAACAAAGATGCATTTATTTTATCTCACTATAGCGGTGTCTACGAGGTGGAGCCACAGTCCGCAGAAATATTTATGATCAAACGCGCGCAAGAACACTACCAAACACACCAACAGCTCATAAAAAAATACATCGCCTCAAGCCAGGCAACATGATACAATAAAAAAGAACACAAAAGAATGAAAAATCCAACCCTCGCCAACAAATCAATCCAGGCCGTTTGTTTTGACCTCCTCAATGTTATGATTTTTGACGTACCCGACGAACGAATGGTTGAACTCGCCGCCAGCGTCCAGCGGGTCGGTCTGAAAACCTACTGCTATTCCAATATGTCGCGCGCCCAGATGGAAGCGCTCGACAAGCAGCATCCCTTTCTGCACGTTTTTGCGCAGACATTTTTCGCTGACGATATCGGTCCTAAAAACGAAGCCGGCTACGAGGCTCTCGCGCAAAAAACACAACCGATGCCCGCCGCTAACTGCCTCGTTATCGACGACATTGAACATAATCTCACCGCCGCCCGCGCCGCCGGTTTTCCTACCTATCATTTTTTCGGCAACCGCGCCTCATCCCAAGCGCTCGAAGAATTTCTCATCCGTCAGGGGATTGATCTGTAGTTAATAGTGCGCCACGCCAGCGCCTACGCTATGTCAAAAATAATTTTTCCAAAATACGTCACCAAAGTCATTGCCCAGCTGCAGGAAGCCGGGTTTGAAGCATTTGCCGTTGGCGGTTGCATTCGCGAACTGTTGCGTGACCAAAAACCCAAAGACTGGGACATCACCACCAACGCGCTGCCTGAGCAGATCCAGGAAGTTTTCCCGAAAAATTTTTACACCAACACCTTCGGCACCGTCACGGCCCTCATCGACAGCCAGCAGGTCGAAATCACGACCTACCGCTCCGAAGCCAAGTACAGCAACAAGCGCCATCCCGATGAAGTGAAGTTTGGCGTCATCCTCGAAGAAGATCTCAAGCGTCGCGATTTCACGATGAACGCCATTGCTGCTGATGGCACGAAAATCATTGACCTGTTTGACGGCCAGGCCGACTTGAAAGCTGGCGTCATCCGCGCGGTGGGCACGGCGCATGACCGCTTCAACGAAGACGCGCTGCGCATGATTCGCGCTATCCGCTTCGCCGCACAACTTCGTATGCAGATCGAACCGGCGACATGGGCGGCTATCGTCAAAAACCGCGCCCTTATCCAGCACCTGTCACAGGAACGCATTCGTGACGAACTCATGAAGATGCTGAATACCGATGATCCACTGCGCGCTATCTGGCTGCTGTTCGAAAGCGGTCTGCTCGCGTTGATTCTGCCCGAACTCGTTGCCGGCGTTGGCGTGGCGCAAAACAAGCACCATATTTACACCGTTTTTTTTCATAACCTGCTGTCGATGGCGTTTTGTCCTTCGTCTGACCCGCTCGTGAAGCTGGCGTGTTTACTGCACGATGTTGGCAAAGTGCGCACCAAAGAAGGTACGGGCAAAGACGCGACCTTTCATCGCCACGAGATGGTGGGAGCCGACATGACACGCGACATTATGCGCCGGTTGAAATTTTCCACTGACGAAATCAAACGCGTCACGCACCTCGTTCGGCAGCACATGTTTTATTACAACACCGGTGAAATTACGGACGCCGGTGTGCGCCGGATTGTGCGCCGCATCGGCAACGAGAATATTGAAGACATTATGGCCGTGCGGGTGGGGGACAGAATGGGTAGTGGTGTGCAAAAGGAAAAGCCGTACAAACTCGTGGAGTTGGAAAAGCGCATCATTGAAGTGCAAAAAGATCCGATTACGACGAGCATGATGGCCATTGACGGCACCGATGTGATGAAACAGCTGGCGTTGAAACCTGGCCGGATGATCGGCGTAGTTTTGAACACATTACTCGAGGAAGTTTTGGATGACCCGAAGAAAAATACCGTGGAATATTTGACGAAGCGCGTCGGCGAACTTGGTCCGCAGGCGCTGGCCGGGACTTTGGAAGAGCCGGCGATTATGAAGGAAGATCAAAAGGAGCGCGAAAAGCGCGTGAAGTAGGCAGTTGGCATATTTACAATAACAAAGAAGTAACAAAGAGAAGGAGTGACCATGAAAGCTAAAGCGTTTCGGTTGGTATGGCAGGTGCTTCCATTTGCACCGATAATTTTTGGCATATTTGTTGCCTTAGGGGGAATTTTCTGCGCCATTTTTGGGCAGACGGGAATTTTTGAAGGAAACCTTTTACAACTCATAGGCCTTGGCTATGGACTGGTGTCCGGCATGGCGGCAGGCATCATGGCTTTTCAGGCAGTGAGCAGGAGGATAGAGTGTGCTGAATTCATGGCCCATAGCTTTTTTCTCAATATGGCGTGGGTGGGGGCAAGTTTTGGAATTTTTTTGCATAGCGTGGAAGATTTTTGGTTATTCACCGGCGCCGGTTTGCTGGGAATAGCCATCGGCGTGTGTTTTTTCCCTTTGCGATTACTGTGGGCTTATCTGGGAATCATCCCGGGCATCATTTTAAGAAATTTACATTGAACATTGCGATACTCAGGGTCTGTACGATGCACGTATTCGTATAGACCCTGGATTTTTATTCACTATCGCGATGGTTGGCGTCTTCTTCCTGCTCATAAAAATGATCCCCGAGCTCGGGGTCATTGATATCAATGCGCTGTTGCCGCAATAGGCAGAAAATCCCGATTTTAGGCAGAATATAAGGAGTGTGATTCCCGATTTTAGTACAAATATAGGGATTTGTAGGATTTTTTACATTTTTCCTCTATAATAAAAAGACAATTTAATTTTACTCCAGGGTGGCGCGTAATTCGCCAATCGGACGTTATAGCCGTCGAGTTCCCCAAAGCCCACAAGGCCAACAGGGGACAGGATCATGTGAAAATCATGGGCCGACCGTACAGTCGGGACTTTGCCGTACAGGCAAGGAGTTTTCCCCACACAAGGGGAATAACAAAAAGGGGTTATGAAGAAATATCTATATTTCGGCTCTTTTGCTGTAGTGATAGCAGCAATACTATGGAGCCTTGACGGGTTGCTGAGGCGGCAACTTTTTAATTTGCCGGGAACGGTTATCGTATTCTGGGAACATATCATTGGCCTGATCGTCCTGAGTCCGATTTTACTGCACCAATGGCGCACCTTCCGTGTTCTGACTAAAAAGCAGTGGCTTTCCATCCTCTTCGTTGCTTTTCTCTCCGGTGCTGTCGGTACCATTTTTTATACCAAAGCCCTCTTGAGCATCCAATTCATTCCATTTTCCGTCGTCGTTCTCCTGCAACAGCTCCAGCCACTTTTCGCCATTCTCACCGCAGCCGTGCTCCTCAAAGAACGCATCAGCAAAAGATTCATTCTCCTGGCGGCGCTGGCACTCGTAGCTGCTTATGGCGTTTCTTTCCCGACCCTCACCGTTAATTTCGAAACCGGCAATGGCACCATCACCGCCGCACTCCTGGCTCTCGGCGCAGCCGTCTGCTGGGGCGCCTCCACCGCGTTTTCAAAATATACGCTGAAAGGCACATCCTTCCTCACTGTGACCGGGGCACGCTTTGCCCTGACGCCAGTCTTCGCCCTCATTTTCACCGCAACCTTTCAACAAACCAAACAACTCACGGCACTCACAACAACGCAGTGGTGGTATATTATAGCGATTACTTTCTCGACAGGTCTGGTTGCCCTGGCGATTTATTATTTTGGTTTACAAAAAATACCGGCCTCACGTGCCACTCTACTCGAGTTGGCCTGGCCGGTTTCTGCCGTGCTCACCGGTTTTTTCCTGCTCAATGAAAATCTTACCCTCACGCAGTGGCTGGCATCCTTCATATTGATAGCCACGATGTATGCTGTGGCCCGTGATGCCCAAGGAAATCAACCCCGCTTCGTATGATATTTCTTAAACACCTCGCGCAAGCGCTGATTCGTAATATGCGTATAAATTTGCGTCGTCATGATGGAAGCATGGCCCAACATTGTCTGCACCGCCCGAATATCGGCGCCATTCAACAACATATCCGTCGCAAAACTGTGGCGCAACGTGTGCGGTGACACCGGCTTGGTAATTCCCGCCGCTCGTGCATACTTATCAATCAACCGCTGAATCGACCGCGTCGTCAGCGCCCCGTCTTCCGTGCGACCTTTCTTGGCCCGATCGTGCCCCACAAACAAATACGGCGACGTATCCTGTCGTACATGCAGATATTGCTTCAACCAACCGCGCGCACCCTCCGACAAAAACACCAACCGCAACTTCCGCCCCTTCCCGCGCACCGTAAATTCATCCTTCCCCAAATTTACCCCGTCAATCCGCAAACCGGCCAGCTCGCTCACGCGCAACCCCGTCGAAAAAAACAATTCCAAAATCGCCTTATCCCGTTTTTTAATAATTTCCGGCATTTTCAGTTTCAGCGGCGCGTCCAACAACCGTTCCAAATCCACGCCCTCCAAAAATGACACCTGCCGCTCTTCCATTTTCCCGAGTTCAATCTTCTCGGCAGCAAGCGAAGCAATGTCCTGTTTGGCCAGCCACTTCAAAAAACTGCGCAGCGCGATCAAATGATAATTTTGCGTATTCACCTTAAGCGGCTGCTCGGTTTTGGGATCCACAAACCGGTGGAGCATCAACCGATACTTCCGCACCACCCCCGTATCAATCTGCGCTGGCCTGGAAATGCCCGCCCAATCAACAAATTTCCGCAAATAAAAATCATAATTCCGCACCGTGTTCTGGGAGCGATTTTTTTCAACTTCGAGATACTCCAGAAATTCCGTAATAAGTTCGTGAATTTTATTTTTCGCCATAACTATATTGTACGACACATAGCCCAAAGCAGCAAAAGCCAGACCCCAACCGAAAAATTTCACCAAACAAAACCGGAGCCCCATAAGGCCCCGGCATCACTCAGAAAGCACGCAATTTACGAACAACTCTCGTTCAAACCCATCCAATCCCAGTCAAATAATGCACCGTAAGGGTCACCCGGGGAAGAGTATACATAACTGCAATCCTGAAAGACTTCACGCGATGTTGCCTGAATATTATTTTCATTCCCCATCAGCATCTCAATCTCATCGGCCATCCGATCCGGAAACACCGTCAGCTCCCGCTCGCCATCGCGCCAGACATCATGAAAAGCATCACGATAACGGCCATCATGAAAATTCAGTGGAGTGCCAAAAGATGCCGTAGTATAGAACGGCTCCTTTAACGCATCGCTGATCGAAACACGATCGGCAATCAGTAAGCCCCAGGACATAGCGGTAGGCCAGTCATAGATCCGATGCGCACCATTCTGATCAATGAAGAAAATTTCATGGCGTGATGTGCTGACAGTTTGGCCCTTCAAATGGCTGGTGCCAATATTCCGGAACCAACCCTTGGCAACATCAACCAGCCAGGCACGCAGGCGTTGATTGGAAGTGCCGTGCGATGCATGAAACTGCAGCTCATCGCAACGGGCATTGCGATTCCAGAGTTCGCGGTAAGAATTGTTGAGATCATACAGAACATCGGGCGCCAAGGTGTAGACATGGCTGGAATCCATTTCCGCCTGGGTATTTACCATTACGCAGCCGGCAATTTTATACGGACTGGAAGAATCATACGGCGAAGTCGGGTAAGCACTGGCTGCTACCGGTTGGGCAGCAAGGCCGAACCAGGCGACGACGCCAAGTAGCGTCCCCAACGAGGCTAAATAAAGCGATTTTTTAGGCATATACAATGTGTTAATAATAAGCCTAATAACGAAATTATGTGAACTAAAGTCCCGCGCGCGTTACGCCATAAAAGACCTTACTTTAGCCAATAATCGCCTTCACCTTATCCGAAATCGCATGCGTATCGAGGTCAGCCTTTACCAAGTACTCCACCGCCCCTAATTCCTTGGCCTTTTTACGATAATCTTCCTGATCAAAATTCGACACAATAATCACCGGAATATTTTTGTACGCCGGCACGCCGCGCACAGCAGCCAGCACCTGAAACCCATCCATATCCGGCAGGCGGATATCGAGCAAAATAATATCCGGCGTAAATGTTTTCAGCTTCGGCAACACACCCTCACCATCAATGACCATTTCCACCATATAGCCGTCACGGAACAATTGCATGTACGCCAAGTCGGCCAGCATTTTATCGTCTTCCACCAGCAAAACTTTTTTGCGACCCCCGCCCACGCCGCGCTCCGGCATGGTATCGATCGAACCGATATCAACTTTATGCTTTTGTGGCGTAAACATTTTCGCACGCGTTACACCACTCCCCCCCAGACACTTTTCCACCTTATCAATAACATCCTGCGGCGTAAATTCCGCCTTGATCAAATAATCGCACACCCCCAATTCCAAAATCCGGTCAATTTCCACGGGCTGACCGGAGTTTGATATCACCAACACCGGCAAATCCTTGGTGTCGGCATGCGTACGCAAATATTCCAGAACCTGATAGCCATTTTTTTTCGGCAACAGCACATCAAGCAAAACCATGTCCGGCCGGTTCGCCAGAATTTTTTGCAAACCTTCGTCACCGTCAGTGGCCAAATCAACAATAAACCCGTGTTGTTCCAATTTTTGCTTGATAATATCCGCTAAAATCTGCTCGTCTTCCACGAGTAAGAGGTGATTTTTTTTGGGCCGGCTATCCGTCATAGAGATTATTTAAGATTTGAATTATTTTTTTATGGTGTCGGTTGCTGAACCGCCCGGATGCGCTGCTGGCGGGCGCTCGAAGTCGGCAAAACCACATAAAAAGTCGTGCCCACATTAACCTGACTGTCAAAGCGAATCGTGCCGCCATGCTCTTCAACGATATTTTTCACGATAAACAGACCCAAGCCGGAACCTTCGGTCTGCATGCGGACCACGTTTTCACCGCGGAAAAATTTACTGAATATCTGCGGTTTTTGGTTTTCAGGAATACCGACGCCCGTATCAGCCACGGAGAAATCAACGGCACCATTATTACTGTCATAGTCCAGTGTCACCGTAATCCGACCGCTTTTTTTCGTATAGCGGGTGGCGTTATCAATCAAATTCTGAAATACCATGCGAATTTTCTGCGGGTCGGCATAAATAAAGGGAATCTTGGTCTTGGGAATACTCATATTGAACACAATCCCGCGCTCCTTGAACACATGTTCAAATTCCTGAGCAACGCTGTTCAAAAGTTCCAGCGGATCCAGCTGCTGCGGTTGATACTTGAAACGACCTTCTTCAATACGGGAAGCATCGAGCAAATCATTCACCAAATTGATCATACGCTGGTTGGAAACAAAGCCCTTATCCAACATTTGGCGCTGTTCTTCGTTCAGCGGACCGATGTCGCCATCACGCACCATCTGCAAAGACCACTTCACCGCCGTCAAAGGCGTACGCAATTGGTGAGCTGCCACGGAAATAAATTCCGATTTCAATTTCTCAATGAGTTTTTCACGGGTGATATCGTGGATAATGATCATGCGGCCCATCGGTGTGCCGTTGGCTTCGGCAACAGCCAGGGGAGTCACCTCAAAATAGCGCTCGCGATCTTTACTGCCGACCACGTACTCAAACGAAGGCGGCCCGCTCACCGGAATATTTTCCTCAGGTGCGCGGGGTTGGGTAAAAAGCAGGTCATACAGCCGGCCGGGATACTGCTCACGATGCTGTGGATGAAAAATATGATTAAGCGTTTTTTCCGCCGGTATGCCAATGATGTTTTCAGCGGAAGGATTCATGAAAATAAGACGGTTATTGGTGTTCAGGAGTAAGATACCATCCGGCAAATATTGAATGATCGCCGAAATACGGTGACGTTCCTCCAGAATAACATCTTCGCGGCGTTTAATGATGCGTCCAATCAATGCTGCAAAGATAGCAACAATCTCTATCCAAAGGATGGTGGCGAAAGCGTTTACAAAAGTAGCAAAACCGTTGCCATAAATACCCATATTCGGGTCTTCAAAGCGGGCGAAGTGGGGCAAAATACCAAAGTGCTCCAAAGTATACAGGAGCGCCAGGAGGAGACTGCCATTGAGAGACGTCAGAATGACGCCACGGCTGGTAAAGGCGGAAATGGTGATAAATGTCACCGCATGAAAGACGTGGACAGCTAAGCTGTCTATGCCGCCCGTAATGCTCACAGCAACGGCGAATAAAAACTGCATGAGCACGATGTTCGCCGTCAGAAGGGTGCGCAAAGCAGGGGTGCTGGGTGCCCGACCACGGAAGTGGAGAGAGTACGTATTGATCGAATTTACAATGAAAATAACAACAGTAACAATCAAAAGGTATAAGGCGCCCTGATGAAAAAGGCCAAAATCAACATTGAGAAGAAAAATAGAACCTGGGAGAAGGATAACAATACCAACCCACAAAATTCGGGTTATCCAACGAAGGGGAAGCTCGAGTTTATCGCGTTCAAATTCGTTCGTGCGACGGGAATAGCTCATTTTTTATGTGTATTTTTGAGAGAATAGTAAAGTAAGAATAGCACAAAAACACCCTTTTGTCAATCAAATATTGACAACCTAGCCAAAAAGTGATATCCTGTGAATAGTTCATATACAATATGGATTTTAACCGACTACGCTCTTTTGGTGAAAATAGCCGAAACAAGGCCAATTTCACTGAAAACAGCGCGCATATTTTTATACTATGCTCACGAAAGAACAAAAGGATACGATTATTGAAAAGTTCCGCACGCACAAGGGTGATACCGGATCATCTGAGATCCAAATTGCCCTCCTTTCCGGAGAAGTCGCCGGTTTGACTGAACACCTTCAGACCCATAAGAAGGACCATTCGTCACGCCGCGGTCTCCTGCGTATGATTGGCAAACGTCGCAGTTTGCTCCGTTATCTCAAAAAGGACGATCCAAAGTCCTACGAACAACTCTCTAAAAAGCTGAAAATATCAGTCTAAATTTTGCTTTTGTCCAATAAATATCAAAACATATGAAAAATACACTGCCCCAACCAGAACAACGTGTCGGGGTGTTCGTTGATATACAAAACATGTACTATTCAGCCAAACACCTCTATGACAGCAAGGTCAATTTCGGCCAAATTCTTGATGAAGCCGTCGCCGGCCGTAAACTCATCCGCGCCATGGCCTATGTTATCCGCGCCGATGTCGGCGAAGAAGAGAATTTTTTTGAAGCATTAGTGACCCAGGGCTACGAAGTGCGCGCCAAAGATCTGCAGGTTTTTTATGGTGGTGCCAAGAAAGGCGATTGGGACGTCGGCATTGCCGTTGATATCATTCGTATGGCACCCAAGCTCGATGTCGTGGTGTTGGTTGCCGGTGACGGCGACTACGCCGAATTGGTCAAATACGTCAAAGCAACGGGTTGTAAGGCTGAAGTTATGGCTTTTATGCAGTCATCTTCCATTCATTTACGGGAAGCGGCTGATGATTTCATTAATATTTCCGAGTATGCCGATGATTTTCTGATCAAAACCGGCAGTAAGAAACGCCGCGGCAAAGGGGAGCCAATCGGAAAAAAACCCGAAAGAAGTTAAAAAACGCAATTAACAATTTACAACACTATGTCGAAAACATTCGAAACAGAAGTCGCTGGGCGTACGCTCACGATTGAAGTCGGAAAGCTGGCCCCGCAAACCAATGCCAGCGTCACCGTGCAGTATGGTGATACCATGGTCCTGGCTACGGCCGTCATGGGCAAACAGCCCACCCGCATGCCCTATTTCCCGCTGTTGGTGGACTATGAAGAGCGGTTGTATGCTGCCGGAAAAATCAAAGGTTCGCGTTTCATCAAGCGTGAAGGCCGACCAACCGATGAAGCTGTCCTCAGTGGCCGTCTTATTGATCGTTCGGTACGTCCTTTGTTTAACCAGGCTTTGCGCCGTGATATTCAGGTCGTGATTACGATTTTGTCCATCGACAAAGTCAATGATCCCGATTTTCCGGCTCTGATGGCTGCTTCAACGGCCCTGGCAATCTCTGATATTCCTTGGGAAGGGCCGATCGGCGCTGTTGCCGTTGCGCAAAAAGAAGGTAAGTGGATCGTCAACCCCAGCATGGAAGAGAAAGCTGCTTCTGAATTGCAACTATTCGTGTCGGGAAAAGACCTCGAAGTGATCATGATCGAAGCTGCCGGCAAAGAAGTGGCTGAAAATGCTGTTGCTGATGGTTTGAAACTGGCCACCGGAGAAATTGCCAAACTGACAGACTTTATCCGCGGTATCCAAAAACAAATCGGTAAACCGAAAGCAGCCAATCTCTTGAATGAAGGACTTACTGCAGAAGAGACAGCTGCCTTGCCGGCCACGAAAGCCAAGGCTGAGGCCTTTGCTGCCAAGATGTTCGCCGAAATCATGGCCATGCCTGATGTCGTTGAACGCGGCAGTCGTCTGAAAAAAGCCAGGGATGAATTTGCCGA
>MHKD01000023.1 GCA_001818775.1 Candidatus Kerfeldbacteria bacterium RIFCSPHIGHO2_12_FULL_48_17
AAAAATCGAAAAATGGCGAGGAAGCGCGCGGCAATTTAATGACGAAATTCAAGCTCACGGAGCGGCAGGCACTGGCGATTTTGGATATGCGTCTGCAGGCTTTGGCTGGGTTGGAGCGGTTGAAAGTGGAGCAGGAATTGAAAGATAAGATGGCGCTGATTAAGGAGCTGCAGGCGATTTTGGCGTCGAAGCGGCGAATTCTGGGTGTGATTAAGGATGAATTGAAAGGCATTTTGGAAAATTACGGTGATGAACGGCGCACGAAGATTGTGAAGGGTGCTGTCGGTGAATTCTCGCAGGAAGATCTGATTCCGAAAGAGGATACGATTATTTTAATGACACAGGATGGCTATATTAAGCGGCAGGATCCCAAACAATTTAAGGTGCAGGGTCGCGGTGGCAAAGGCGTGATTGGTTTAACGACGAAAGAGGAAGATACCGTCGAGCGTTTGTTGTCGACGGACACGCATGGCGATTTGTTATTCTTCACGACGCGCGGTCGGGTGTTTCAGATGAAGGCGTATGATGTTCCGGCAGCTTCACGCACGGCTAAGGGTCAATCGATTGTGAACTTTCTGCAGTTGGCGCCGCATGAAACGGTTTCGGCTTTGATTTCCATGGGTGATGTTGCGGGCGCGAAGTTCCTGGTGATGGTGACGCATAAGGGTGTGATGAAAAAGGTGGATATTGAGAGTTTTACCAAGGTGCGCCGCTCCGGTTTGATTGCCATTAAGCTACGCGAAGATGACCGGTTGGATTGGGTGGGCACGTCGACAGGCAAAGATCATCTGGTGTTGGTTTCGCATGATGGTCAGGCGATTCGTTTTGAAGAAGGGAAGATACGCGCCATGGGTCGCGGTGCGGCCGGTGTGCGCGGCATGAAATTGAAGCAGGAAAAAGATTATATTTCCGGCATGGTGATTGTGGGTGGTGGCAAAAAGGATAACGGACCGAAGTTGCTGGTCGTGATGGAAAATGGCTTTGGCAAACGCACGGCCCTGGAGCAGTATAAGGTGCAGGGTCGGGGCGGGTCCGGTATCAAGACGGCCAATATCACGGGCAAGACCGGTGGTATCGTGAGCACCTATCTGGTGACGAACGATGATAAGGATAATGATGTGGTGATTATTTCGGAAAAGGGTCAGGTGATTCGGTTGGGTGTGAAAACCGTGCCGATCATCGGTCGCGCTACGCAGGGCGTGCGCTTGATGCGGTTTAAGATTGGTGGTGACCATGTGGCCAGCGTCACCTATCTCAAGACAGCCGCGGTGGTGACGGAGGAATAAAATGAGTGGTGGCAAACTTGGTGGCGAAAATTTCAAAAAAAATAAATAAAAAGGGTGCCTATACGGCACTCTTTTTTGTCTACTTCATTTTTCTCCCTTTTCTGTTCTCCTTATCACTCCTTATCTTCTCCAGTGCCTGTATCGCGTCATTTTCAAAGTCAGAAACTATTGGCTGATTCTTGTTGAACTCTTTATACTCTTCGAATTTTTCGAATAGTTGCTTTTTCCTCTAATTCTTGAGTTTTATAAATGTCTTTTAAATGATAATTCACGGTATTTACCTCAACTTCAAATAAAAATCCCATACTGTAACGTATGAGATTTTTCAATGTTCATTACCTCCTTTCCAAGTTTACAATATCAGGCCGCCCTGACGACCTGGCCTTTTTCATGCTGTTTGCGCCACAACAGCGCATACAACCCATCCTCAGCCAGCAACTCCTCGTGCGTTCCCGAAGCCACCAACCGACCTTTATGCAAAATAAACAACCTATCTGCCTTTTGCACCGTGGACAGCCGATGCGCGATCGCCACGACCGTGCATAGTTGTTGCGCACGTAGCGCCTCAATCGCCTCCTGCACCTTCCCCTCGCTCTCACTGTCCAGGCTCGATGTCGCTTCATCCAGAATCAACAACTCCGGTCGCCGACACATGGCGCGCACAATTCCCAACAACTGCCGCTGCCCACCCGATAACTTAAACCCAAATTCTCCCACGGCGGTGTCATACCCTTGCGGCAGTTCACTGATAAACTCATGGGCGTGACACAACTGCGCCATCTCAATCGCCTCCTCATTACTCAGCCCCGGCGAAAACATCTTGATGTTTTCCATAACCGTACCGCTGAATATTCCCACTTCCTGCGGCACATAGCCAATGCGCTGACGCCAATCACTGCGACGCAAACGCTGCAATGGTACTCCATGCACGCGGATCTCCCCATGCATCGGATTGTACTGCAGCATCAACAGCTTGATGAATGTGGATTTACCGCTGCCGGTCGGCCCAAGAACGCCGATAAACTTCTGCCGTGGTATCGAAAGACTGACTTCGGCCAGACTGGTGGCGAGTTTTTTCTGCTTCCCGTTACCGTTTACGATCAGCGTCTGCTGGCTTGGATAGGCAAAGGAAACTTTTTCCGCGACGATGTAATTTTCCTCTGCAGCTTCCACCGGCCAGGGCAAAGCATCTCCCGCATCACGCACCACCGGCTCCTGCATGAGTTCATACAGCTTTTTGATCGGCGTTTCACACTCGGCTATCACCTGTTGAATCTGGGTGAGTTCAAACATTCTTTCCAGAATGCGAACATACAGCCACAGACACAGCGTCCAATCCCCGACACTTAACCCACCATCCAATAAATGTCGTGAAGTGAGCGCGAAAGTTGCCAGAGCGGCCAGACTGATATTAATATTCCGGTAGAGATCATAACGGTTGTAGATCCCGTTGATCCGGTAGCTGACTTTGGTCATCGCTGTTACCCGCTCATTATGCTGCGCACAAAAATGGTTTTCCATATCATGCACCTGCACGGAATTCACATTGACCATTGCCTCGGTCATTTTACCGGCGATCGCCTGATCCTTCAGATATTCCTCCAGGTGGAGCGGTGAAACGATCTGCATCACCCGATTGGAGAGCAGAATATGTATCACCAGAGCTGCCAACAGAATCATTGCGGCTTGTGGTTCGTACATGAAGATCGGTACGAATCCGGCGGCCGTTTCAAACATGGCCGGAATGAATGAGTAAGCCAGATTTTCATACATCTTGGTCATGCGATCAATCCCGCGGTGTGTGCGTTTGGCTTTTTGGCCGGCACCTTCACCTTCATGGTAACTGAGCGGCAGCTCAAGAAGCTGCTGATTGCTTTCTTTATACTCAACGTCAATATTATCAATGACCGTATGCCGCCACAGCAGCCAGTTTTTCCAGATACCCAGGCAGCGCATGATGAAAAAACTGCCGACGAAGACAGCGCCGTAAAACATAAACTGTCGCTGAAGTTGCTGGTTGCCAAGAATTTCCTGATGATGCTTGGTCGTGAAATCGATCATGACTTTCATGACGTACGGGGTCATGAGGCGCAGGACTTCGATGACAAGTATGAGCAGGAAAACCGAGATCATGGCTTTATGAACTTTTTTACTGAGTTTCCAGAATTGCTTCCAAAATGTGAACATGTTGTGTTCCTCCTTGTAGTTGTAAAAGGGCTGATTTTTGTTTTACTTTTTGGGATTTTTTCGAAAAAAATATTCCGGCGTTTGTTGCGCCAGAACTTCGATATCACTTATGGGGACTTTATACTATACTCTGCGGCTTTTATGCCGGGTAAAAAGAGACCCTGCTCGAAATTTTGACACACCAAACCACGCCCCCGCGAAAATGCGGGTGGAAACGGCGGCAGATGCACGCTTGAAAATCATGGAGCGCATGTGTTGTGTCATGAGTTTGTTACCGGATTTAATCCGATGCTGATACATAATAAAAACAGAAAGTATACTATAGCACGTGAAATGAGATTGTCAAATGGTGGCGGGGCGGTTGGCGATGTTGACGCGGCGGGTGATATGCGTTATGCGCTGCGGCCGATGGTGGGGAAAAATAAAAAAGACCAGCGTATGAGAACGTGGTCTTTTTTGATGTGCTTTTGAAAAAAGGAAGGGGGGCCGGGGGCAGCGGAGGTGCGGGAATATGTGCTGCACCCGGCCCGGCGAGAAGGAAGGAGCTGTTAGGCGGGATCGCTTTGAGATTTTTTGCCGGCTTCGGAAATGGGTGTCACAGGCGCACCTCCGATTTCCGAAACAATAACACCATCGCCGTCCTCGGAGGGGCCTTCAGAAACGAAGCGAATCCCGAGCTCGATGAGGGTTGTAACCTGCTCCGGCCGCAGGATGACACGGCGTTTCGTACCGGAGAGCATTAACTGTTGAATCTGTAGACCCGTAAGATTCAACGTTGGGAAAAATTCTTCATCGGCAAGCTCGGGAACGGCTTGCAGATGCCTGCTGGAAGGAATTTTTGTCACAGAGGTTGGCTCTTCAGCTGCCGCAGGCACCAGCGGTGCAGGAGGGGCAAGGAGGGGTCGGGCTGGGTCGATGACTACTGGTTCTGTCGTCGCTACGACAGGTTCCGGAATCCGGACAGAGGCAGGGAGATCGGTATAGATCCAATTCTCCACTTCCGCCCAGTTGGCTGCGCCCGCGTATCCATCGGCCTTCCAAATCCTTCGCGCCTTTCGCCAAATGGCATCCTGCGTGAATTCGCGAATTTGCTCTTCTCGCATCCTGTCATACAGAATGCCATTTCGACAGAAACGGAAACCCATCGTGACACCATCAATGGTCCCGTCATCTAGACGGTACACCACCACATGAACCCACTGACCACTTGGCCTGGCTGGGCGAGGCGTGTCGCTGTATTCGGTCATTACGGTTCCACTTGAAGAAACCTTGACCTTATACACTTCGACCATCCGCCCACTAAGTGGAAAGAGGCCACCACTTCTCATTCTCCGGCGTTGATCCGCGCGGAGACGTTGGGCGTTTTCGAGGATGCTCGTTATGGTTGTCGGCCACCACATCGTCCGCATCATAGGACCCTGAAACAATGGGTGCATCGGGTTGTTGTGTAATGCAACCCCTTTCACCATCTTATAAACCGCGAAGCTTATAAGGATGAAAAGAAGAATGCTCCCCAGCCCTACCAACGCCACGGGGACAATGGTGAAACCGACGGCTTTGGTTTGGGATTGCGTTCCCTCGCCATTGCTGTGGTTTTCGATCGTGACCGGGTGGTCGAGCGTCAGGGTGTCGCTCTCACCGGCCTCCAATACACCATCATCTTGGCCCGTGGCTGCGACGGTTTCCAAAACTGGAATCTTTTCCCATTGAA
>MHKD01000024.1:0-295 GCA_001818775.1 Candidatus Kerfeldbacteria bacterium RIFCSPHIGHO2_12_FULL_48_17
GGGCACGGTTTGGTGATGTGTGGGAGTGGGCAGGCGAGGCCACGCCGGGTGAGGAGAATGTCCGGGCTGCGGCGGCGCAGGCTGCAGGTGATGATGGGGGTGTGGGGTTTGGGGTGACGGGAACAGGGGCGGGTCGTGGGAGTAGCACGGGGGCGGCTGATGATGGGGGGAGTTCTGCCGCGGGTGTGATGGCGATTGCGCAGGCGCGCGGTTTGGACAAGGGGGCTGCGGTGCGGGTCCAGGGGCAGGTGACGGCGTTGCCGGGTGTGTTTGATGATACGTATATGTATATTGC
>MHKD01000024.1:407-20154 GCA_001818775.1 Candidatus Kerfeldbacteria bacterium RIFCSPHIGHO2_12_FULL_48_17
AAATTGAATGTGGCGACGGTGGATGATATTGAAGTGGTGGAAACGGATGTTGGTGTGGTGGTGCCGGTGGCGGTGACAGCGGCCGATGAAGTCCATGAAGGGCAGTTGGTGCGGGCTGAGGGCAAGGTGAGCGGCAAAACGCGCACGAAGTTTGCTTTGGATAGGTTGGTGGTGGCGGTGAAGAAGGCGACGGGTATCAGTCTGACGGCGGTGAATGAGGGTGAGGCGCGTGTGGTGGTGGGAATTATGACGCAGCAGAAAGAAGAGTATCAGTTATGGCCGCGGTCGCAGGCGGATATGCAGGCTGGCGGTGGAGGGGAAGGAGTGGCGGCGGGTGGCGCTGGCGCCGGTGGTGAAGGCGCTTCGGGGACCGGTGTTTTTGGCGGGTCGCAGGATGGGTATCACTTTTTTGGGTCGAGTGGCGGCGCAGGGCAGCCAGCTGCCAAGGTGTGGGATTTTGTGCGGGCGCATCCGTGGGCGGTGGGTGCCGGATTCACTGGGCTCGTAGTGGCGGGTGTGGGAGTGTATTTCCTGGAGCGGAAGTACCATTTTCTGGCCAAATATTTTCGTCCCAAGGCAGCGTAATGCTTATCTGGACAGAATTATCCACAAGGATTAAAGTGAAGATATACTTAAAGCTATAAACCTCATTAATGACAAATAACGAGAATCAACCCTTACTCAAAAAAGACTTTCATGTCTTTGAGGAAAGCTACGGGGAAGCAGCAACAGCGATTCAGAAAGATTTAACCTGCATTCAGGAACAGATGGTAACGAAAGAGGATTTAAAGCAGCATGCCAGGAAAGAAGACTTGCAACAAATGGAAGCGCGATTGAACAGCCGTATTGCTAATACAGTGGAACCGATACGGAGAAATACCGATGAAATTATTATTCGATTGGACACACTTATTTAAGATCATGAAGAGCGCCTCGAACACATTGAGAAAAAACTTGATTTAAGGCAGGCGGAGGTTTGAGAAGGATAGCGGTGACCGGAATACACGAGGACGTGTTTATCGACTTTTCGGGGCGCTATGCTATAGTAGACGTAGATTTTCTTTGCATTGAGGGCGTCTATTTATGGCTAAGCGAAAAGAAAAATTCGTTATTATTGATGGACACGCACTGATCCATCGGGCTTTTCATGCACTGCCGCCGTTGACCACAAAAAAAGGTGAAATCGTCAACGCCATTTACGGTTTTACTTCGATTTTACTCAAGGTGGTGAAGGAGTTGCGGCCGGAATATTTGGTGGTGACTTTTGATGCGCCGGGCGGTACGTTTCGGCATGAGGAATACAAGGAATATAAGGCCACGCGCAAGAAACAGGCGGATGAACTCTACGAGCAGATTCCCAAGGTGGTGGATATGGTTCGGGCGTTTGGTATTCCCACTTTCGAGCAGCGCGGTGTTGAGGCTGATGATTTGATTGGTACCCTGAAAACACGGGTGATTGAGAATACGCCGGATGTTGATGTCGTGATCGTGACGGGTGATATGGACACGTTGCAGCTGGTTGATCATCGCACCACGGTGCAAACGATGAAAACCGGCGTGAAGGAGTTGCAGGTGTATGATGAGGCGGCGGTGCGGGCCCGCTACGGTGGACTTAGACCTGCGCAGATGATTGATTATAAGGCGCTGCGCGGCGACCCTTCGGATAATATTCCCGGTGTGCGTGGCATCGGCGAGAAGGGGGCTATTCATTTGCTGGTGAAATATGGCGATCTGGCGGGCGTGTATAAGCACCTCGACGAGCTGCCGGCTGGTTTGGCGGACAAATTGCGTGAACATAAAAAAGATGCCGATATGAGTCGGTGGTTGGCGACGATTAAGCTGGATGTACCGGTGAAGTTGGTGTTGTCAGAGGCGCGGTTTGCGGATATCCCGCGCGATGCAGTGGTGAAATTATTTCAGCGTTATGAATTTAAGAGTTTATTGGCGCAGCTGTTGAGTGTGACGGGTAGCGGGCAGTCGAGTTTGTTTGCGACTGGCGGTGATCGGGCGGTGGCGCAGAAGCGGACGGATGCTGCGCCGAGTGCAGGTGACGCGGTCGGTGGCGGCGGCGCGGGCCCGGCTGCTGTCGGTAAAAAACACAGCGGCACCAAACCCAAGCAAAATTATATTCTCGTGGATACGGCTGATAAGCTGAAAGATTTCACCGTCAAACTCAAGCAACAAAAGATTTTTGCCGTGGATACGGAAACCACCGGCCTTAATCCCTTTGAAGCCACGCTGCTCGGTATGAGTTTTGCCTGGAAATCGGGGCAGGCGTATTATGTTCTCGCTGAATTCGCGCCGCAACTCAAGTCCATGCTCGAAAATCCCGCCGTCAAAAAAGTCGGTCACAATATTAAGTTTGATATGGAATCTTTGCGCAGCGCCGACATCAATATGCAGGGCATATTTTTCGATACCATGATCGCTTCCTACCTTCTCAATCCTGGCAGTCGCGCGCATGGCCTCGACCGTGTTGTCTTCACCGAAATCGGTTATGAAATGATGCCGATCACCGACCTCATCGGCAAGGGAAAAAAGCAACTCACCCTCGATCAGGTCGCCGCCTCCAAAGTTGCCTGGTATGCCGCCGAAGACGCTGACTATACCTGGCAACTGTATACGCTTCTCGCACCACAACTCAAAGCCAAGCACGTTGACCGCGTCATGGAAGATATCGACATGCCACTGGTGCCGGTGCTGGCCGATATGGAACGCTATGGCGTCAAAATTGATTCGGCTTTTCTGCAGGATATGTCCAAAACTTTCGCGCGAAAAATAACCCAGATCGAGAAAAAAATTTACAGCCACGCCGGTAAAGAATTTAACATTGCTTCGCCCCTCCAACTCAAGGAAATTCTTTTTGAGCGGCTGAAACTTCCCACCCACGGCATCTCCAAAACCAAAACCGGCTATTCCACCGGCGCTGACGAACTCGAAAAACTGCGCACGGCTCATCCCATCATCCCGCTCATCTCACAGTACCGCGAATATACCAAGCTCAAGTCCACCTACATCGATGCGCTGCCGCTTCTGGTCAGTAAAAAAACCGGCCGTCTGCACACCAGCTTCAATCAAACCATTGCCGCCACCGGTCGTCTCAGTTCCACTGACCCTAATTTGCAAAATATTCCTATCCGTACCGAACTGGGACGCGCCATTCGTCAGGCATTTGTAGCCGAGCGCGGATTCACGTTGGTCGCGGCCGATTATTCGCAGATTGAGTTGCGCATTGTGGCGAGCCTGGCGGGCGATAAAGAAATGTTGGCGACGTTTAAGCGCGGTGAAGATATTCATACGGCGACGGCGGCGTATGTGCATGGCCTGAAGCCGGCGGAAGTGACGAAAGATCAGCGCCGGGCGGCCAAGGCGGTGAATTTTGGAATTTTGTACGGCATGGGCGCGTATGGTATTGCCCGCGATGCCGGCATTTCGCGCGAAGAAGCGGCGGAATTTCTCGAGCGCTACCTGAGTTTGTACAGTGGTGTGAAGAAGTATCTCGATCGCACTTTGGAAGAAGGTCGAAAGCGCGGATATACGGAAACGGTGTTTGGGCGGCGGCGTTATTTGCCGGAGTTGAATTCGGGAATGCGGCAGGTGCGGGCGGCGGCGGAGCGCATGGCCGTAAATATGCCGGTGCAGGGGACGGAAGCGGATATTGTGAAACTGGCGATGATTGCGGTGGCTAAGTGGCTGGCGCGGGACTACACGGCCAAGCAGGTGCGCATGCTGCTGCAGGTGCATGATGAATTGGTGTTTGAAGTGGAGACGGCGTTGGTGCCGAAGTTTGCGGCGGCGTTGAAGAAAATTATGGAAGGAGTATATAAGCTGAAATGCCCGATGGTGGTGGATCTGCATGCCGGAAAAAATTGGGATGCGATGGATGAAATTTTTTAAAGTCCTTTAAAGTCCGCGGTTTGGCGGCATTGTTTTGAGAATTTCTATGATTATGTTTTTGCATGGTGAGGATACGTATCGTTCGCACCAGCGTTTAGGAATTTTACGGAAAGGTTTTCAGGATAAGTATGATCCGCAGGGACACAATATTGCTGTGTTTGAAGCGGCTGATTTTGATGTTGCGGCGTTTGCGGCGGCGGTCGGCGCCCAGGGTTTGTTCAGTAAGAAACGGTTGGTGGTGGTGAAGCGGTTGCTGACCGAAGGGCGCAAGGCGGATCAGCAGGCGGTGTGGGAGCGGTTGCATGTGGCGGCGCGGGGGGTGGATGATGACGCGATTGTGATTTTTTGGGAAGGTGAGAAGGTGGCGGTGGGTGGTGGCAGGCGTGGGGCGCGGTCGGGTGGTGGTGCTGGTGGGCGAAAGGCGGCTGGGGTGAAGAAACGTGCGGCAGGTGCGGGGGCGAATGCGGGGGCGGATAGTTTTCAGTTAAAGCATTTGCAGGATTTTGTTTTGAAGCAGCGAGTGGAATTGTATGGTGTTTTGGATTGGTCGCAGGGCGCGAGTTGGGTGCGGGCTGAGGCGAAGGAATTGGGTGGCGAGATCGAGTCGCAGGCGGTGCAGGTGTTGTTGGGTTTGGTGGGTATGGATTTGTGGCAGTTGCATAATGAGATCGTGAAGCTGGTGAATTATGCTGACGGCCGGGCGGTGACGGCGGGGGATGTGGCGTTGTTTGTGCGGGCGAATTTTTCGGAGAATATTTTTGGATTTATTGATGCGTTGGCGACACGGCAGCAGGCGCAGGCAGTGCGTCTGTTATATGAGCAGCTGGAAAGCGGTCTGAATGAGACGTATATTTTAACGATGATTGCGCGGCAGGTGCGGATTTTATTGGCGGTGAGTTCGGTGGCGCATGTTTCGCAGCAGCCGGGGGTGTTGGCGGCGCAGTTGAAGTTGCATCCGTTTGTGGTGAAGAAGGCACTGGCCCAGGTGGGGCGATTTTCGCCGGAGCGGTTGCGGGAGATGTTGCAGTGGCTGTTGGAAATTGATGAACGGACGAAAACGAGCGCTGCCCAACCGCGGCATATGCTGGAAAGTTTTGTGGTGCGGGTATGTGGTTAAGGGCGCTGGCGGGTTTGCGGCGCAGAATTGTAATAAAAAAAATGACAGTCACCCCTATGGAGAGCGGGTGACTGTTTGTTAGCGGCCAATGAACCAGGCGCACATCAGTGCGCCGAAGAGTCCGATGAAAAAATTTACCGTGACCGGCTCCTTGAACCAGAGAATCCCGGCGAAAGTCGTCACAGCTATCACCCTCACTGATATGAGGGGGACGGCTACGGATAGACTGGCACCGCCTTCATAGAGTTTGCTGCAAAAAATGCAACCGGTACCAAGACAGAAACCCATGACTATTCCAAAAATGAGATTTAGCATTGTGGGTTCCGTGGATTTTGCTGATCTCATGAAGCCTATCAAGCCCATGGTCATCAGGATGAATCCCATGACGACCAGGGTAAAGTAGAGGTTGAGCCTCAGTGTGTTGTGGGGTTTGTAGAGTGTGTTGTAGAATCCCCACGTTAACACCGTCAGTAATCCGAAAATAATACTTTCCATTTTTCCTCCTCATATTTTTGCGCCTACAGCGCAGTTGGGTGCCGCCAGGGCACGATAAGAAAGAGCAATCAAGAAAAAGGTTTGCGCATACCTTACTATAGGGTGACTGTCTTAGCAAATGTTCCTTAAGGGAATACAAATTTGACCGATACCACAATCAAAAAACCGTCCCTTGCGAGGAGCGGTTTTATTATTGGCGTCCGAAGCTATTTTTTAGCGGTCTTTTTAACCTTTTTGGCGAGGCGTGATTTCTTGCGGGCGGCAGTGTTCTTCTTCAAACGACCCTTGGCTACGGCCCGATCGATCAGCTTCATGGCCTGGGCCACGATTTTTTCATCGAGCTTGTCGGCGGTTAACTGTTTTTCAATATCTTTGAGCAGTTTTTTAATTTCAACGGCAGTTTTTTCGTTGCGAGCGCGGCGCTTGGCACTTTGCTTGATATCTTTCATTGCGGCTTTTTTGTTGGCCATCGTTGTGTCTAAAAAAATATAATTAAATCAAATTCTTTCGTGAATGTAACATGGTTTTGTGACCGGAGTCAAGTTTTCCGTGTGACAGTTTTCCGTGTGACAGTTTTCCATAAACAAAAGCCCCAATATATACTGACTCAGCATCTGTATATATTGGGGGTTGGAGTGAATGTTCATTTTTTTCCTTTTTTGAGGCCGGTATTTTTCAGATAACCATAGCCTCGGCATGATTATCAAAGTTTCTGTCGACGGCAAAGATGGAAATGTCCAGGATTTTTCCATTGAGTTCCATCGTCCACTGGCGCGTGCCTTTTTCAACAAGGGCACATACGATTTTCATCGTGAACGGAGCATGCATGATGCCATGCCCGGAAAATCCGCAGGCGTGAATCAGATTGGGGACATAGGGATCATAATCAATAAAGGGATTATGATCAGGTGTTGTGCCATAGAAGCCGCTGGTTGTACCGTGTTTTTCTTTGCCGAATTTTTCAAGCACCGGCACCCAGCTGGTCAGTTCCATCCATGTCTGCATACCGAGACCGTCCGCATTCTCCAGGTCGTATTCCCAGGGGACAACATCCTGATCCTCGTTGCTGAACCGCGGCTCCGGCGTGATGTCGACTGCATGTCCCAACATCACCTGATGGCTGTTTTCCGGTCGGAAATATTGACCGCCTTCAGCGACAATCATGGGAAATTCCATGACGCCTGGCGCATGATTGGTGTTGAGAAACCAGAGGAAACGTTTCAGAGACATAATCGGAAGTCCCGTTCCTTCCAGCATCTGACTAACACGCGGTGCCCAGGCATTGGTGGCATTCACTACAATGTCGCACGGTACATTACCACGAGTGGTTTTTAATGCCGTGATCAGATTGCCTCTTTTGGTCGCACCATTCACTTGCGTATTTCGCATCAGCTTCGCGCCATTCCTGACAGCGTTTTCCAACGCTTCACTATAGATATCAACCGGACGAAGAAAACCGTCGGAAGGGCACCAGGTGGCGCCGGTAAGTTCCAGCGTATTCACAAAGGGGAATTTTTTTCTGATTTCCGGAGGTCCGAGTACCTCCACGTCTTTGAGTCCCCATTGTTGTTGCATGACAGCCGTAGTCGCTGCCTCTTGAAAACGTTGCGGGTCGCGATATAAAAACAGGTATCCGTTTTGTACCAGAACATTTGCTTCGCTAGGCTTTTTCCCAACGTGTTTGGCAAAGTTTTTGTAGTACTCCACGGAATACATCATTCCATGCACCGTTGCTTGCGTCGAGAATTGTTGTCTGATGCAGGCGGCTGATCGCGAGCTGGATCCGTTGCCGATGGCGCCCTGTTCAATGACGGTGACATCGTATCGAGGAGGCGCTTCCTCGCCGATACTGTTTTTTTCCCGGAGTTTGCTGAGTTCATTGGCGATGAGCGCGCCTGTGACACCGGCGCCGATCACCGCCACGCGGGGGATGGGGGTTCTTGCTTTTGATTTCATCTTTTGTTGCTCCTCTGGCCGTTTGGCCTCAAATGGTTTGTTGTTAATGTTGTTTACGCCTTTTGGCGAAAAATGGGTTTATAGACCGCCCATAATAGATACATTATCAATTTTTATTATTTTGTCCAATGTTTTTACTGAGTGTTTTTGCCCTTTTGTACGCGGTTTTTATCGCTTCTTCCCAAATTTTTTCAGTGTTTTTACTTCTTAGTATAGTGAGTGCGGCTTCAGTGGTACCCCCTTTGGAGGTAACAGCTGCTTTAAGTTCGGTCGCTGATTGTTGTGATGTATCAAGAAGTTGGACGGCACCAATGAGGGTATTTTTTACTAAATTTTCAGCTAAATTTGGCTCTAAACCCAGATTCACCGCTGCTTCCGTCAATTCCTGGGCGAAATGAAATACGTATGCTGGACCACTGCCGCTTACGGCTGTCGCCATGTCTATGATGTCTTCATCATCCACCTCGAAGCCTATCCCGAAACTCCCTAGTATATCCGCAACCAGTTTTTTGTCGGCTATCGTTACACCTGATGTGGCGAGCCAGACGGTGGTGCCATACCCGATTTGCGCCGGGGTGTTTGGCATACAGCGAACAATGTTTTTTACGCCACTGAGTTTTTGGATTTTTTCCATGGGGAAACCAGCCATGATCGAAATCAAAAGCTTTCCCTCGCCGCCAGTTTTTTTTATATCTTTCAGTACCTCTGTCGCCTGTTGCGGTTTCACGGCCAGTAAAATAATGTCGGCGTTTCGCATGACCATGGCGTTTGAGTTTACCACCCTTACACTGTATTTTTTTCCGAGCGCCGAGCATTTTACTGTATTTTTGTCATACACAAAGATGCCTGAAGCCGGAAATATTTTTGCCGCTATGAGTCGTTTTACTATGGCGCTGCCCATATTTCCGCAACCAATGACGCCGAGTTTTTTGTCGGTAGTCATATTTAGAGAGTTATGAGATTATCTGCATGAATAACTTCCTGATTATATACTTTTTGCGACTGCAATAATGACGTGAGCTCCTTGTCGTCCATTTTTACTATACCCATGCCGATGGTTTCTCTGTTCAGATCCAGAATTTCAATAATTTTTCCGGCCTGAAATTTGCCATGGACATTTCGCAAGCCCACGGCAAGTAAACTTTTCCCTTTTTGCAGAGCCAGCTTAGCGCCATCATCCACAGTAATCGCGCCTGAGGAAATTTTTGCCGACAAAATCCAGCGGTCGCGGTTTTTTACATGCAGGGATTTTTTGTTCGGCAGAAATTCAGTGCCGATTTTTTTACCATCAGCAATCTGCGTGAGAACATTATCGGCGTCGAGGTTGGTTATATGACCGGGAATACCAAACGCCGTTGCCAGACGAATGGCCTTGAGTTTACTCACCATACCACCACTGCCCTGCGAAGATTTTTCTTTGGATGCCAATTGCAATAAGGGGCCATTCACATCACTCACTTCGGCGATAATCCGCGCGCGTGGGTTTATGGTGGGATCTTCCGAGTACAGCCCGTTTACATGTGAAAGGATAATGAGACGGGTTGCGGCTGAGCTGAGAGCGATTTTGGCAGCGAGTGAATCGTTGTCGCCGAGTGCTGCTTCCGTATCACGGGTGATGGCGTCATTTTCGTTGATGATGGGGAGAATGTGTTCAGTCAGCATGGTCTGCAGCGTGTGCTGGAGGGTAAGAAATGTATCCTTATTGCCGAGATCATGCTGGGAAAGCAGAAGTTGTGCTATGGAGAGCTGTTTTTTCCGGGCGGCGTTGAGGTACAGGTTTATCAGATGCGGCTGTCCGATGCTGGCGAAGATGTGCTTATCGACGATGCCAGGCGCAATGGATTTTCCTGCGGCTACGGCTCCGGATGAAACGAGAATGACTTCAATACCACGTTGGTTGAGTTCATGTATTTCTTCCAAGAGTTGCCCGATGACATCGGGCTGAATATTTTTTTGTCCACGTGTTAAACTGTGCGTGCCAATTTTTATAACCCAGCGTTGTTTCATATTATTTTCGTGTTTGCCCGTTTCCTAAAACGATATATTTCGTGACTGTCAGATCTTCGAGTCCCATAGGTCCGCGTCCATGAATTTTGGCGGTGCTGATACCGACTTCGGCACCGAGACCATATTCAAAACCATCGGCAAAGCGGGTGGAGGCGTTGACGAAAACATTGGCGCTGTCGATGGTTTGAAGAAAGGCTCCGGCCGTCGTGTAATTTTCGGTAATGATACCATCGGCCAATCCGGTGCCATATTTTTCGATATGTTTCACGGCTTCGTCGAAGTTTTTGACGATTTTCAGCGTGATTTTCAGGTCGAGGTATTCGGTTGACCAGTCGGCGTCGGTTGCGGGTGTGACGCTGGGGGTGATTTTTTGCGTGCGTTCGCAGCCGCGGACTTCGACGTTTGCCTGTGTAAGCGCGCGCACTAGTTCCGGAAGGAGTGTGTCGGCGATTTTTTCGTGAATGAGTGCTTTTTCCAGAGAATTACAGGTAGAAGGATTTTGCGCTTTGGCGTTGACGATGATGTCGATGGCTTTTTTGTGGTTTGCGTCGGCGTCGGCGTACAGGTGACAGATACCCTTACGGTGTTTCAGTACCGGCATCTTGGCATGTTGTGAGACCACGTCGATAAGTTTTTCACCACCGCGGGGAATAATGAGATCGATGTATTGATCGAGTTGGGCGAGGATGGTCACGCCTTCACGACCCGTTTGTTCGATCATTTGCAGGTAATCGGGATTCACGCCGGTATTTTGTATGGCCTGTTTGAGTATGCGGGCGATAGTAGTGTTGGAGTGAATGCTTTCGCGGCCACCACGCAGGATGCAGGCGTTTCCAGATTTGAGTGCCAGGCCGGCGATGTCGGCGGTGACGTTGGGTCGGGATTCGTAAATGCAGCACAGGACGCCCATTGGGGTGCGCATTTTTCCGATACGGAGTCCGTTGGGCCGGGTTTTGAGACCGAGGATTTCACCTACCGGATCCGGCAGGGCAGCAATAGCCCGGAGGCTGGCGGCGATGGCGGTGATTTTTTCTTTTGTCAGGATAAGCCGGTTTTTGAGAGCTTGATTGGCGTTTGGGCGGGTGTGGGGGAGATCGGTCAGGTCCTGGGCGTTGGCAGTCAGGATTTCCTCGCTGTGCTTGATAAGAATATCGGCCATGGCATGGAGGGCCTGGTTTTTGGTGTCGGTATTCAGGCGGCGCAGCTCAGGAAGGGTGTTTTTAGCAGCCTGGGCCTGTTTGGTGATGATGGTTTTAAGGGTATTCATGGAAATTACTATACTGTTTCTTATGTTTTTTGGCAATAAAGAAAAGGCGTTTTTGGTAACGCCTTTGGCACTTATGCGCACGTTTGTGTCTGCCTTAATATGCTTTGGCGAAAATGACCTTGGTTTTGGCGACCTTTCCACAATGCAGACATTTTCCTTCACCGTCACCCTGCCGCTCAAACGGCAAACAGCGAATCGTAGCTTTGGTTTCTTCTTTTATCTTGGCTTCGCAGACTGCATCGCCACACCACCAGGCGCGCACAAAACCACCTTTTTCAAACACCTTTTTGGCTTCTTCCCACTCAGAAATTTCGTGGGTATTGTTGTCACGCTGCTGCTGTGCTTTGATGAATAAATCTTTCTGTATCGTCTTCAGCATTTCCTCAATTTTCGTTGCCGCTTCGCCAAGCCCGCATACTATTTTGGCGCTGGTGTCACGTCGTGCCAACACCAGCGAACCTTTGGCCACATCTTTCGGTCCGATTTCCACGCGCACCGGCACTCCCTTCTTTTCCCAGGCAAAGAATTTTTCACCCGGGCGCAAATGTTCGCGCGTATCAATATGCAAACGTACTCCAGCAGCCGTCAATTCGGCCGCCAGCTTCTTCACTGCCGTCATTACCATCGTCAGCTCCTCAGCGCTTTTACCGATCGGAATAATCACTACCTGCGTCGGTGCGATCAGGGGTGGCAATACCAAACCGGCGTCATCACTGTGTGTCATAATCAAACCGCCGATCATGCGGGTGCTCACGCCCCAGCTGGTTTGCCAGGCGAAATCTTTTTTGCCATCGCGGGTGGTAAATTGAATGCCAAATGCCTTGGCAAAATTTTGTCCGAGCAAATGTGAAGTCCCGGCCTGCAGGGCTTTGCCGTCCTGCATCATAGCTTCAATGGTGTAGGTTTCCTGCGCCCCGGCAAAACGCTCGGAAGGCGATTTGGTTCCGGCAATCACCGGCATAGCCAAATAATTTTCGGCAAAATCGGTGTAGACATCAAGCATCTGGCGGGCACGCGCGTCAGCTTCGGCCTCGGTTTCATGAACGGTGTGGCCTTCCTGCCACAAAAATTCGGTGGTGCGTAAAAACAGCCGCGGGCGCATTTCCCAGCGAACGACGTTGGCCCATTGGTTTATCAAAATCGGCAGATCACGATACGAATGGACCCACTTGGCGTAGGTGTCGTAGATGATGGTTTCGGAAGTGGGGCGAACGACGAGCGGTTCGGCCAGTTTTTTCCCGCCGGCGTGCGTGACGACAGCGACTTCGGGGGCAAAACCGGCAACGTGGCTGGCTTCTTTTTTGAGGAGTGATTCGGGGATGAAGAGCGGGAAGTAGGCGTTTTCAACACCGGTGGCTTTGAATTTGGCGTCGAGTATGTGTTGCATCATTTCCCAGATGGCGTAACCGGTGGGTTTGATGACCATGGCGCCTTTGACCGAAGCGTGTTCAGCCATGTCAGCGGCGGCGATGATGTCGAGATACCACTGCGAATAATCCTGTGCGCGGGGAGTGATGGCAGCGGCGTGGGATTTTTTGGATGAGGACTTGTTGTTGGCGCTGTTTGCGGCGTCGGGTTTGGTTGATTTTTTGCTCGGTTCGTTCATTGGTGTGTGAATGTGGTTTCTTGGCGGCTTCCAAGGTTAATAAAATGCCGTATGTTAGTTAAAAAATACCATTTTCTGGGGCGCGGTGTCAATTTTGCAGCAGAATACGGAGATATTGAACAGTTAGTTACACGTTAGGCTGTTTGCTAACGGTTATTGGGCGCGGTAATGGGGGCGAGGCGCAGTGCGTTATTGAATTTTAGTAATAAATGACGATCGCCATGCACCGGCAGACAAACTGACTCACTTCTTTTACTCAACATACCGGCAAGCGAACGACATTGTCTGATTATTGTGTAAGCATTATAATTAAGGGGTTTTACATGTAAGTCCCTCTCACTTTTTATTTTTACATTCATGCCTGAACTTACACGAAAACCCAAAAAGCCGTGGTATAAACGCATCAGTCGCTTAATTCTCATTTTCGTTGTGCTGATCATCGTTGTTGGTATTGTTTTGACTGTGCGTGGACTTAAAGAACGCTCAAAAATCACCAACTTTGAATACCTCCGTCAATCTGCGACTGCGGAAATCGGCACAGTCAGTAAAACTATTTCTACGCAGGGTGAAATTGTTCCAGACGAGCGCATTAAACTCAGCTTCCTGGTCCCTGGTAAACTTACGGAGGTTAACTATGTTATCGGCGATTATGTAGAAAAAGGCGATATCCTGATGAAAATCGATGGGGGAAGTTTTGCCGCTAAAAAAGATCAGGAACTTGTAGCACCAATAGACGGCCGTATTGTTGATATTAAAACCGTTACTGACACGCCGGTGGCGCTGGAGGAAGCTGTCGTGGAAATGGTCTCCCGCGGCACACACATTTCGCTGTCCGTCTCGGACCGTGATGTTATTCACTTACGAAAAGACCAGTCAGCAACCATTAGGATTCTAGCTTATGTGGATGAACGCACGTTTCCGGGCACAGTGACGTTTGTGGATGTGCAGAAGCGCACAGCGGTTAGTTCAGTTAGTGAGGGACGCGCGGGTGATAGCACGGGCAGCGGCTACACCGTGAATGTAGCAATGAAGGATGTGCCCGCGGAGATTGCCGGAGTCTTGGGTTTGGAAGCCCAGGTGGAAATTGCGGTGGATCGGAAAGAAAATGTTTTGGCGCTGGAACTCGGCGCGGTTCAGTACGATGTCGATGATAAGCCTTTTGTGTATGTGTTGCCAGAATTAACCGAGTCGTTCATTATGCAGGCGCAACAAGTTGCAGACATCACGGAGTTATTAGAGAAAAAAACCATTGAAGTGGGTTTTGTGGGCGATGAAAAGGCAGAGGTTCTGAGCGGTCTCCAGGCAGGTGAATCCGTGCTCGTATATGTTCCACAAAAGGAGTTTAGTCCATCATTTTAATCCCTTGAACCCTGATTTCACTCTCATTCATTTACCTCACGCTGCAATGGTCGCTTCACCATCTTCATACATAAAAAAATCCACAGTCGCTCAATCACTCATCGTCGTACGTCAGCTTAAAAAAACCTACTGGCTCGGCGAAGTTGCTGTTCCGGCACTGCGCGGCATAAACTTGGAAATTAAAAAAGGAGAGTTCGTGGCGTTTATGGGCCCGTCCGGATCAGGCAAGTCAACGCTCATGAATCTGCTGGCGTTTCTGGATGTACCCACCAGTGGCACCTATCGGTTTGCTAACGTGAATACATCAGATTTTAATGATAATGCACTGGCAGAGCTACGGAATAAACGTATTGGGTTTATTTTTCAGCAATTCTATTTGTTGGCGCGTACCACGGCTTTGGAAAATGTTCGCCTGCCACTGATGTACCAACATATGAAAAAATCCGAACAACTCGAACGGGCAGAGACGGCTCTACATAAGGTGGGTCTGGGAAGTCACATGCAGCATGAATCCAATAAATTGTCCGGGGGACAACAGCAACGGGTGGCGATTGCGCGGGCGATTGTGAACAATCCGGATATTCTGTTTGGTGATGAGCCGACCGGCAATCTGGATTCGAAAACTGCTAAGGACATTATGAAAATTCTACAAAAATTGAACCAAGAAGGACGAACGATTGTGCTGGTCACGCACGATACTAAAGTAGCTACTTATGCTCAGCGAATAATCCACCTTCAGGATGGATTGATTGTTTGATTTTGATACAAACTTATGTTTTTGAATTACTTTCTGACCGCATTTCGTCAGATTCTCAAAAATAGAGGCCGTTCAGCACTCACTATGCTCGGTATCATTATTGGTATTACCTCGGTGATTTTTGTCATGACCAGTGGCCAGATTGCCAAGCGGTTTTTGTTCAGTCAGCTGTCTGAGATCACTAAGAACGTGATTGATATTTACCCAAGCCAGGATCCGACTGAGCTCAAAGGCGAGAAGGGTCTGACTTTTACGGAAGCAGATATACAGGCGATGTATGATTCGGATTTTCTGCCGGAGATTGTCGCGCTATCCACCCCATACAGCGATGGGCAGATAACGATGCAGGTACGGGATAAAGAATATGATGAGATCAGGCTGATCGGTGACCGACCAGAAGGTTTTGCTTTTGATGGCGCTGGCTTGCTTGACGGGCGTTTATATAACACCACGGACTTTTATCACTCGTCGCGGGTGGTGTTGATCAATGAATCGTTTGCCCAGGATGTGTTTGCGCGCAAGCGAGTGGCCGGGGAGCAGCTACATATTAATGGTACATCATTTGAGGTAATTGGTGTTGTGGAGGATCCAGCCTTTAGTAGCGGCCCAGACGGTTTTTCTTTTCAGGAAGTCTATATGCCATTGAGCACGTTACGAAAATATTTTGCACCAGCTCAGGAGGCAGATCTGGTGCCGTCGATTTCAGTGTATTTTACCGCGGGAACGAACGTGTCTTCTCTACAGAATCGGATCAATTCTTTTTTACTGCGGCGGCATAGCATGCTGCACAAAGAAGGAGAATTTATACATATAATCAACCGGCAGCAAGAAATTGAAACTTTTAATTCTGTTTTGTTAGGTATTCAGGTGTTCATTAGTGCGATTGCGGCGATTTCTTTATTGGTCGGTGGTATCGGCATTATGAATATTATGTTAGTAACCGTGAAGGAGCGTACCAAAGAAATCGGCTTGCGTAAGGCGATTGGCGCCAAGAAGAAAGATATCTTGATGCAATTTTTGTTCGAGGCGATTATTTTAACCAGCATTGGCGGAGTAATAGGCATTACTGCTGGGTTGGGATTAAGTGCGCTGGGTGTGTTTGTGGTGAATATTATGCGACCTGATTGGGATGTAAAATTTTTGTTGGTGATTCCCGCGATTGTGACGGCGTACGCTGTGGCAGCGCTGGTGGGGTTGGTATTCGGTATTTATCCAGCACGACGCGCGGCTAGTCTGCATCCGATCGATGCACTACGATATGAGTAAAAAAGCCCAGCCAAGGGGTGGTGAATAAGGAGCGGAAGAATATAGTATTGGGCAGTTATGAAGCATATTATTATTTTTACGGCGATCTGGTTCTTTGTCGTCAACCTGTTCGCACTCGGCGTACTCAACCGTTTCACGTTTACGAGCGGCGACACGGCTTATGATTGGATTGACCCGGCCAATTATCAGCAGGAGCAGTCCTGGAGTCCTGTGCGGCTGCACGCCAAGTGGGATTCTTTTTGGCATCTCAGCGTCGTCGGTAAGGGGTATTTTGTTGACCGTGACGCGCACCGTTCCAATATCGTTTTCTTCCCATTGTATCCGCACCTCGTGTTGTTGGTTTCGCTGGCGACGCCTTTTACTCATGGCGATCTTATTTTACCCGGCTGGATCGTCAGCATTATATTTTTATTTCTGTCGGCGGTGTATCTGTATAAACTCACGGCGCGTTTTCACCCGCAGGCCGACGCGCAGCTGGCCGTTTTCCTGCTGCTGATTTTTCCCACAGCATTTTTCCTGAATGCAGTCTATACGGAATCGCTGTTCCTGTTTTTGTCGATCGCCTGTCTGTATTACGCGCGTGACAAGAAATTTTTGTGGGCCGGTGTGTTTGGTTTGCTGGCCACGTTGACGCGTTTTGCCGGTGTCATCTTGGTCGTGCCACTCGTGATTGAATATTTCCAACACTATGGCCGCAAGGGGATCTGGCAGCCGCGTTGGTTTCTGATCGGTCTTGTCCCGGCTGGTCTCGCTTTATTTTTTACCTATCATTATCTGGCGTTCGGAAATTTCTGGTTGTTTTTTGAAGTGCAGAATTGGTGGGGTCGCGCTTTTGAACTCAATCGCGATCATTTGATTTTTGCACAGCGGCCGCAGGTGGTGAGTTTTGCACTTGATGCGGTGTTTGCCGTTACCGGTCTGGTTGCAGCCTGGTTTGTCGGGAAAAAAATACGGGCATCGTACGGTTGGTACATGCTCGCAGCAACGCTGGTGCCGTTGAGTACGGGCACGCTGATGAGTGTCGGGCGGTTTGTGCTGGTGTTATTTCCTCTGTATATTTGGGTGGCTTCCTGGCGCCGCGGCGGAGTAGCCCAGCAGACCTGGATTTTGATCTCAGTTCTGCTGCTGGCGCTCCATATTATGCTGTTTGCCAACGGCTATTGGGCGGGTTGATGTTGATGTTTGAGTAAGCGGTAGTTTTTATTTAATCATAGTTCTATCTTCCACTTTGGTATAAAAGTTTTGTTTGATATTGATGCTGAGTCTATTTTGTTCGTTTTGAAACTCCTGTGTCCGTTTGTAGACACCCCATTTTTTTCTATCTCCCAAGCATGTAATATTTCATTGCCTGCTGGTGGATATCGTAATGAGTAAGGCTCTATGAGTCTCGTTGAACCATCGTACGAAATTGAAGCGCATTGTCGATTGTGGGCAGCATGGCGTATGAGTTCTATTGCCAATAATGACTGGTTTCTGTGCCCAGTGGTTGGAAACCATTGACGTGGAGCTATCCTACCCGTTGCTCCTGGCATAGACTTTGGGTTTGGCTTGGCAGTTTCTGGCTCCAGCCACCAGGCAATAGCATCCTCTAAATCATAAAGAAATGTTTCAACCGGAGGAAGGTTGCTTATTTGATGGGATAGCTGATTTTCCCAATGCGCTTTCAGAATTCCCTTATCAATTGCATTCATTATTTGCTGTACTGTGGGTGCTGGAAGTTTTTTAAATTTAAATTTTGCATGGGTAATTTCTTTGGCGCGCCGTGGTTTAATTTGTTCTCTAAAATTACGACTGATATTTACTACATCATAAATATCACGCGCTCTACCGTTTCTTTCCAAAAGAGCCCGTGATTTTTCAGCGAGAATTTCATTTATCGAATAACAGCGGATTTGAGGAATTGGTTTAAAAGCATCAGAGAAATTGTGCTGTAAATCCCGAGATTGGGGAGCATCTACCAGTAATTCATCCTGGGTTATATCAAATTTCACTCGGGGAAGTGATCTCACCTGGCCACCAAGGGGCCCATGGTAGGAGATTTTTACTTGGTATGATGTATTTCCGCGTGGATTTTTATATTCATCAATTTTCCAATCTCTCCTGGGAAAAGTTAAGCCTGAATTCTCTTCAATCCAGGTTATACTCTCATCAAGATGCGTCTTAATAAGAGCAGGGCTGAGTTCTTGATTGGTCGGTATTGTAAAATCAAGATCTTCAGAAAATCTGTACGTTTCAAAGTAGCACTTTTTTAAGCAAGTACCTCCTTTAAATACCCATTGTCTGAGATGTATGTGATTTGATATTGCCCTGAGTACCCAGCCAATTACATAATCCTTTTGGACAGTGGTTTGCTGGAGTGAAAGATTTCCGGCAAGCTCAAGTATTTCAGCTTTCGTTATCATGTATCGGTAAATTAATTCGTAGATTCCATTTGCTTATTATATTGCCCGATTTTGGACTATCAGGGTCAAGGTAAGAAATACCTTTTGATATATTATCGTGGCATGTGTGGAGCCATTTTTCAGAAACAGGAGCAGCTAATTTTTCAGCAAGAAAACCAAGTCGCTTGAATACTACTCCTCGTTTATATCTTATTGCATAATTCAATAGTAAATCTGGGTCACACATATCCGAATGCCAGTATTGATTCACTATATCTATCATATGACGACCGCCGCCTCCAAAGCGTGGTAAGTCTAAAATATCAATGAGTGTTCGACTCGGGTCAGCAATTTTGACCGCCTTGCTGCCAAACCAGACAGTTTTTATACCGAAAGATTGTTCTTTTTCTAACTTAGTGCGAAATTTAATATTATTTATTATCTGGATGCTTTCTCGTTGGGGGGATAATGTGCAAACAGAGATACTATTGAATATTTGTTCGGTCAAATTCCAGTATTCTGCAGCCGACCAACCGGATATAAACGCTGATTTAAAAAGATCCATGGCTAATGACCATGTGTTTTCAATGGCGGGTGTTGGTGTTTTTGATGACAGTGGAACAATGCTATATAAACCGTGTTTTAATCGTTGGAGCCAACCTTTTTTGGCTAATCTTCTTAAGATTTGATGAGCAGTTTCTCGTTTGCAGGAGTGTAATTTTATGAGGTCATCTGCATTAATAGTGTTTTTTTCTAATGCGGAAAAATGACTTATTATTTTTCGCTCTTGTGTACTTAGGCCGTTAAATTTTTGGTTTTTCATATATTATTACTGTAATAAATGACATATATTGTCTTTTTTAGTAGGTATAGTATATCATGTATTGAACTAAATTACAATATGGCTGTAGATAGTTACATTTTTTGTAGTTATCTGCAGTTAAAATATCTTTTTATTGCGGATAAAGTATGCCATGATATGTTAGGCGTAGCGGTTATTGAATTTTAGTGACAATGATGGTGGCGGTTTCAGTCGCTGTTTTTTTACTGGTGTTTATGCTCAGGCTTCGTATAAAAGGTATATTGGCATCAATTTTATAGTTCTTGCGGATTTTTTTCAGCAGAGCGGGTGAGGTGAGTTTTTTGAATTTTTTGCGGGAGGGCTGGCGAACACGACGGTACAGCTCAGTGTCTGAACATTCGAGTTTTATGAAGTGCACGGCGGTCCCATGTTTTTTGGCGGTGGCGATTATTTTTTTAATAAAAGCAGCGTCATGTTTGCCTTCTGCCGTGAGCACACCGTAAACGAGCGTGAGTATCAGACCGTGTCGAGTATTTTTGAGACCCTGTTCGAAGAGGTAGAACCAGATGTGCTTGAAGGTGGTGCTGAAAGGCTTGGTCCCATAATCAAACAGACTCTGCACCAGGTCGGCAACCAGGTGGAGGTGGAGAAGTGTGAATTTTGTGCGACTGGCAAGGGCTTTGGCGACGGTGAGTTTACCAACGCCGGGCGGACCGTAGAGGATGATGATTTTTTTCATGCGAGTATTTTAGGTAAACGTTTTTCTATTATGAGGCTGTAGAACAATAAAGAATAAATAGGGTATCTTTGTCCTTTACAACGAGTGGTTTATCCACT
>MHKD01000025.1 GCA_001818775.1 Candidatus Kerfeldbacteria bacterium RIFCSPHIGHO2_12_FULL_48_17
TTGATCACCTCCAGTGGTCAAAACTCACCAACATAAACTCAAAACTTCTCTCGGCAGTTAATTTGATATGTTGTTGGTAAACATTCCACAAGAATGGAGTTGCCTGAATGAAAATCAAGGCATAACGAAATGAACAACAATGTTCAAACGCTGAAGCCGTAAAAAAGCTTCTTTATGAGTCTTTATGGCTCATTCGACAAAACAGCGTATTAGGAAAAACAGTTTGTATGAGGTTTTCTCGTCACAACGGGATGTCAATCCTCTGCATCGGGTGTTCTAAACTCTTGGAAAATGCGCATCTTAGCATTTTTAGGAGATATAAGCACTTTGGTGTGGCTACGAAGCTATACGAATTATAGGATATCCGGATATTTTTCTGGATGGACGCCTCGTCCTTGAGTTTATATGTCACTTGCGCAAGCGGGTGGTAAAGTAAAAGCTCTGGGATGTGCACTTCCCAGATGATATACGCATATTATAAAATCTCACTTAGGAAGTGAGATCTCAAATTAAAAAACCGATCTGATAGCGTCTCTAGCCGACGTGATCAGGATTCGACCGCTTCCCAAAGCTGGTATGATCCTGATTCACATCAATCGGCAAAAATACCCGGCACCACTCGCCGGCATACGATCGCGGCTTCGTAAAATGAGCCGCAACAAGATTTTCAATAGAACATTAAAAGAACCCGTGAGCTATGCTTGCTCGACCATATTTATACCTTGCCTTTCAGGCAAACCGTATAAGTACCTCGACTTCATTCTCTCGGGCTCTTTTTTTTCTGCGAAAAATCGTGTAGAGTAGATAAGCAAGCGCGCTCTGACGCATTTTTTATTTATGCAAAATCCTACGAACGAAGCCCTGCACGCCCATGCCTGGAAACTGCTACCCAATATCACCAACCAACATCTCACACGTCTGCACACGCAATTCCATTCGTTCCAAGCCGCCTGGCAAGCACCGTTGTCCGCCATGAAAGCCTTTTCACGCACCGCGCCGGAAACATTCGCGCATTACCAACGCCTCCGCCCCACCATCAAGCCCCAAATCGCCTTCCACAGCCTCAAACAATACAACATACACCCTATATATAAGGAAGACGCCATCTACCCCGCCCAACTCAAACCCCTGCCTGATGCGCCCTGGCTGCTCTACGCCCGCGGCAACACCAAACTCCTCAACACCAACGCCCCAACCATTGCCGTCGTTGGTTCCCGCAAACAAACCAGCTATGGCCGCGAAGTTATCCGCCACATCATCGCGCCCCTCATCAACGCCAACATCACCATTGTTAGTGGTCTCGCCCTGGGCAATGACGCCGGCGCCCACATCGAAACCCTGAAACACCACGGCCAAACCATCGCTGTGCTCGGTTCCGGCAGCAATGACACATCCATAACCCCACCGAGCAACTTCAACCTCGCCCGCCGGATTCTTGACAATCACGGCCTGATTCTTTCGGAATATCCGCCGCACACACCCGGCCTCGCCCACCATTTTCCCGCCCGCAACCGCATTATTGCCGGCCTCTCAGCCGCCACCATAGTCATAGAAGGCGCTCTCAAAAGCGGGGCGCTCATCACCGCACGCCTGGCTGCCGAATATGGCCGCGAAGTTTGGGCTGTTCCCGGCTCTATTTTCAGCCAAACCAGCGCCGGTTGCAATCACCTTATAGAAGAAGGCGCTCATCCCTTCACCACCACCGCGCACATTCTCGAAACCCTCGACATCACACCCGACCCCACAGCACTTACAAAAATACCCAGCCTCGCCAACAACCCCGTGGCCACCAAAATCTTCCAACTCCTCCAGCAACAACCACGCACACCCGACGCCATTGCCAGCACGCTCAACATCACACCGACCACGATCATCCAAACCCTCAGTGAACTGGAAATCAGCGGTCTGATTCACAGCAGCGGCGACCAAATTTTCCGCGCCACATCATAACCATCCTGACCGCCCCGCACCCCCACCGCACACCCTCCCGCTTGCTTAAAAAATAATAAAATGGTATAAAAACAAACGTAACTCAAAAATAGAGTATATATGAGCAAAAAAACCAAACTGGTCATTGTTGAGTCTCCGACAAAAGCCAAGACGATTTCCAAATTTCTCGGGCCTGATTATAAGGTCGAGTCTTCATTTGGTCATATCCGCGATCTGCCGAAAAGCAAAATGGGTATTGATATTGAACATGACTTTGAACCCAAGTACGTCATTCCCGCCAAAGCCAAACAACGCGTGACGGATCTGAAAAAACTGGCAGCCGGCGCTGAAGAAATCTACTTCGCAACGGACGAAGACCGCGAAGGCGAAAGCATTGCCTGGCACCTGGCGAATATTTTTAAAATGGATCCGACGAAAACCAAGCGCATTGTTTTTCATGAAATCACCAAAGGCGCCATTATGCACGCTCTTGAAAAACCGCGCACGATTAATATTGACCTCGTGAACGCCCAGCAGGCCCGCCGCGTTCTTGACCGCCTCGTGGGTTATGAACTGTCCCCTTTCCTGTGGAAAAAAATCCGCCGTGGTTTGTCGGCCGGTCGTGTGCAGTCGGTTGCGCTGCGTCTCATTGTTGAACGTGAACGCGAAATTGGAAAATTCAAACCCGAAGAATACTGGAGCGTGGAAGGCATGTTCGCTGCCACCGGCCAAACCGAAACCTTCGCCGCTACACTCGCCAAAAAAGACGGCAAAAAAATCGACAAACTCGATATCAAAAATGATGCCGAAGCCAGCGCCATACTCGAACAACTGAAAAACGCGCAGTACCACGTAGCTGAAATTGATCAAAAGGCCAGTCAAAAAAATCCACCGCCGCCTTTCACCACCAGCACCCTGCAACAGGAAGCCAACAAAAAGCTGGGTTATTCCGCCAAACAAACCATGCGTCTGGCTCAGCAACTCTATGAAGGTATCAATGTCGGTCAGGACGGCGAAAAGGGTCTCATCACCTACATGCGTACCGACGCCGTTAATCTTTCCGATACCTTTATTAACGATGCCAATAAATTGATTGCCGAAAAATTTGGCAAAGAATATGGTATTGCCGAACCACGCCGCTTCAAAGCCAAAAGTAAACTCGCTCAGGAAGCGCACGAAGCCATTCGCCCGACCCATACTGCACTGATGCCGGATGATGTGGCGCAATACCTCGACGCGCAACAGCTCAAACTCTATACATTGATCTGGAACCGCGCCGTGGCCACTCAGATGGCTCCGGCCAAAATCCAAACCACCGGCATAGATATAGAAGACGCCAAAGCCAAATACACCTTCCGGGCCACCGGCTCAGTGATTGAATTCCCCGGCTACCTGAAAATATATCCGGACGCGATGAAAGAAAACATTCTGCCGAAACTGGAGCCTAAAACTGAGCTCGAAGCCAAGGAAATCAAAAAAGAGCAGCACTTTACTGAAGCCCCGGCGCGCTACACCGAAGCTTCGCTCGTGAAAATCCTCGAAGAAAACGGCATCGGTCGCCCTTCCACCTACGCGCCAACGATCAGCACGATTATTGATCGCGGCTATGTGGATAAGGAACAGAAAAAATTCTCACCCACGGAAATCGGCCTACTCGTGAACGACCTGCTCGTCGAGCATTTCCCCAAAGTTGTTGACTACAGCTTTACCTCAAAGATGGAAGATGACCTCGATGAAATCGCTTCCGGCACGAAAAAATGGCAACCGATTGTGCAGGCATTTTACCTGCCCTTTCACGAGAACCTGGAGAAGAAAGAAAAGGAAATCAATAAAAAAGATCTCGTTGAAGAAGCAACCGATGAAAAATGCGACAAATGCGGTAAGCCCATGGTAATTAAAATGGGCCGCTTCGGAAAATTCCTGGCCTGCACGGGGTACCCGGAATGTAAAAACACCAAACCGCTCGGCGCCGACGGGAAACCTGCCGCCGCCGAAACTACCGATGAAAAATGCGACAAGTGCGGCGCGCCCATGGTCATCAAATTCGGACGCTTCGGAAAATTCCTCGGCTGCAGCAAATATCCCGACTGTAAAGGTATTAAAAAAATCGAGAACAAAACCGGTGTGACCTGCACGCAGTGCGGCGAAGGTGAAATTGTCGAAAAACGCGGCAAACGTGGTACGTTCTACGCCTGCAACCGCTACCCGACCTGTAAATTCGCGCTCTGGTCCAAACCCACCGGCGAGAAATGCCCGACATGTCAGAGCCTGCTGATCTATGGCAAAAACAACACCGCCGTCTGCTCCAGCAAAGAATGTAAATTTACGAAAGAGCTGCCGCAAAAAGAAGAATAATAAAGAACACGTCCCACCGCCCCGGGCGTGTTTTGTTGATTTCCACGAGCGGGCAGATTACACTACACCTATGACTGTCACCACCAACACCACCATACAGGATGTTCTACGCAAAACCCGGGCAAAACGACCCATGGCTGATATTGCCTTACTGAAAAAAGCCTATGAATTCGCCGAAGCAGCCCACGAAGGACAGAAAAGAAAAACCGGCGAAAATTACATGTGCCACTGTCTGGCAACAGCCGCACAGCTGGCCGATTGGGGCATGGACGACGAAACAATCATGGCCGGACTTTTACACGACACCGTGGAAGATACCGACGTAACGATCGAAACCATCACAAAAGAATTCGGACCGACGGTGGCGCAGTTGGTTGAAGGCGTATCAAAACTCACCAAGGTAAAATACCGCGGCATTGACCGCTATGTCGAAAGCCTGCGCCGCATGTGTCTGGCCATGGCCAAAGATGCCCGCGTCATTATCATCAAATGCGCCGACAGAATTCACAACCTGAGGACACTCGACGCCCTGCCGCCGGAAAAACAAAAACGCATTGCCATGGAAAGCATAGAAATCTACGCGGCCATCGCCAACCGCCTCGGTATGGGTGAAATACGCGGCCAACTCGAGGACCTGTCCTTCCCCTATATTCTGCCGGAAGAATACGTCTGGTTGACCAAAAAAATCGAAAAACCGTACGAAGCGAAAAAAGCCTACCTGAAAAATATCATTGCCAAAGTCAAACGCATACTCAAAGAAAACGATATAAAATACGTCTCCGTGCACGGTCGCGGCAAACATCTGTACAGTCTCTACAAAAAACTCCTGCAGCACAACCGTGATCTGTCAAAAATCTATGACCTGATTGCGCTCCGTATTATTGTAAAGGATGTTGCTGATTGTTATACCGCGCTTGGCCTTGTCCACGAATACTGGACACCTTTGAAGGGCCGAATTAAAGACTATATCGCTCAACAAAAACCGAACGGCTACCAGTCTTTGCATACAACGGTTTTCTGCGATCAGGGAGAAATCGTGGAATTTCAAATCCGTACCCAAAAAATGCACATAGAAAATGAATTCGGCGTGGCGGCGCACTGGCAATTCAAAGCCAACAACAAAAAGAAACGGGGTAAAAAGAAAGAACTCATGCCCTGGATGAAACAGATAGAAAAAATTCAAAAAGAAGCGGTGAATGAAAAACAATTCCTGGAATCCATGAAAGGAGATGTGTTTAAAAACCGAATATTTGTTTTTACACCGCAGGGTGATGTGATCGAACTCCCGGAAGGCGCGACCGCGGTTGATTTCGCCTACCAAATCCATACCGATCTGGGAAATCATTGCTCCGGAGCCAAGGTAAACGATAAAATACAAAACATAAAAACGGTGCTGAAAAGCGGGGACGTCGTCGAGATATTCAGTGATAAAAAAAGAAAAGGACCGAACCCTGATTGGCTCGATTTTGTGGTGACCAATACGGCACGGTCACAGATAAAAAAGATGACGCAGAAACCTACGCTGACAGCTGATCAATAAAATTCTGCAGTTCTTCTTCGGAATAAAACTCAATGATAATCCTGCCGGCGCCACGGGATTTTTTTTGTATATCAACTTTGGTGCCGAGCGATTTTCGCAAAACATCAATGTGCGCCTTCATAACCGGATCAATGATGCCCGCCTGATGCGACGGTGCCACCCGAACCTTTTTAATTTCCAACTCGGTATCACGAACGCTCAAATTCTGTCTTTTCACTTTCTCAAAAAACGCCAGCTGATCCTTTTGCGTGCGCAGACTCAAGATAACCTTAGCATGGCCTTCGCTCAGGGTTCCATCCGCCACCGCTGTCTGGATTTCCACCGGCAGATGCAGCATGCGCAGCCGATTGGCGATCTGGGAACGGGATTTCCCCATCTTCTTGGCTGCCTGATCCTGTGTTAAACCAAACTCATCGACGAGTTTGCGATACGCCGCCGCCTCTTCGATGGGATTCAGATCATTACGCTGAATATTTTCAATCAACGCCAGTTCCAATTTCTCAAGTTCAGAAGCCCGGCGCACAATAACGGGCACCGTGGGAATTTTCAAAGCCCTAGCGGCACGGAGCCGACGCTCACCGGCGATGAGCTCATAACCGCCACCTTTCCGCTGCGTCACGGTCAGTGGCTGTAAAATACCATGTTCTTTAATGGAAGTTTGCAATTCTCTGTCAGTGGCTTCGGAAAAATGGGTGCGCGGCTGATGAGGATTGGCAATAACATCCGCGGTGCGGACATGCTGAATGGCTGTCCCGTTAGCACTCGGTGGCGGCGCCACCTGCTGCGGCAGAGTACGAGCTTCGACGGCTTTCGTCCCCACTGGGGGCATCGTCCTCTGTGAGGACTTCGTTTTTTTGATCCTTTGTGGGATAAGAGAACCTAAACCCCGACCAAGACCTGGTTTGGGCATAAATTAAACTTTAATCTGAGCCGGCGCTGACTCAGTGGCAATAATTTCTCGCGCCAATTTTTCATACGATCTCGCGCCTTTGGAACCGGCATCATACAGGGTAATGGGTTTACCATGGGATGGTGCTTCGGCCAAACGAACCGCGCGGGGAATGACCGACCTGAAAATCCGATCGGGGAAATGCTGATAAATTTCATCCATGACATCGCGTGACAGACGATTGCGTTTATCATACATCGTCAGAACAACACCCAGAACGCTCAAATCGGGATTCAAATTTTCACGGACCAAATTGATGGTATTCACCAGCTGCCCCAGACCCTCAAGCGCATAATATTCAGCCTGCACGGGGATAACAACCTCACGACTGGCTGCCAGAGCATTCACCGTCAGTAAACCCAGGGAAGGCGGGCAATCAATGATGATATAATCATACACGTGATCAACTTCGGCAAACGCCATCTTCAGACGGAACTCACGCTGCTCCATATTCACCAATTCCACACTCGCTCCGGCCAAAGACATCGTAGCCGGAGCCAAACGGCAACCGCGCACAATGGTATCCAAAGCAATCGAACGAAAATCGGTTTCTCCAAGCAAAACTTCATACAATCCCTTCTGCATATCACGCGAATTATAACCAAACCCCGAAGTGGCATTTCCCTGTGGGTCCATATCGACGAGTAAAACAAGCCGGCCGGCCTCAGCCAGAATACTCGCCAAACTCACCGCCGTGGTCGTTTTGCCGACACCGCCTTTTTGATTCACAACCGATATAATACGTGCCATAGAAGTAGATAGGCTCTAATGTCCTCTGTAGTATATCATAGGGGCGAAGGCGTTAAAAGAGCTTTGCCGGCATGGTTGCGGACGTGGTTGCGGTGCCAATCTTTGACGAAAAAGCCAAAAATAGGTAGTATAAAACGCGTACCTGAAAGATATAGGACCTACGCGTTTGCGTGCAGTTCAAGGCAAGCGCGAGGAGTGAAGTGAGCTGTATTGAAACATACAGCGAACAAGCCCCGCAGCGCTAACGCAGAAATGCGCCAAACGCGTAGGTCCTAAGTCATGCCGCCGTGGCGGAACTGGTAGACGCGCAAGTCTCAAAAACTTGTGAGGATTCCTCATGTCGGTTCGAGCCCGACCGGCGGTACGTATAATATGGAAAAACACCAGCGCGAGCGAGAAGGCTCCGAGCGGTGTTTTTTTTATTCGCTTGTATTGCGGTGCCCGAGCGAACTAGGCACCGAGAACATAACCGAGACTCACGACAAAGAGAAGCGCTGACAGCATCATGACGCCCAAAGCAAAATGGGTGGCAGGAGAAACGGGTCGACGACGGAAAACAGAGAGCGGATTATCATGTTTGGCTGTTATACGATGATGAGACACATGACTGCGACCACCAAGTGGGCGTAAGTGAGCGTGGTGTGATGCAGCGCGAGCCACACGGCGGGTATGAGATTTTTTTGCCTGACTGGCTGGTTCCGGCGAACTCTCAAGAACCGTCAAAGCAGCGACCCGAATCTTATGGACACGAGAGCGCTTGGCTGAATTTTTGCTTATTTTTTTATGTGATTGTTTTTTTTGGGGCATAGATTGAAAAAAATCCATGGGATGTTAAGGTTATTATAGCACGTGGGGCGAAGCTTGCAAAAAATAGGCTCGTATGTTATGGTGTGCTTACTCGCGAAAATGAGGTGCGGAAGGCGAACATACGAAGTACAAAGCAAACATTCAGGGAATTTAAAAGTAATAGTCTCTCGGAAAAATTAGGTGCGGACTGAACGGAGTGAAGGAGCACGAATTTTTCCGAAATAAGGAGAAATACTGCGGAAGCTGGAGCGGGCAAACGAAGGTTTGCACGCGTAAGCTGTAGCAGAATTTGGACGACGCGGGGTGGAGCAGTTCGGCAGCTCGCCTGGCTCATAACCAGGAGGTCGCCGGTTCAAATCCGGCCCCCGCAACAAGGGATGTGGTTGAAAAGTTGAAAATGCGATTTTTTCGCATTTTTTGGTATAATGGATGAGAAATGGTTTGCAGACTCTGATGAAAAAGTATTAAAAAAAATACTCGCGAAAATGAGGTGCGGAAGGCGAAGCCTGAGCACGCATTTTTGCGAAACAAGGAGAAAGTTGCTCGAGGGTTGGAGCGGGACGCGAAGAGCGTCACGCGCAGACCCGAGAGAACTTTCGACGTAAGCCAGGGTAGCTCAGGGGTAGAGCAGAGGACTCATAAGCCTAAGGTCGGCGGTTCAAATCCGCCCCCTGGTACAAGATAATATGAATAACAGTATGCGGATTTGAAAATACAAAATAATACGAAAAACCGGGAAAACCGGTTTTTTAGTTGCCGGAAGGAACAGTCGCCTTTGCAGCCGATCCGCGAATAATAATCTGTATATTTTGAGCGGTGGCAGAAACAATCTGCAAACTTTTCCCGAGCGACCTGATCTCCGAAGGAAAACCCACGAAAGAAACCGTATCAGCCTTCGTGGGATCGGAAATCAGACTCAACGTAAGGTCGGCACGAAAACTCGTAAACTGACAGTTGGATACATTACTCATACAGGGAATATACATGATATTATTGACCACCAACCGCAGGTCAAGTTCATCGGCCTGAATAACCTGACCGGGTACCAAAGTAAACATCCTGGCAACGGAAAATTCCTGTTCATTGCCGGCAATCTCCTCAACCTGCATCTCAATGTCGGGCATTACAGCACCATCTCCCCAATCACGAAAAAATATTACATTTACACCGCCAACCAGCGCCAACACAATGGCAATGCCTAACGAAATAAAAATAATAATCCTTTTTAAAGTCATGTGCATATAATAAATAAATTACCAGGAACCGCCTCCGCCGCCACCGAATCCCCCGCCGCTGAAACCACCACCACCCAAGCCACTCCCCCCGCTGCCTGCAGATGAAGGCGCGGCCATCGCTCCATTCATGTCATGCGAAAACGAATTCAGTGAATTGGCGAAAATCACCGCCGAAAACATATTCCCCTGCCCGTCGTACCAATCCGGCTGCTGTTTATATATACCTTCAAACTGCTGAGCCCAGGCCTGTTCAACTCCCAGCGCCATGGCAAACGGCAAAAACTTCTCAAATAATTCCGGCCGTTTTTCGGGCGCATTGTGAAACGTAATGCGATCTTTTTCAGCAACCATGAGGTAACGTTTAAATCCGAGAATATGTTCCTGAGCCAAAACACCTTTTTTTGTCCGACTCGGCATAAAAATCCCAAAAATCACGATAATAATACCGCAGATAACCAGCGCCAATGCCAGCGTAAAAACAAAAGCGAAACCGAAAAAACCGAGCACAAAAATAAATGCACCCACGCCAGTATAAACAGCGCGGATATGCTTGGGGTCAACCGGAAAATAACCGTCCTTCACGAGCTGATCATAAACATGCTTTTCCAACGTCTGTACCTTTTTATAAAAAACATTCTTCAGCTTGGAAAGAAGGATGGTTTTCCCCGAACCGAACAAAGACTCCATAAGTTCCTGTTCGTGCGGCTTCAGTAAATCCGTACCCCGTTTCAATTGTATGAGTTCATAATCATCCTTACCAAGTATTTTGGATTTTTTCGGTATAAAACGAATCTTCACATACCCGCGCACCGCCAAATAAATAATCAAGGCGGAAATATCTTTTTTGTCTATCTTAAAATCATAGAGCGTGCCAACTTCCATGGGATCCATGCCATGCGGCGGATCATATTCGGGAATGATGGTAGTCCGACCTTTGGGATCACGGCCGCGCTTCCACCACAGACGAAACATCACCGCAAAACATAGAAACGGCAAAAACAACGGGAACGTCGCCAAAATATTATCGGCTATAAAATATTTGAAATTCTGCCAAGCCGTCGGCCTAGTGACAAAACCCTTTTCCCAACCGGCAACAATCGTCAACCCCTCACCGGCCAGTAAATTCTCCTGGGTGCGATAACTCAAAAAATCCGGCGCTGTTTCGACATCACAGCTTTGCGTTTCCAAACCCAGAAAACCGGTAAAACAGGTTAACTTCGCGCCGCTGTATAAAGAAGCGGCCGGCAAATGCACCGAGGCCGTCACCGAACGAATGGGCACCTGCCAACCATTGCCCGTCACATTCCAGTACACCTCATCGTGGTCATCAAAAAAATTCACCGCCCGCGCCACGCGATAGTAAATCACATAATAATGCGAACCGGTTATCAAAACATCAGGATCACCGATTTTTATGCTGAGCACCCCATCTTCTGTTGAAGTGGAAAATTCATACTCCTCCCCGTCTTCATCGGTGACATCAACAACGGTCACCCGCAAACGGTAATTGGAATTATCCCGTTGATACAGAACAGGGATATCACGATAAATTCCATGTCGTGATTCCGTTCCAAAATCATAAAAAATAGCCTCAATGACATCAAGCTCACCGCTCTCCTGAACCCTGACATCCGTGGAGAATTGCAAAATTTCTTCAGCGTGGGCGGTTGAAGGCAAAAAGATTGCTGCGAAAAACAGGACCGAAAATAAACTGAGAAAAAATATTCGTGATTTCATATCAATAGTATACCACAAAATTTCAGATAAAATATAACGACGGAACTATGGCCGCGGCGTAATAAATGCTATACTATATACAATAAGTGGTATTTTTTATATTTATCTAACAGCAAATGAAAAAACAAACAAAGTTTTCAGTGCCAAAAACAGCACCAAAACTTATGGGGACAAGCGACCTCATTAAAAAATCTTGGGAAGATTACAAAGCTCATTTCGGATCTTTGATCGGTTTGGTGTTTACACCGCTGCTGGCTGGCGTTCCCCTGGCGATTATTATAGGAATCTGGGCGGTGATGGCATATGGATCCAACCAAGTTGGCGGATCGGGTACGAGTCCGGTAGTGAACTGGAGTCTGGGGATACTTTCTCTCATCGCCCTGATTGTTTTGATCGTTGGTGTATTGTGGGGTTACTCAGCCATGCTCGCCAAAATAGTAAATATGGGACTGAGTTATAAAGAATCACTGCGCTTGGGCTGGAAAAAATTCTGGACATTTTTGTGGGTGAGTATATTGGTTGGGCTCATCACTATGGGTGGCAACATGCTCCTGTTAATTCCGGGTTTTATCTTATCAATCTATACCATGTTTGCGATTTACGCCGTCTTCGAGGAAGAAAAAAAAGGCTTGGCGGCGGTTTCACGGAGTTTTGAACTGGTGAAGGGTTACTGGTGGGCAGTGTTTGGGAGAGGGTTGCTCATATGGATTATTCTTGGAGCGGCAATGATGGTGATTGGATTATTGACGCTGGGTATTGGCACGTACGTTGTGACGATATTTGGGGCGCCGTTTCTCCTGATATTCACCCGCAATATGTACCGAAATCTCATTCATCTCAAGGGCACAAAAACCAATGATGAAGCCAAGAAACCGCTGTTCATTGTTTTTGCCATTTTAGGCTTAATCGCCTGGCCAGCCTATATTTGGCTTCTTATAGCAGCCACGCCGGAAACCACATTCGAAGACGAAAGGCAGATTGATTATGAATATGAAGACTTTGATTATTATGGCGTGGAGCCGGCCGAGTAGGAAAAAATAAGACAAACGAAAATACCCGCTGCTGAGGCGGGTATTGTATTATGGAAGCCACTATTCTCTTTCCTCTAACCACCGCTCCGCATCCATAGCCGCTTTACAACCCGAACCGGCTGCTGTCACTGCCTGACGATAACGGATATCACTGACATCACCGGCAATAAACACACCGTCCACGCCGCTGGCCGTTTCACCCTCGGGAATCAGATAGCCCTTTTTATCGAGTTGTAATTTAGCTTTGAAAACTTCGGTGTTCGGCCGGTGCCCGATCGCCAAGAACAAACCCTGACAGACAAAATCCGTCGTGGCGCCTATCTGTATATTCTTCAAACGCACACCACTGACCGTTTTTTCCCCCAACACTTCCACCACTTCCGAATTCCAGACAAAACCAATTTTCGCATTCTTCTTGGCGCGCTCCTGCATAATTTTACTGGCACGGAGAGCGTCACGACGATGCACGACCGTGACCTTACTGGCAAACTTCGTCAAAAACACGGCTTCTTCCATAGCTGTATCACCACCACCCACAACCACAACTTCTTTGTCGCGAAAAAAAGCACCGTCACAAGTTGCACAACTCGACACACCCTTGCCGCGCAAACGCGTCTCACTCGCAATGCCCAACCACATCGCCGACGCGCCCGTCGCCACAATCACCGCTTCACCACGGAACTCCTGACTGCCGGTTTTCACAACATGCGGTTTGCCCGCCACGCCGCTTCCTGAAAAATCCACAGCCACCACATCTTCCTGAACCATCGTGGCACCAAAACGCTCCGCCTGTTTACGAAACCGGTCCATTAACTCCGGCCCCTGAATACCTTCCGGAAAACCCGGAAAATTTTCCACATCAGTCGTCGTCATCAGCTGACCACCCGGCTCTTTGCCCATAAGCACGAGCGGCTTCAAATCAGCCCGCGCCGCATACAACGCCGCCGTCAAACCCGCCGGACCCGAACCGATGATAATAATTTTGTGAATATCTACCATAAAAAAATCTAAAAGTAAGCTCGGTTATAGTAACAAAAAGCGCGGGTGCCAGGCAAGCCGCAAAATATTAACGCTGAACCGTCTCCTTCACCGCGTTGTCGACCGTGACCGCTCGCGCTCGCGCCTTGGCCACCACCCCATCCAAATCCTTCAAAAACGCCTGCCGACCGGTTATATCCTGCCGGTACTCCAAACCCGTGCGCAAACAAATCTCCGCTTCCAGCAGCTCCTGCCCCAAATCCAACGCATGCCCGATTTCCCCAATCGCATCGTCAGCGACCAAGGCGTGCATCATCTTGAATGCACTCACCGCCTCGTACTTAAAAATCTTCTCGCCCTTAGGCGTCATCATCACCATTTCAATCTGCTTTTTAAGGCGGTTCACCGTGATCGTAAAATTCCCACGCGAATCAAACCGGCAAAAATCCACCTCGCGCACATAATATTCCCGCAAAATTTCCTTAATCTCGTTGTAATTTTCCTCATACACATGCGCGCTCTGGGAAATAATACACAGCTCACCCATCGGCAGCTCAACGGCATCGGCAATTTCCTTGTGCATCGTGCGGAGAGCCAGCGCATTTTCCGGCCAGGCGCGGAACATGTCATTCGAGCGGAAATACGCCGTCATGTGCAGCACATCATCCTGCACAATAACCTGCACGAGACTGAGGCAGGGCGGATGCGCGCTTTCATTATCTTTGCTGACATTCCAGGTCACGGCCACCGCCCGCCGGGAAAAATATTCTTCGCGGATTTTGTGAATAAGTTGCGCGACCTGATTGACGCCATCATGATTACGCAGACGCATGCCGTAGGTGTACTCAAGACTCGGCACCGGCTCGTGCGTCAAAACCTGAGGTTTGTAGCCGGCAAAATGTTCGGGCGTAAAATTAAACCACTCGGCCCAGTGAATATTGCCCGGATCTTCGTCGCTGATCACCGTCATCATGTTGAGGGCTTCCTTTTGGTTGGTGCCATGATGCGTGGGTTTTTCAGCGCCAAAACGCATGATGTGATGGAGCACACGCAACCACGCCTGGGCCACATATTTCTCGCGAATCTTGACGCCATGGGGATCAATCGGAAAACGGTCAGTGGATAATTCCGCTTCGGGGAAAAGTTGGGGCTCGGCCCAGGGGGTATTGGGCTCAGCGCCGGCCGCCGAAATAGCGTCCTGAATTTTGGCCGCATCGAGCACACCCCGCATATCAACAATTTTCACCTGCGCACGAAACAGATCAATCGCTGCGCGGGGAATTTCTTTTTCAATCTTCGCTACTTCTTTGCCGATAACGCGACCCTTTTCATTCACGCCATTTTTCATGAAGCTCGTCATGATGTCAGCCGAACCAATTTTGTCCTGGCCACACAAAATAATCGTGCGGATGCGTGGGCGCGCGAGAATATTACGAATCATCGGGTTGAGACCATCGTACGAATACAGCTGCCCCAAAACGCAAAACGTTGCGGGATCAAGTTTCCGCGCGAACTGAATTTTTGGCGTCCATAAACAGGCCACGCCGACAGAACTATCGAGGCTGCCGACAATCAAATTATCCTTAAAATAAATAGGCCAATCTTTATCGTGCACCATAGTTACTACGTGGATAAAGTTGAGGTGAACGTCGCTGCCAGCGCTGGGGCCGCCGGTGGCGGAGTTGGTTGCAGAGCCGGGTTGGTAAAATATTTGGATAATTTCGGACCACGCTGCGTATGATAGTGCGACCGCAGTTCATCATTCACGCCATAAATTCTGTCAGGAAAGGTAGCCATACGCTCGTACCGCATTTTGCAGATCGGCTGACCATCACGGAAAATCAGGTTATGATCGTGCGGATACACTTCGAGCACGGCTGGTGTACCATGCACTTCACCTTTCTGGCCATACCCCCACCCCGGATCAAAAAACCCGGCGTAGTGGGTGCGGAATTCCCCCTTGGTCGGATCGTAAGCAATCATCTCCACGGAAAACTCCGGCGGAACACTGATGTATTCGTGCGTCGAAAAAATATAAAAGCCATCGCGGTTAAGCAGCAGCTGCTTATTTTCCGGCCGGTACATCGGCGTAAAAAAATCATGAGGGTTATGATCACGGCGTGAGCAATCCAAAATCTTATCCGGCTGGGGAAAAGCCACAAAACCGACCACATCCTGACTGAGATCGAGCGTCATGGTTATGCCCCCACCATCGTCAAAATCCACTTCGTTATAAGGATAGGGCGAGCCATCAGCATGGTAGAGCAAAGAATGCGCCTGATACAGCGCCTGATGTTCTTCAACATCGAGCCGCGTGTCGGCCGAGAAAAACCGCATCTGATTGAGCGCTTCGCCGGGTTGGAGTTTGACGCTGAACGACTGAGGGGACAACGCAATCCAGAGATCGCCGCGGTAGCCCTTGGGAATCTGATCAAAACGCGGCACACCATCGCAGAGTACACGCACCTGAACATTGATGCGGCCGGTGGAAGATTTATTGTTGGCGTAAGCGTAAATCATCGGCGGCAACTCGAGCGCTTCATTGAGTCGGCACATATACACTTTTTTGCAGGCCAGCGGCTGATCAAAAAAAATCTTTTTGGCTTGAGCGAGACGCAGCACGTCCACGATGGTTTCGCCATGCTTGGGCAACATCACACCCTGAATTTCGTAGAGATCATCGCTGAGTGTCAGATCGAGTGAAGACGGCTGCACATGGGCTTTATCAGCGCCATGAATAGCGCCTTCGCGCAAAAGTTTTTCTATAAGTTGGGATGGGTAGGCTCCGAGCATAGGTGAGAGTTAGGAATCTTTCTTAGGCTTAGGCGGCGGTGTTTTATCTGGCGGCTTTGACGCCGGCTTCATGGTCGGCGACACAAAAGCATAATGATGCAACCAGGCGGCAAAAACAATGCCACCGGATATCATGATCAAGATTACCAGAATATTGAAAAAATGACCAAAAACAACACGGTTGAGGGTATAACTGGTATACACGCCGGTGTGCACGACACGAACAGGCGCCGAAAATGAGGTCAACTCAGTCGCGGGCGCGGACGACGAAAAACTCAGGCCGGCGAGATCGCTCACATTATAATCAGTATAATCCACGGAAGTGAAATCGGTAAAAAACGCATTAGGACAGTTATCGGAACGCGCATAAATTTCAAACTCCCAGGCACGCCCCGGCGTCATGGGAATAACGGCGCGAATCATGTCGGTATCGGCAAAATTGATTTCACAGTTGGCAGTAACGGCGTGCGCTGCCTGCGTGTACAAATCCTTCACGCGCTCAATCTCGGGAAAATTTTTCCATTCCTGCGCCAGAGCCAGTTGGTAAAAAAATACGCCCTGTACCGCATCATAGGCGGCATACTGCGGTTTGTCGGTAAACTCCCGGCTGCTACGAAACGGATGCTGACCATAATATATACCAGTAAATCCGGCAGGAATCTGAACGGTCGCCTGATCACGGACCGAAGCATTGCTCACAAGAAGCGGTGTCGCGCCGGTAACGCGGATAAACTCCTGAAAACGGGATCGGCGGGAAGCAGCCGTTGCAAGGGCATCAGCCTGCGCACCAAGTGTATAAATATTGTTGGCTTCAGTGGCATCCATGTGACCATCCGCAGTAATATGAGCAAACAGATAGGTCTGGGGATGCTGCGCGGCGACAGATGATGATGCTTGCACCGGAACAGCCAAACGAAAAACAAATTCCGGTAAACCACCATCAAAACAGTCCTGGAGCAGCTCACCATCCGCTGAATAGCCCTGTGCAGGCACCCACTCCTGCCACGACTGAAAAGGCGCCGAAGCAAACATCTGATCAATGACTTTGTCGCGAAAAATGACCTTGTTACTGCAGGCCTCAACCGGCTGAGCCGGTAAAAACAAAAAGACGACAAAAAAGCCGCCCGCCACAAAAATCAAACGAAATTTTAGCCAAAAAATATGCTTCATAGCTACCCTTTATAGTAGCCTTCTTGGCCAAAATAATCAATAAAAAGGAAGGTGATCCGAATATTACTTTTGCCCAATTATTTCTACCACCTTTTTCTCATAGTCAGATAATTTTTCACTTACCCGGCCCTGCTCCTGATTTATGCCCTCTACTTTGTTATCTTTTATCGTCAATTTACCAAATATTTCATACGTCACATAGTAATCCTTCTCTCCCTTTCCGAGAAAAACAAAAACCTGTTCATTCTGCGCAAACCGAGGCGCATCCAGCGCGCGGAAAATTTCTTTATCTTTTGTGCCCCCAAATACTTTTACCGTTATGTCAGCATTCTGTTGTACCTGTGTTGTGTTTTTGTAAAATTTTTCCGGTTGAATAATGACGTTATGATACACGAAACCGAGCTGATCTGAATATGCCTCGCCTATTGTTGTTACTTTCCCCCTGACGATAAGATTGGCCGTATTGGCTATATTTTTTGTGGTTGCTTCGGCCGGCAAAGATGCCTGCATCTCGGTAACTAAATATCCCTCTGGTACTGGCGCTGGCGCTACATTCTCTTGCATGTATGCTTGTATTTCCTGCCCATTCCGCTGCATCACATACAACTTCCCGGCAAAAAACAATACTCCACCCAATATCAATACCCCAACTCCGCCGAGAATATACACTTTTTCCTTTTCCATATATTTCAAAATTAGTAAATATAATTTATTCCATTGATGTCATCCTGATGCAGGCTGCGTTTTTTTGTTTCACCTTTTCCAATGAGTCCATACATCGTTTTGTTGATGTCGGTAAAAATATTATACAGATCACCAAGTACCAGCCAATGCCCAAACTCATGGGTCATGACATTTCTCACATCATACAAATCTGACTCAGCGCAGCAACCCCAACCATACTTCATGTTAAAAATAGTATCAATTTCCGTAACCGTACTACCCGGTTGACCTTTGGTCACGGCAATCGCGTCAGTGTCAGTCAATGTGTATCTTCCGATGGTACTGTAACCATCGTTAGGTTTGTACACATTATGCCCCTTCAGTTTAAAGCGAAATGGCGAGCCGGCATTATTCCAGGTTGAAGCCGGACCCTGAATGAGCGCCGGATCCCAACCGGCAATGTCGAGATAAAAACCAGCGGAGTTGGTGGGCCATTTTTGTTTTTCATATTTGTAGGCATAAACAGGGGCAATAGTCGTCATAACGAGCACTATGGCAAAACCTGAGCCAATTATCCAACGAAGTCGATGTTTCATGGAATTATATAAAAAATGAGTGCCCATCTGTATTCAGCATATCAAATATTTCCGCAAATGCAAGAGAAAAGTTGTCCACAGCCGTCGCGACGGCTCTATGTATTGGCTGACATTAGGCAAAAAAGAAAATAACCGCTGGGCGCGATGATTTTTGTCGGGTGTTTTATTGATTGGCCTTGGCGCGGTGCGGTTGCCGAGGCGTGTGGACGCGCCTATTTCAGTGATGGTGGAATATCGGTTTGGGGAACTTTTCCGAAGAGTTGAAAGAACCAGTCTTCGCTAGTTGATTCATCATTTTCCATCAACAAGTTCCTTTATTGCATTAACTAAAGGACGTGGTAATACATTTGGATTTGCCAATATTTCGGTTTTTAAATCTTCAATATCTTGAATATTTATGGATGAAACTATCTCTAAATTAGCTAAATCTACACCACTAGCATCTGCACCTGCAAAAAAAGCCATATCATCCTTAAAGTCGTCACTGGTTAAAATGGTAAAACAGGAAATTATTTGTAATTGAGTATCTTGCTTGATGTTGTGCTTAGGTTTATAGCTTTTCTTTTTAATTACACACCTTTCAATAACGTCTTGGTCAGAAATGATTTTTGCGAAGTAATATGTGTAGTTATCACCCTTGTCAGCTAAGTAGATGAAGAAAAATTCGCCAAATTTTATAACGTCGTCAAACTTCAACATACACGTTAGATAATTTTTTGCAATAATTCTATTTCCTCCTTAGAAACCTTACAATCAGGGTCTTCAGCTGCTAGTGTGTATGGTATCTGTCCAAGCTCCGAAGTTTTTTTCCAAGGTGCTTCTCTATGAGAGGCATCTACAATCGCTTCAGTGGTGTAGTTATTAAATCTTTCACAAACTGATTGAAGTGTTCTGAATTCTATGTCACTAAAATATTCTTTATCTTTACCTGTGAACTCCTTAAGACACTTTATTCTGTGAATAAACTGGCCATCATTTTTTATAACCTCTATTGTGTCTGATAAAATAGCTTGTTCTGGTTCTTCGTCAACGGCATCAACTAAATTTTTTATAGCGCTGGGAATCGGACCCTTTTCCAGATGATAATATGTATCGTTTGTAATTGGCATGCCATATTTTTTAACATGTGTGAAATCAACAAAGTAGAATAATTTCATCAACTTTGTTTTTCCTAAAAACCTAGGGTCAGTATTCGTGCAAAAATACCTAAGCATTGCTTTTAATTTTGCCTTGGGTATTTGCATAGTATATAATTACAATTTCCGTTTATATTATAGCATGAACTTCTTACCATACATAGGGTACGCATTGACCGAGCTAAAATGACACCATAGCCCTCCTGGTTCTCCGATATAATAAAGACACCGAAAATTCATGG
>MHKD01000026.1 GCA_001818775.1 Candidatus Kerfeldbacteria bacterium RIFCSPHIGHO2_12_FULL_48_17
AACGATATCCGTGGTCATGGCCGCATCCTCGCCCGTACTTATAACAAAACCACCTTTATTTTTCACATCATTCACAATAGCCAGGGCCTCGCGACCCAGTTGCTGAAACTGAACACCGAGTCCGGACTGCTTGGTGGCCACGATCTTCACCAAACCAAGTTCAAGCATCAAACGAAGATCTTTGTGCTGACTTTTCACGATATAATCGCGGATGGCTCGGGCGGTATAAGCCTGCCAGGCATGTCTTCGTGGAGCAAAGATGTAAACCGGCGCTATCTTTTTCGCTGCCGCCAACCGCTTTCGGGGCAGCTCCTGCTCAGGTCTAAGACCCAGTCGGCTCCGCACCGATCGCGTGATAAACACGTCGAGTTCTTCAACAACATTAACACTCGGAAAGAAAATATAAGGCACTCGTGACTTGAGTTGACGCCTGAGCTCATCCGTCTGATCAATAGCCAAAGAGTGAGCGTTGGTCTGCTGCAACAGCGACTGGTAGAGGTTGGGGATATGCGGCAGTCTTTTTTCGGTCTCAATACGGTGCAGCCGGGGTTTGATGATCTTGGCAAAGAGGATGTTAACCGCACCGGCCAGCTGTTGAAAGGTCAGATCACGAAACGGATAGTAAAACTTGTTGCGGTATCGGTAGGCAAACGAATGATCAATGCGCAGATTGATGGACCCGTGATGAAAGCGAAACAGCTGATCAACGGCATTGTAAAATTTGTGGAGTTTGGGGTGAGATATCGGTTGTATTTCCTGACAGCGGTGAACAATCCCGCGCGCATAGCCCATGATCAGGCCACGCAGAAGCTGCTCTTCCACCCGGAAGTAGCTGGGGTCAATCAGCGACTTGAGTTGGGTCATAAACGCCAACTGATGGTAACCGGCCAGGTACTGTCGGTGTTCCGTGTTCACGAGTTCTTTAAACGGTGGGGTGAAATTTTTAAGACGATTCACGTATCTTTGCAGAAGCGGCTCAGTCAGCGCACGGGAAGCAAACTCCGGATTGAGCTGTTTATAGAGCTTGTGAATGATGTCATTTAAATTATTGCGCAGCGTTTCCCGACTGAAGCGCTTTTCAACCACCCGCCGATTATGTTCGAGCTCGTGAATAAAACGTGCCGGATAGATGAGTCGATCCACGATCTTATTGAGCGTATAGGCACTGAGATAGTCACTTTGAAAGGAAAGCGTGCGCAGTCGATACTCTTCACTGAGGTGCTCACCAATCACCTGAGCATAGGCTTCATGGGGGTAGTAGCGCCGCGTAAAGATCGGAATCCCGGCCGCCGCCGCTTCTATGATAGGGAGACCCCGTCCCTCGGTTTCACTTGGCAGCAGCACCAGAGACGAGACGTTGTAGAGATCGGCTATGGTGATTGGGTTTTTGAAGCGCTTTTTAAAACGCGGTTTATCAAACTCACTGAAAAGAAACCCGATGAAAACTTTGTCATAAAAGTAAGGGTCAATCTCACTCTTGAGTTTCTGAAAAGCGAGTAAAATTTTCTTGAAACACTGAAAATGACCGCCGGCGATCGGTCCGGTGACGAGTATGGTCAAAGTCAATTGTTCATTGCGGCGAAAATAGTCGGAAAAATCGCCATGAGAGAGCAGCTTTTTCACCAACTCAAAATTAAATTCAATTCGCTTGCGTTCGATGATTCGGGTGGGTTGGATAAAAATAATATTGTGAACGAACTCCACCGAGGGTATATCAGTCAGGCCGATCAGAACCGGATCCGGATTTTTCGACCCGTTCAGAGTCCTGAGATAGTCACCGACTGCTGTTGCCTTCATCTTTTGGCCGTCATCAGAAAATATCCGTGATATCTGTAAAAGTGTTCTGATTTTTCGTCGCTCATCATTAAAAAACATGTTCTCCGTGTCGACCGCCGTTCCAATTTCCGTCACATTTGCCGGATTGTGACCCCGCTTTTCAATCAGGGTGTCGGTTTGGGTTTTGTTGATGTTGATCGACAGCCAGTAGCGCGACTCCCAGGGGAAAAGCATCTGGATAATCGAAAAAAACTCACCGACATCAAAATTTTTGAAGAAAAAATCACGCGGACCGGGTTTGAGATTTTTCTTTTTCATCTCGAGGCGGTCATGTCCCCCCTCCCAGTAAAAATCGTGGCTGTTGTTGAGAACCGGAATATACAGGTATTCAGAGATGAGGACAAGAGCCAGGGTGAGAGAGACATTACCCGGATTCGAATGGGTGTTAATCAGATACAGGACCCTGATGTTATTGTCCTCGATATAGCTGGCCAGCTTCTCAGCGATGACTAAAGTCTCACGCCAAAAATCCCCGATCAGTCGGTTGTAGGTTTTGTTACCGCGTTTGAGTTTGGTAAAGAAAAAATCGCGATACAATTTCCAATCGTCAAAACCGTTGATCTCTGGTATAACCGCCACCTTGTCCTGTTTTGAAAGCTGGGCTTCAGGGAGAATCTCAGCAGCGATATAGTGAATGGGGATATTTTTAAAAATTCCCCGCGCCGCTTCGGCGTATTTTTTCACCTCAAAAGTGACGCCATCAACGAGAAAATGATAGGTGATAAAAGCCAGGCCGCCGCGCCTGAGTCGTCGCTTGAAGCGTTCAAAGGGCAAACCGGTCTCAAAAACCTCAGACCGTCGTTGTTCACGGATCCTGTCCAAAAACAAACCAAGATCAAACCAGGTGTTGATCTTTTCCGCTCGCAGCTTCTTCATCATCTGTTCGGTTTTTCGTTTCATAGGATGCGTTTAAGCGGACAAAAGTTCTTTCAGCTTTCGCGTTTCTTCATAAGGTAATCAAAGGCTGCTTTTTCTCCGGCCGCGAAATGCTTGGCCTGAGCCGCTTTCATGGCCTGAATCTTCTGAGGTTGGTAGAGCAGCTCAGTCATCTTTTGTTCCAGATCCTCGGCCGAAAAATTATAAGGAAGAGACGAACACAGCCCCAACCTTTCAAAAACATCAATCTCAAAAGCCGGCGAGTGTTCGTAAAAAGGTGCGCGCAGGTCAGCGTGCGGCACGATACACAGCGTCGGCACCTGGTTGCGAATGACTTTGGGGAGCGTACCAAGTCCGTGGTGTTGGATAACCAGATCAGCTGCTGCCAGGAGCCTGACATACTCGTCCCACTGCACCCAGCCGTGCTTTTCGATCAGCCAATCGTGCCTGGGCAGCGGACTTTTGCCATTTCGTTTCAAAAAAACCTTCACTTTTCGCCCCTTTTTTTGATAGCGATTCATGATTGTGGCGAGGGCGTGCACGTAGTTTTTGGCGATAGAAGGTTCACGAACACCGAAATAGGAAAAAATCAGCTTGTCACCACGCCTCAAACCCAGTCGGGCGCGGGTTTCTCTTTTTTGCTGGGTCGTGGGAGTAAAACCGGAGGGTATAAAGCCAGGTGCGTAGATTTTAGGCGCGAAGGCCGGCGAGATCTGGTAGTGGCCGCCGTACTTTCGTAAGCCTTTTCGGTAAATGGTCCGGGGCATCACCACAAAAATAACATCCAAAAAGTCAGGAACGGGGAACCGACTTCGCTTATCTCTTAAAAAAAGCCAGTTGGAGTCCAAGCAGGTAATCAGCGGTCGAGGCCGGGGCGGCGGTTCTTTAAGGATTGACTCGTTGTGCATAAAAACCGTCTTTGAATTGCACAAAAGTAAAACATCAGGTTTTATTTTCCTAATGAGCTGATGCGTGGCGTGCGTGGTCGTTGATCGGTAGGCGGGAAAGCCACTTTGGCGAATGGCGCGAATCAAAGCCGGATCATCGCAGATAAATATGTTTTCTACGCTTCGATTTTTTGCGTAAAACGCCAAGGCTTCCGCCTGAGCGAATTCACCAAAACCTTGGGTCACATAAAGGAATTTCATATACGCGCCGTGAAGATAAAGCCGGTGAAAATAAAAAAATGGGTACAGTTCTTATAATAAAAAATTTGCTGAAAAAAGTCAAGAAAAAAGTCGCGCGAATCTTTATTTTTTGACCAAACCTTTACATAATCTTGAAGCAAAAGTAGGCATGCGCGCGCAAATCAAGGGCACTTTTCTTGTCACCTGGTCAGAAAAGGTGCTAAAATTACTATTACTATAAATACAACGCGTCATAATAAAACTTACGATATATGAAATCAGAAATACGAAAAGATTATATACAGGAAAAATATGTCATTATCGCTCCTCAACGCTCAGAGAGGCCTCATGACGTAAGTATTTCCGGCTCTAAAAGTATGGGGGATACGGATGACAATTGTCCTTTTTGTCCAAAACGGGTGAGAAGCAATAAAATAATTTTCGCCGTTGGAAATAAAAAACACGCATCGCAGCTTGTTCTCAAAAATAAATACCCGGCCGTTGACTTGCACAACCAAAAGGCGTATGGGACACAGGAAGTTGTCGTTGAAACCCCATACCATAACAGACATCTTGAAGAATTGCCACTTCGTGATATTTCTGCGCTTCTTCACACCTATTCCAAACGGACAGAAGCGCTCGAGCGCATTTCCGGTATTCATTACATCATCGTCTTTAAAAATAACGGCGGTGAAGCCGGGGCATCACTCAAACACGCGCATTCCCAGATTTTCGCCACGGGATTTGTACCTCCTCTGCTGCTTGATAAATCGCGCAAAGTATTTGAATATCGTTTGCTGCATGGAACATGCGTATATTGCGATACGATTACAAAGGAAGCAAAGGGACCCCGTCTGGTCTACAAAGATGATAATATCATTGCGTTTGCTCCCTATGCTTCAAGATACAACTACGAAATTTGGATTATGCCCCTTCGGCACCTTGATAACATAAAAAAACTTACGCATTCCGAACACGCTTCCATGGCAAAAATTTTGCAGCATTCACTTAAAAAAATTAAAATACTTGGTTTGCCCTATAATTATTATTTCCATCAGGTTGTGAATGATACCGATCAGCATCTGTATATGAAAATCACTCCCCGTGGTTCCATATGGGCAGGAGTTGAGGTTGGTTCCGGTCTTGTGATTAATCCCGTGAGCCCTGAAGACGCGGCCAAATATTACAGAAATTAAATCACAAAAACTTACGATATTTCTTCGTACGAAACAATGGTATTATTCCGGTCAAATGGGGTATTTTTCCTGCTCAAACAAACAACATATCCTTTTTTCGCGCGTGAATATTTTTTTCGAAAATACTCAATACCGGCAAAATCCTGTTCGCTGATACTTGCCTTCATTTTTATTTCCA
>MHKD01000027.1:0-5974 GCA_001818775.1 Candidatus Kerfeldbacteria bacterium RIFCSPHIGHO2_12_FULL_48_17
TTTCATCGCTCGGTTTGAGTGCAAAGGCGAGATCGGCCACTGGCGTGTCGTCGGTGTTGATGACGATGGGCGCGGTGGGGGTGTCGCTGTCGGGTTTGTTGGGCAGGGCAAAGCTGACAGCGAGCACAGCAATAAGCACCACGACAGCAAAGCTGCCCATGGTGATGGGGATAAACTTGAAGGAAGTAAACATCTGCATTGGCCAGGTGAATGTTTTGCCTTCACTTTCTTGCACTGGCTTTTCGGCTGTATCGGTGGCGGTTTTCGCCTGATGTGGCGCTTGCGCAGTTTTCTTCATAGATGCTTCGTTAAAAGCCTTGTGTTTGAGCTCGGCGAGCAGACGCCCGCGGAACGCATCAGTCGGCTTGTTTTTAGAGTATTGCGAAGATCGGATGATCTTCTCTAACTCTGTATACGAATCACCTTGTGGTTTATTACCTAAATTTTTCTCGTTGTTGTCGATCATAAAGCGTTACTTGTAGTATGTAAAAGCTTTTCGAGCTTTTTTACGGCCCGATGCGCCAGTACCCCAACATTATTCGCCTTTATATTCATAATAGCAGCAATTTCCTCATGGGGCATATCGTCAAAGTACTTCATCTGGATGATGGTTTGGTACTTGGGCGGTAATTTGTTGATATGCTCCTGCATCAGTTGTTTTTGCTCATTATCCAGCGCTATTTCATGGGGGTTAGGTTTGGTATCATGGACATCCAGCGCTTCTTCTATGTCTACGATGTGACCCTTGTTGGGATTACGGTTGACGCGGTAATGATCGGTCATGGTGTTGGTGGTAATGCGGTACAGCCAGACGCGAAAAGACGCCTTTTGCGGATCGAAGGCGTTGAGGTTCGTGAACACTTTTCGGAATACATCCGAAACAATGTCTTCGCATGTTTCACGGTGGCCGATGCGTTTCATTACAAAGCCATAGATTTCATCAAGAAAGGCGTTGTACAGTTCGTTGAAGGCTTGTTCTTCGGTGCGAGCGCGAATGGCCAGATCGTTGTAGACTGCCGGGTCCATGTTGTTCGTGTCAGGCGTACAGAGCTGATTGGTCGCAGTTCTATACGATGAAAGTTTTGTTTTATTACACTTTGTTTATGCCTGCGGTTATTGTAGCGTATTTTAGGCGAAAATGCACTTATGGCCTGTTATCTTGCATCTTGGGCCCGTCACCCTACGCCCTGCTCGAGGTCGTACCGAGACGACCAGTCTTCGCAGGGGTAGGGCTGCCGGGCCTTTTTTCAACTATCGAATTTTAAACACATACCCCCAAGCCCAATCAACTTAATTATGCAATTTTTGTTTTTTGTCGTTTTAATGTTTTTTGCACAATTACGATAAAAATTCCCACGCCATAGATTTTGAGGGTTGTGAGCGAGATGGCGCGGCCGCGATCAAAGGCGGACGAGCGGTAGTTGAGGCTGACCTCATGATCCCCGGCGGTCAGCTGCAAACCCCTGAGTACGACATCGGTGCGATACAAGGGCGCTGCTTGGCCGTCGATGGTTGCACTCCAACCCGGCATGAAGATTTCACTGATGACGAGGAAGCCGTCGTCTTCATTATGTGTTGTGAATGTGATTTTATTGGGTTGGTAGCTCGTGACTTCGGCTGTTGCTGATTTTTTGATTTTGTATTTTTTTGCCATTTTTTCTGCGGCTGCGGCCGATTCGCCGTTTTTTTCCAGGAACGCGATTTTATGCGGTTTGCTTCGAATGAATTCGTCGATGTATTCTTCTGTCGTGGTTCCGGCAAAGTTTTTTACCTGCGGCACAAACCATGCCCACCGCAGTGTCTGCGGATTGCGGGTAATTTCCGGGCGGGATGTTGGCTGCCATTCTTTGGCCACCGCTGTCGGCGTTGGCGTGGCCACCGGCGTTGCCGTTTCGTTGTAGCGCACATTCAGCGCCTGCGTTATATGGTTCCAATAGGTTTCATCGGCCTTGGCCGGTTCAATAAACTGGGCAAAATCGCTGAACACGAGCGGATTATATCCCTTCACCAATTGGGTTTTGCCGCGTAAGAAGTATTGCTCATTGGTGTCTGACCAGACGCGAAACGGATGCAGTGGGTAGGCATTTTTTTCGTCCACAAAAAATTGCTGCGTGGCTGAAAATTTTTCTGCTTCGCTGGCGGGGCGTGAAACGGCGACAAGTTGGTGAGAGATAGTGAGACCGACAAGGTCGAGGGTGGTGATTATGAGGAGGATGGTGGTGAATTTTTCGTATGACCAGCGTTCATTCAGGTATTGGCGCAGGATAAAAAATCCTATTGCGGTGAAGGTGGCGGTGATGATGAGGCCGGCACTGAGGTTGATGAAAAAATTCAGGGGCAGACTCGTGCGATTCGTAAAGAAGAACCAGGCGCGGAACAAAAGGGCTTGGAACAGAAACACGCCGAGCAGCGGCAGGAGGATGCGGGCTGTTTTGGCGAGTTTTTGGGCCAGGGCATGGCGGTCAGGTATGGGCATTGCTGGCAGGTGGGCGACCGTTTGGGCGGCAATGAGACTAAGGACAAAGAAAAGGAGGCCGGAGACGTTGGCCGGTGCGCGGAATTTATCGAAAAAAGGCAGAAAGAAATAGGCGGTTGGTTGTACAAAGGAAAAGGGGCCGAGCATAAACAGTACGGTAATGATGGCGGCCAATAGGAGAAATATCATTTCGCGCTGCGTGCCCGGGTTGGGGGCGGTTTTTTTCATCACTGCCCAGCAGCAACCTACGATGATCAGTGGAATGATTCCGAAATAGAGATAGTTTTGGGCGGCGCTCCAGGGACCCCAATAAATTGGATTCATGACGGTGTTAAACAGGTTGGGAATGATCATGGTGAGAAAACTTTCCGGTTGCAGCGCTTCTGTTTGGGCGTGATCGAGTGTGATGTTTGATCGGAGGGTTTGCTGTGAGAAGTCAGCTGTTGGCAGCAGTTGGATGGCGGTGAGTGAGGTGGCGAAGGCGAATGTTATGAGGAAAAAAGCGGCGGTGAACCAGAAGCGGTGGCGTGGTTTGGTTGTGGCGGTTGGCGGTGTTGTTTCTGATGGCGGTTTTTCCGGCAGTGGTGATACACTTCTGTATATGATATATATTGAAATGAAACTCATGATAGCGAGTACTGATTGCATGTGACCGGAAAGGATGATGAGCGCTGCTACGCCGGCTGTTGCCAGGCTGAAGCGCAGTTGGCGGCGTGTGAAGCCCATGTCTATGAGCGCGATCATGATGGGCAGCCAGCTGTAGGCGATGATCATGCCCAGGTGCGAAGCGTGGCCGACGAAAAAGCCGGAAAAGGTGAAGATGACGGCGCCGAACAGGGCTATCTGTGCTGAGTGGTGGTGCTGACGGTGGCGGCGTCGGAGGAGGGCATACATGCTCAGTCCGGCCAGGAGCAGGTGGGCCAGTAGAAGGGCTTTGACGTTGGCGAGGGTTACGTGGTTGGTGATGATGAGCAACAGATTTGGCGGGTAAAATATGGCCGGCTGGGGATCGGCAATAAACGGATAGCCGCCATATTGGTAGGGATTCCACAGGGGCAGTTGGTGCGTTTCGGCGTAGGTTTGGGCGGCGAAGTTAAGGTGATTGTAGTGCACGGTGACGATGTCCCAGCGCACCGAAAAATCCGGTGACAGGAGTCGCCAGAAACCGAGAGTGATGATGAGGATGAGAAGCAGCGGCGCCAGCCGGTGGGTGAGGGGTTTCATATAGGAACACTATACTATACATTGTATTTTTGTAAAAAATTTTTGCCTTTGTGGCCCGTCACCCTACACCCTGCTCGAGGTCGTACCGAGACGACCAGTCTTCGCAGGGGTAGGGCTGCCGGGCCTTCTGGCGCGAGGCTTTTTCGTAAAAAAATTTGACCCACAGAGCAAGATTTGCTTGTGGGTCAGGGGAAAGGAGCGTTATTCGCAGGCGTCGCCTTTGCCGTCACCGTCGGTGTCTTTTTGATCGGTATTTTTCACAAAGGGACAATTGTCGCAGGGGTTGCCGACGAAGTCGACGTCGTCGTCGTAAAACCCTGGATTGTGTATGTTTGGGCAGTTGTCGTTTTCGTTTTCCCTTCCGTCCCCATCGCGGTCGGGATCGCAGACATCACCCAGACTGTCTTCATCAATATCATTTTGATCTTGGTTGGTGTCTTCTGGACAGTTGTCACAGACATCGCCAGCGTTGTCAGAATCGCCATCTGCCTGATCAGCATTCGCATCGAGTATGCAGTTGTCGCAATAGCTGCCAATTCCATCTTCATCGATGTCTTCTTGCTTAGGATTGGCAACGGTCGGGCAGTTGTCATCTTCATCACCAATTCCATCACCATCGGTATCTGTGCCGTTCTGACAGGCGTCGCCTTTGCCATCGCCATCGGTATCTTTTTGGTTGGGGTTGGGGACAAAGCGACAGTTGTCCACGCTGTCGCAGATGAGGTCATCATCGGTGTCTGCGTCATCCTCGGCGCAGCCATGATCCTCATCACAAGCATCGCCTATGTCATCCGCGTCTTTGTCCAGCTGGTTTTTGTTCGCCATTTCAGGACAGTTGTCGCACTCATCGCCTATTCCATCTTCGTCCATATCCCCGTCTTCGGCTTCGCAGTCGCAGAACCCGTCATCGTCTTTGTCGGGACAAACCGGTGGTTCATCACAGATGTCGTCGCCATCGCGATCGACACAGTAACAGGCGGACGGAGCCGTGAAAACAAAAAAACAAAAAATGGCCGCGGCTGCCGTTAGCAGTAGGAATAAATTTCTCATGATATCCTCCAATTTTGCCCGAGTCCGTCGGCGCCGCGGTTGAGTTTTGAATTTACAATTTTTTAAATAGCCTTTCTCACCGGAGAGTAATCTTTATCGTAGGTATTCGTGAGAAAAGCTGGTCGTTTTATACCCTTTTTAATGGGATTTTGTCAAGGGTACGCGGTACGCGATTTTGGCCAAAAATAAAATCCCTGAATGTATAGTTATGCACTATTCATCAGGGATTTCAGCTAAATAACAATTGGGAATTTGCCGCGGGATTGCGGCGGGAAAAAAAAGGGGGGGCGAGGCTCAGTCATCGACCCCGGGGACGTACTCGAACGCGCCCAAATCGGAGGCCTCTATGCCGTCGCCGTTGCCATCGGTGGGTCGGTAGTAACCCCTGATATCTTCAGCTGGGTCACTTCCACCCATGTCGATGGCGTGGGAGCTGTGACGCAAATTATGTGAATCATCCAAAAATTTTGGATTGACCCACATAATTGTCTGTTTGTCGCAGAGAACCCCACAATCACCGTCATCTTGCCAGAACAGTGATTGGGAGTTTACGCTGAGCATCGGGTCGGCATTTTCGACCGCAATCCGGTGGCCGTAAACGATGGAATAGTTGATTCCCATCCATTCACAGCCAAAAGGGTCTTCACAGCTGATGCCGGTCCCTTCTGACTCGATAGTCACATAGCTCAGGGAAATATTCCCTGCCGTGTGACTGCCGATGCCGACGCTGTCCACCCCGCGCTCAAACGCGGTGATGTCTACGTTGGTAGCGAACAGGTCGCTATTGTCGTAGAACCAAATCCCGCTGCCTTTGACAGTCACGTTGTAGAAACTGACAAAGGTGTTATGGAGGGCGGTGAAATTTGAGTACCCGGCAGCGAGGATACTGTTCTGCAGGTAGACCCGTGAGTCATCCCACGCGAACACCCCGGTGGTGCCAAGAAACTCCACATGGTAACCGTCAAATGTCGCCCCTTGGTGAACGAGGAGGGCAACACTTTCCGAATCGCTGAAAAATTTTGTGTCGGTAACTCGGGCATAGACGCCGCCGTCCAGTATGAGCCCGTAGGTCATGTTGCCCGTATTTTCAATTTGTAAATTATTGATAAAAATACGGTTTACGCTGTTGGAAACCACCATTGTCCAACAGTCCTCACCCACGGGATTGGTCAGGACGGGGCGGGCATAGCCTTCTGTGGCAGTCCCTTCGAAGGCTATGTTGAT
>MHKD01000027.1:6030-27659 GCA_001818775.1 Candidatus Kerfeldbacteria bacterium RIFCSPHIGHO2_12_FULL_48_17
GCCACTGCCATCGTTATCGCCATCTGCCTGATCGGCATTGGCAATAAAGATGCAGTTGTCGCAATAGCTGCCAAGCCCGTCTTCATCCGAATCTTCCTGCTCAGGGTTGGCAATGGTTGGGCAGTTGTCGACGTCATCGAGGACGCCATCGTTGTCGCCATCAGCGATATGATCGCAGGCATCCCCTTCGCCATCACCGTCGCTGTCGGTCTGGCTGGGGTTGGGGATGAAGACGCAGTTGTCACACACGTCGCCAACACCATCGCCATCCTCATCATACTGCCGATCGTATGCATCGGCGGGACAAATGTCACACACATCGCCAAGACCATCATTATCCGCATCGGCCTGATCGGGATTGGCAAAAAATGGACAGTTGTCACATATTTCAACTGTACCATCTTTATCGCTGTCCACTTCGCAGACATCTCCAATACCGTTGCCATCGCAATCGGCCTGGTCAATGTTGGCATCGAAGGGACAGTTGTCACAGACATCCCCGATACTGTCCTGGTCGACATCCCTTTGACTGCCGCTCTCGAGCGGACAGTTGTCAATCCGATCCGGCACGCCATCGCCGTCCGAATCATTGCAGCTTGGGGCTGCAAAAACGACAAAAATCAAACAAAAAAATGCGGCCGCTAAAAATTTTTTCATGGTAAGTCTCCATTTGTCCGAATATACCGTCGGATCAGCGGTTTTATATATTTTGAAGTTGCAACTTTCGTGCCTTTCTGTCGAACAGGGGTTTCATTGCAAAACCTCTCTGACAGAATAAGCTGGCGATATTATACACTAAATTTTATAATCTGTCAATGGCTTATGCAATTTTTTATACTAGCATTAGCCTTATTTTTTTAAATCAACCCATCTTTTAGCCATTTTTTGCCTTCACTTATCACCATGAGCCACCATTTTGTTATTTTACTGCCGAATGCTACTATTCCTAGAGATAATGTGTTTCTTGCCAAAAAAACAGCGACTCCACAGGGGGTTCGCTGTTTTGAAAGGAGGGTGTATGGATAGCTCCTTTATAGTCCCGATAGTTGGGCCATCGGCATCAGGGAAGACAAAACTTCTTAAGCTTCTCTGTGAAATTTTTTGGGCTTTTGCCGAGATTGTCCCCCAGGATTCCTACTACCTCGGTCCGGAGTTCATGCCGTCGTTTTTACTGGACCCCGATAATTACGATCATCCAGAGTCACTGGAGTGGTCTCTGCTTATTCAGGATATCAGTGATCGGAAGAAGGGTCTGGCCATTCGTATGCCGGTGTATTCTATGCCTCAGCATAGACGATCGTCTGATGTGGTGGATGTTATTGGCCCGAGTGAAATCACTTTTATTGATGGTACGCTGGCTTTGGCGTTTCAGCATCGGATAATTGCCCCTTTGCGTCCGTATATTGGAATGAGTGTTTTTGTTGATGCGCCGCGTGCTCTGCGGGCGGAAAGGCGTGTGAAACGTGATGTCGAAGAGCGTGGCCGTACCGAGGAAAGTGTCCGCTCCCAACTTAAGGCCACTGTCTGGCCCATGGAAGATATGTGGCTGATGCCCAGTAAGGACAATGCTGATATTGTCATTTACAATACCGGCAGTCTGGAGGATCTCAAAAGAAAGGCGCGTTTTGTTGCCGGGGCGATTGCGCTGGCAGCCGGCATCCCTATTGCAGCCCTCGACTTATGAGGCGTTTGTGCATATTCCACTGCGATTGCCATGGGGCGACGGGGTGGAATATGTTATTTTTCGTGTCAGGGCGCCATTTTTGCTTTTTGGCGGGCGTGTGGTACGCTGTTTGGCAGGAGGAATTTTGTCGGTTCCTTGAAAATCGTTAGGCCCATTTCAGGGGCTTTTTTTGTAAACAGGGTTTGTCAGCAATTTCGGGCCCGGCTTGAGGTTAAGGCGCGCCCGGAGAAAGGAGAATGGTTATGAAGATTTTAAACGTAGAGGAATACACCTTACACGGTCAGAAGTTTGTGAAGGCGCCCATAAGCGTTTTCAACTACCGGCATTTTGTTGAGGAAGGCCCAAGTAAGCGATCAGTGCAGATCATGTGTGAGCAAGCGATGAAGTCGTTGGCGGAAACACATTGTTTATACATCGCGGACCCCCCAATCACTGATGAACTTGATAAAGCCTATACCGAAGCCATTCCCGAGGCTTTTCGCGGGAAGCTTATCGCTACTGACATGGGTGTGGCCAACAGCGGTAAGCGTGATGCCCATATTGAGCAGGCCAGGCCCTATCCTTCGTGGTTGAAACGTATTCAGCCCGGTCATGAACCTTTTGGCCCACCTCCAGATAAAGATCGTCGGGATTCCAATGTCCGCCTACATTTCGCGGCTTACAACCAGAAGGCGGAAGATATTGCCGCTTTTCCCAATCTCAATACGCCGACCATTATCCCGCCCGAACTGGAAAAGTGCCGCGAAGTGGTTCTGGCATGGAATGAGCGCATGCGCGAAGTGGCGAGGGTATTGCATTCAATGATTGATGTCGGTTTGGGCTGGCTGCAGGGCACCATGATTGGCGCGACGAAGATTGATGAGGGGCCATGTCTGGTTGCGCCAACTTTGTTTACCGTGAATACGCGGTATGACGGTATTTGGCACAACAAGCAATTTGAACATGCTGATGACTCGTGGGGGACGCTGCACCGCCGGCCGTTCAGCATTCAGGAGATGGTTGCACGAAGAATGGATGCTGTTGTCGCGCATATCGCAAGTGGGCACAGGATTCTTCCGGAAGTTCCTGAAGGCATGCTGTTTTTTCAGGCGGGTATTTTTCTGGAATATATGCTTGGTGGTTTGGTGGGGAGGTGTCCGTATCCGGTGAAGGCAGGGTTGCATTGCGCGACGATTACGCCCTGGATTTGGGATGCGGCTGTGGATTATGCGCAGGCGCTCCATCAGGATTTGAAGCGGTTTGCCGGAGTGTTTTTTATTCAGCCAAAGACAACGATGCCGGCACGGGTTTTGCCACAATTCAGCAATGCCGCCAGCAGGAAGGCCTATCCGGAATTGCCGGTCGGGTTGGTGATGAATTTGTCGTTTTACGGCACGGGCGTGCTCGATGTCTGTCCGGAATTTCCGCTGGATATGCAGTTGCCCCATGACCTGGAGGCGAGTCCTCGGATTCAGAAAATTCGTCAGGAGCGTATGGCGGCGTCGTGAAGGAGTTTGCCAGTGGTACTTTATTTTACCCTCATATAAGTCATTATGGTTGACGTATGGGGGTTGATTTTTTATACGTTTGGGTTTTTGGCCGTTTTAGGCTATAGTAGGGATACAATTATTATTTTTTTATAATATGTGCGACAAAGAACATAAGCATGGCGGCGAGGGCGAGAACTGCGCCTGCGGCCACGGTAAAGACAATAAAGAAAGCTGTGCCTGCGGCGGTCATGGTGATTCGCATGGCGAGGCTAACGAGAAGAAAGAATGCTGCGGGAAGTGCGATGATAAGGCGGGTGACGGAAAATGCTGCGGCGGTGAGGGCTATTGCGCCTGCAGCGGCGAAGAGCAGGATAAAAAGTAGGCTTGCAAAAATATGGAGGAAAATATATACGATCTCATTGTCATCGGTGGCGGGCCGGCTGCTTCGGCTGCTGCGGTGTATGCTGGCCGCAAAAAATTGCAGACCCTTTTGTTGACGGAAAGTTTTGGTGGGCAATCGGTGGTTTCAGCGAGTATCGAAAATTGGATCGGTGAAGTCAGTATCAGCGGGTATGACCTCGCGCAAAAATTGGAGAAGCATGTGCGGGCGCAGAAAAGCGTGGTCGTGAAAACGGGAGTGCGGGCGGTATCGGTCGCTTCCCTTTCCGATACCTGTTTTTCGTCCGTATCATGGGCTGACGTGAGTTCGGTGGCTGACCTTAAAAAAACCAAGTGCTGTGGCTGGCAGGTTTCGACGGTGCAGGGTGATGCGTTTCGGGCCAAGGCGTTGCTGCTAGCGACGGGTGCGCGCCGGAAGAAACTTGGCGTACCCGGTGAGGAGGCGTTGAACGGTAAAGGTGTTGCTTACTGTTCAACGTGTGATGCTCCGTTTTTCAAAGACCGTGATGTGGCGGTGGTCGGCGGAGGAAATGCCGGTTTGGAAGCGGTGCTGGATTTGCTGCCGTATGCCACGCAGGTAACGTTGTTGAATTTTGGTGAGGCGTTAACGGGTGACCCGAGTACACAGGAACAGGTGACCGCGTCGCCGCAGGTGAAGGTTATTCATAATGCCGAGACGGTGGCCGTTGATGGTGAAAAAACGGTGACGGGTGTGCGATATAAAGATCGCGGCAGTGGTAAAGAAGCGCAGTTAGCGGTGAGCGGTGTGTTTGTTGAAATCGGCTCGGTGCCGAATTCGGATTTTGTGCGCGACGCTGTACGTTTGAACAAACACGGCGAAATTATGGTTGATCATAAGACGCTGGCCACTTCCGCGCCCGGTATTTTTGCGGCCGGTGATGTTACTGACGAACTTTACAAACAAAATAATATTGCGGTGGGTGATGCGGTGGCTGCCACGCTGTCGGCGTATAACTATCTCTTGAATCTCAAGAAGCAGTCGTCGGCCGCGTCACAATAAACGGGCACCGCAATAACATTTTTTATGCCTTCTCAACTTATCATTCCGGCCTTTATCGCCGGACTTTTCACCTTCTTGGCGCCCTGCACGTTTCCACTCGTGCCGGGCTATCTGGGTTTTATCAGTGGTACGTCGGCCGCCGATTTGCGCGATCCAAACCGGCTTCACGCGGTTCGCTGGAAGATTTTTTTGAACGGGCTGCTGTATGTCGTGGGTTTCAGCGCGGTATTTATTTTACTGGGAAGTCTGTTTGGCTTGGGCGGCGCGGCTTTGGTGCGTTACCGGATTTGGTTGTCGCGCATCGGCGGGGTGTTCGTGATTTTTTTCGGCCTGTACATGATGAACCTGTTGCGGCTGCCGTTTTTGAAATTTTTGAATACGGATACACATATCCGCGCGACTCAGTGGATACGTCCCGGCAATCCGGTGAGTTCGTTTTTATTCGGCGCGACATTTGCGTTTGGTTGGACCCCCTGCCTCGGGCCGATACTTGGTTCTGTCTTGTTTCTGGCTTCTACCAGTGGCACCGTTGGGCAGGGCGCGTTTTTGCTGGCGATTTTTTCATTGGGTCTGGCCGTGCCGTTTCTTATTATCGCTTTGGCTGTTGGATCGGCGACGCGCTGGCTGCATCGTTTCAATCGCTATGTGCATATTATTTCTGTTATTGGCGGCGCGTTTCTCGTTTTTTTGGGGATTTTGTTGCTCACGAATATGTTTGGCGAGTGGATCGGTATTTTTTACAAAATTTTCGGGTTTTTGGGTATTGAAAGACGCTTGATACGGTTTTTATAAGGATTGTGCTATTATGATGGCAACTTTTCTGGGCGTTTTTTGGCCCGTTTTTATCAATTATTAAGACATTTTTATGGCTATGGATTCATCTATTCGTCGTTTGGCTGAGCAGTTCGCGTATAAACCGGAAGTTGTTTACAAGGAGGAGCTTCACCGGGCACAGGATTTTTTTGTATTTGGCATGGGTGGTTCGGCCATGGCTGCTGATTTGCTGGCGTTGTGGAATCCGACTTTGCGCATTCGTACTCGGCGTGATTATGGTTTGCCAAAAAATGTGACGGCGGCTGAGAAGCGCGACGCGTTGTTTATTATGAGTTCGTATTCCGGAAATACAGAGGAAGTGACCGGACGGGTTGAGGATGGAGTTGAGGGTGCGTTTCAGGAAGCGTTGGCAGCGGGTGTGCACATGGCGGCGATTGCGGTTGGTGGTCAGTTGATTGGGCTGGCGAAGCAGCACGGTATTCCCTATGTACAAATGCCGGACATGGGTATGCAACCACGGGCAGCGACGGGTTTGAGTCTGCTGGGTTTGGCGGCTTTGATGGGTTTGGAAGATGCAGCGCGTGAAGCGTCGGCGTTGGCGACATCGTTGCGGCCGCTGGAATTGGAAGCGCAGGGGAAGGCGTTGGCGGCCAAGTTGCGTGGGCATGTGCCGATTTTTTATGCGTCGGATGATAACTGGCGCATTGCCGAAGTCGGAAAAATTAAATTTAATGAAACGGGGAAGGTGCCGGCATTTTGGAACCGTTTTCCGGAATTGAATCATAATGAGATGACGGGTTTTGATGTGGCTGACTCAAGTCGGGCATTGTCGGTCAATATGCATTTCGTGTTTTTGCGGAGTCAGGCGGATCATAAGCGTGTGCAGAAGCGCATGGAAGTGACGGAAAAGTTGCTGGTTGGGCGCGGTTTGCCAGTGGATTATGTTGATTTTCCGGCCGACGGTGGTGGTGCGTCTGGGGCGTCACGGATGCTGGCAATGTTTTCTGTTTTGACGATTTTGGATTGGGCAGCTTTTTACACCGCGGAAAATTACGGTGTGGAATCAGAAGAGGTTCCGATGGTTGAGGAATTGAAAAAGTTGCTCTGAGTACGCGCGGCGAGGTGGCGTTTTTTAATTCATAAGGAATCTGTTATGTATATTTTATACGACATCGGTGGAACGAATATGCGTTTGGCGGCTTTGAAAGATTTGCAGACGTTCGGTGAAGCTGTTCATATAAAGACGCCGCAAAATTTTGATGAGGCAATGAAGCAATTTTCTCAGACGGCGTTGAAGTTGGCTGACGGTGAGAAAATTTTTGGTGTTGCCGGTGGTGTGCCTGGTGCCCTGAATCATGACAAAAACAGTTTGTATCATTCGCCCAATCTCACAGGGTGGGATGGTAAGCCGTTTCAGAAAGTTCTCTCACATGCCCTTGGTGGTGCGAAGATTTTTATGGAGAACGATACTGACATGATCGGTCTTGGTGAAGCAGCTTTTGGCGCCGGTAAGGGCAGAAATATTGTTGTCTATATGACGGTGAGCACTGGTGTTGGCGGATCACGGATCGTGAATGGGAAAATTGATCCGGCATTTTGGGGTCAGGAGCCTGGACAGCAGATTATTGATCCTAGTGATCGATTGTATGACCCGGGAACGCTGGAGAATTATGTTTCCGGCGGTGGTGTCGAGCGCATTTACGGCAAACCGGCGTATGAGATTACTGACGCGGCAGTGTGGGATGAATTGGCGAAGTGGCTGGCGTATGGGTTGCATAACAGTATTGTGCACTGGTCACCGGAAATTATTATTTTGGGTGGCAGTATGATGACAAAGCAGCCGGGAATTTCTTTGGACGCTGTTCGCGGGCATTTGCGTAAGATTATGAAAATTTTTCCGGAGTTGCCGGAGCTGACGTTGGTTGGGCTGGGTGATGAAGGTGGCTTTTATGGCTCGATGCAGTATTTGCAGGTCAAGCGGGACGCTGGGGAAATTGCGTAGAAGGGTCTCTTCCCAAGTGTTTGCATTTTGCGTATACTCATTTTGCAAGCCTTTTCATTTCTTAACCGAAATTTTATGCATGGATGCTGTCAAAATAATGCCCTTCACAAATCGCTCGTCGGCGCAACGTTGCCCCAGGGCGAATTTGAAATTTTCCACCAGGAACAACAAAAAAAAGTTCACCTCAGTGATTACCGCGGCAAGTGGCTGATTCTGTTTTTCTATCCGGCCGATTTTACGTTTGTGTGTCCGACAGAACTTGAAGATATGGCCAATCATTACGCGGAATTTACAAAGGCCGGCGCTGAAGTGGTCAGTGTCAGTACCGACACCGTCTATGTACACAAGGCCTGGCACGATACTTCCGAAGCCGTAAAGAAAATCAATTTCCCGATGCTGGCTGATCCCACGGCGCGGTTGTGCCGGGCGCTCGGAACGTACATCACTGACAAAGGCGAGTCGCTCCGCGCTACGTTCATCATCGATCCAGATGGCGTAATTCAGGCCTATGAAATCAATGCCAATAATTTAGGTCGCAGTGCGGCGGATACATTGCGCAAGTTGCAAGCTGCTGCCTATGTGCGTGAGCATGGTGATGAGGCCTGTCCGGCCAAATGGAAGCCGGGTGATAAAACGCTACGTCCAGGATTAGATCTTGTTGGAAAGATCTAAAATAAAAAAATGACCTTTTCGGGCACGCTTCGGTCGCTCCAGCGGCGACCTACAGCTTAAACGTTTGTATAGGCCATTGTTGGCACTATTATTCTTGAGATGAGCTCCCTCAAAGGTCATTTTTTTATATTTTTTCCTAGGCCTTCTGCAGTGCCGCCTTATCTTGACGGATTTTTCCGGCATCCATATTGGCTTTGTATTTCACGAGCATGTCGCGAACAGCTTCTTTCACGGGGCGCATATGCACACCGAAGTCTTCCATCTTTTGATTCGACAAAATGCAGTTCGAGCGCCGCGCTTTGGTGATTTTTTCCATTTCCTCGAGCGAGAAAATCGTGTATTTGAAATTCTGATCCACAATTTCCTTGTATATGTCCAGAATTTCGGCGTGCGTAATGGAGCCGGGATTCGTGACATTGAAAATACCGGTGGCTTTTTTGGCAATCAATTCCTGCGCCGCCTTTACAAAGTCTTCCATAATACTGATCGAGTTGGGAATATTGATCACCTTTTCGTATTTTGTGATTTTCGTCACAAAGTTGCGCGGACCCGGCATGTCATCGAGCGGCATGCGCAGACGCAGCTGCAAGACATTGAATTCTTTCAGCATCCCTTCGCTCCAGGCTTTGGTACGGCTGTAAAAACTGTCAAAGAAATTGGGCTGATCTTTTTCATTGTACACATCCTTCGTGGTTTTGCTTTCGTAGACGCAACCGCTGCCAACATGAGCCCAGTATTGGCCGAGTTCTTCGCAGACACGCAGAATCGTCAACGGGCCATAGACATTTGATACGATCGTTTCCAGTTTGTGATCTTCACACCAATCCACATTGGGGCGGCCGGTTTTACCGGCGGTATTGATGACAACGTCGGGTTTTTTGCTTTGAATTTCGGCTTTGAGTGCGTCGTAGTTTTCGATCCGGACGGTGGAGATTTCCGCTTCGGAGCCGATGGAATCTTTAAACAGGTTGGCAACGTAGCCATTGCCGAGGATGAGATATTTCATGCGTAATATATAAATGATTTTTTCACTGCCATTATGTCATGTGGTGGATTTTTGTGCAAGGTTTGGTGTGTTTTGCGTAAGGGGGGGGGCGTGCTATACTTTATCCATCAAGGAGTGAGTATTTAAATAATAAAAATATCATATGAGGAAACGATATTTGTTACCTGCGCTGGCGCTCGCGGCGGTGGGAATTTTTTTTACGGGCGCATTGGCTGTACGGGCCAACGTGGATGATGCGGCGGTCAGTTATTTGTCCGAAACCATGGGCGCAGTCGGTGAGGAAGTGACTATTCATGGAAATGATTTTGGAGATGATTGTCCTGGAAAGAGTCAAACACTTTGCGCTCTGCAGGTTTTTTGGGGTGATACCAATGTGAATTTCATGGTGGATGCTGAGGGCAATGGTGTTTCCTGGACCGATACGGCTATTACCGTGAAGGTTCCGGAAGATGCTGAATCAGGTGATATTCGTGTGTATCGGAATGAGACTTTTAATCATGGCCAAGATGACGAATACCAGGAAACTTTTGATATTACCGGGCCTGAGTTTACCGTGCTTGATGCCGAAGACGCGCCAACGATCACCAAGGTCTGGCCGACGGAAGTGGTAGTAGGTGACACGGTGACGATTTACGGACATGATTTGGAGGATGCCTGTGAGGGCGAGTCAACACTCACCTGCACAGCTCAGGTCTATTTTGGTGACGGGTTGGTTGACTTTCAGGTCAATGTCGAGGGTGAGGGGGTTTCTTGGGCAGATGATATGATCGTGGTGACCGTTCCGGAAAGTGCCGAGGCTGGTGCGATTCGTGTCTATCATGATAAGACGTATAATTATAATGAGCCTGACGGTTATACGGTTGGCTATAACATCGAAGGATCTGAGATGACGGTGTATGATTCATCCACTGATGCTGCCCGGACGCAGGAGATTTTGGACATCCAGAATGAAGCAGCGGCCTTTGATTCGGGTGATCCCGGGTTTGTCACCGGTTTTGACACTATCACTGAAGCTTTAGGACTCGATATTGTTCAGGATGAGGCGGCTGAGACCCAGGCTGAGGCCTTGCTTGATAAGATTTACGGTGATTTTGATTCAGGCTCGAATTTGGGACAGGCAGAGAACGAGTATTCGTATATTTTCTTTGTTGCCTACAATGTCGGCACCACTGCGGGTTTGGGTGCGGGTGAACGCGCCGGTGTATTGAATTCATGGCGCGCTGCCTATGGCGATAATGCCCCGGGTTCGACTGCTGAATGGCAGGATATTTTGAAAATTGGCAATGGCCGCTGGCCAGCTGTGGAGAGCATGAGTGCTGAATCGCGCGCTTTAGCGAATTTTCAGAAGATTTACAAGCGTAATCCTGACTATTCGAATGCGTATGATGAAGTTGCCGTGAAGATTCTGGCATATGGATTGCGTCCGGAGCCGCGTGACACTGTCCGCGAACTCGGCGGGGTGAATATATTCCGTAACATTTATGGATATACCCCAACTTCGGCCGTGGATTGGGATGCGGTGCGTGCTATCACGTATAGTGGTGCGACGCGGTAAAGTTTCTGTGTGAGACGAAGGGGTCGTGGCCTTGTGCGGCCGCGGCCCTTTTTGATTGCCGGCGTTTACGCGCGACTGCATTGGTGCGGAAAATAAAAAAGGCCATGGTGTAAAAACGCATGGTCTTTCTTAATGTTCAAAACGCGAGTCCATTGGCGAGCAATGGAGGGGACTCTTCGCGCGGCGGCTGGGTGTCTGGAGCAAAAGACACGCAGTCGCATTTTGTAGTGTTCAGGTGCTCCACCCGTTGCGGTGTGTTTGCCTTGCGGCCGGAGGGAAGTCTATTGAGTCCTTAGGGGCGACTTCCAGTTCCAACACACGGTACGGGTTTATAATAGAGAGAGTTTTTATCTGTTTACGACGGCCTTTTGGCGGTCGTGCAGATCGTCACGGAGGTCGATGATCTGCAGTTGTTGTTGATTTTTGTCAGGCTGTCCATTTGATTGCGACAGCCTGGTTATTTCTGAGCTGAAAAAAACAATTTTGCCTTCCAGCTCTTGTTTTTCTCCGAAGAGCTTGGAGTTTTTTCCGACGAGTTTATCAATTTGCTCCTCGAGAAAAAGAACTGTTTCCTCGAGCTCGGAAATTTTTTCCTCAAATTCCGCCGCGGCCTCATTTTTGTCGGCGATCTTGACGACAGAATTTGTCAGCGTCGCCCGCAATTGCTGGGTGACATTTCTGTTTTCTGTAGCGAGTTTTTGGTAACCCGCATACAATTTTTCGTAGTTTTCTTCAACTTTGGAAAAATTGTCCAGCGCCATCTCGGCCTGCTGAAAACGGGCCTCCGATAATTCTTTTGTTTTTTCCAACTCTTCCTGCGTGGCCGCAAGAGTCTCACGCAGGAATTCATTATGGCCTCCGCGTTCCTCGCTTTCGGCGCGGGTCGCAGCCAGGAGGCGTTCATATTCCTGGAGTTCCTCCTGGCCAATGTTGGCCGCTTGGAGCATTTTGTTTTCGCGGCGAAGTCTTCCGATTTGCCGCATGAGTTCAATTTTTTCTTCTCGTCCAAGTTCGAGAAGATTTTCAGCGTCGGCAACTTCTTCCCGTTTCCGGTCATAGGCTATATACATGCCTACGCCAGCACCGATTGCTGCCAGCCATAGCACCCACATAGTGGTGGGAAGGGTGTCGCGGGGACATTCGCCGGTTTCAGCAACGGCTGCAGGAGCACCAGCGAACAGAGAGCTTGCGAACATGACTCCGCCGATCAACAAATTTTTCAAGCCTTTTAAGAAATTTCTCATCTTCATTCCCTCCAGATAGGTGAGTGGATGCGCAATCTCAAAGCGCGCCGACCCAAAGTTGTGGTTTTGGTTACAAAAAATTTTCAAGGGGCGATTGCTCATTCATGATGAGCTCCCCCAAGTCATGTCATTTTTACGTTCCTAAAACGCAAAAATGGCACAACTTCGGTTGCCCATTTGCTCGTATTGTACTGGCCAAAAAGCTTGGTGTCAAACCGCGCCGTCTGTGGAAAACTCGTCAAAATATACTATTTTTTAACGTTTTTGTCAATCGCCACTACGAATGAGGTCGCGCCGCCGTTACAAATTCGCAAATTTTCTCTGTATTTAGCTATTTTTGTGAAAGGATGACAAGTATGTTTGGTGGATAATGCTTTTGAGGAAGCTCACTTTGTCTGACAGGCTTGGTCATACCGACGGACGTCGGGAGGCTGGCAGGCAAAGTGCGCAGATGAGGCTGCCGCTGGAGCAGCCGAAATCGTTTCCGAAAAGGCGTTATCCACCAAACCAGAAAGTAAGTCTTTTGCTCTCAACCTCACAAGTCAGCTATAGTAAAGACATGAGTGATGCCATAAACGAAATCAAACGCCGCCTCAGCATTGTTGACGTGGTTCAGGAATACATTCCCCTTAAAAAAGCCGGCAGCAATTGGCGCGCCCGCTGTCCTTTTCATAACGAAAAATCACCGTCGTTCATGGTTTCCGAAGACAAACAAATCTGGCACTGTTTCGGCTGCAGCGAAGGTGGCGACGTGTTCGGCTTCGTCAAAAAAATCGAAGGCCTGGAATTTCCGGAAACATTGCGCATGCTCGCGGCCAAGGCGCATGTGACGCTCGACAGTTATCGTCCGGAAAACAGTAACAAAAAAACCGAGGCGCTTGATACGATTCAGCAGGCGGCCGGTTTTTATCATGACAGGTTGTTGCGCGACGCCGATGCGCAAGTCGCGCGCGATTATGCCAAAAAACGCGGATTGACTTTGGAGACCGTGGAAGATTTTGAAGTAGGATATGCGCCGGAAACGTGGGACGCTGTTCGCACGCATCTTGATGAAAAAGGTTTCAGTGATCAGCAGATGCTCGATGCTGGGCTCATCATCAAAAGCGAACGCAGTCGCGGCTATTACGACCGCTTTCGTGATCGGCTGATGTTTCCGATTCATGATGTGCAGGGCAGCGTGATTGCCTTCGGCGGCCGCATGTTGAAAGACGGCGAAGGGGCCAAGTACTTGAATTCACCGGAGACGACCATGTATCACAAGAGTCAGGTGTTGTTTAATATTCACCGGGCTAGGCAGGCGATTCGCACCGCCGATGCGGCGATCGTGATGGAAGGGTATATGGACGTGATTACGGCCTATCAGGCGGGCATTCACAACGTCGTGGCCAGTTCGGGTACGGCGTTGACGTTGGAGCAGGTGAAACTGCTGCGGCGTTATACGAAGAATATTTTGTTTGCGTTTGATATGGATGAAGCCGGTCAGGAAGCGGCGCGGCGCGGCGCTATCGTTGCTTGGCAGCTTGATGTGAACGTGCGGGTGGTGGTTTCGCCGTCCGCGAAAGATCCGGACGAGGGTATACGAAAAAGTAAAGAGGCGTTTGTGCGCGCGATCAAGCAGGCCCCGTTGTTCATGGATTATTTTATTGACACCTTGGCAGCGAAGGTGAAACTCGGCAACGTTGAAGGTAAGAAGAAATTTACGCAGGAAGTGTTGCCCCTGTTGGCAGCGCTTCAGGATGTGGTTGAGCGATCGCACTATGTGCAGCGCCTGGCCAGTTTGGTGCAGGTGGAATCTTCTGTGATCGAGCAGGCATTGTCGCGGGTGGTGCAGATTACTGCGCAGCGGCGGGGGAGCGGGGGCGATGTGGCGACCAGCCAAGTTCCTGCAAAACCGGCGGCAGCGACGAATTCCCAGCAGAATGTTTTTATCCGTCGTATACTGGCCCTCATCATCCAGTATCCTGAGCAGCTGGCGTTTATTATTCAAAAACTTGATCCGGAAAACATCGAAGATCCCTATTTCTCCGACCTTTACAGGAACATGATTATTTATTATACTAAGCGCAATGCATTTGACTGGAAAGGCTTTATACAGACGTTTCCTCAGGCAGTCAATGACGATCATCGGGTTACGGCTTTATTGCTTGATGAGAACGAGGTCATTTCTCAGGATATTAATGCGCAGACCGTTCAGTTGGAATTACAGACGTTGCTGAACAGGCTGGAGCGGTCGTCCATTTTGCAATATATTTTTACCTTGGAACAGCAAATCAAAATCGCTGAAGACCAAGGCAACCAGAATCAGCTCGACCAACTTGGTCGAGAGTTTCAGCACTACATGGGTAGACTGAATACCTTGTCCTAAAAAATCCGTACTTATGTCTTTGGTGCATTTCTGCGTTAGCACTGCGGGGCTTGCTCGGCGTACCTTTTAGTACGCCTTGCTACGCTCCTCGTGCTGCCTTGAACTGCACACAAATCCATAAGTACATGATTATTTTCAATATATGGCACAAAAACGGAAAGAAGGCGCTAAAAAGCGCCCGGTAGCAAAGCGCTCTCCTGCTCGCAAACCAGCGGCGAAGAAGGCACACAGGAAATTTCGTAAACGTTCCCGTCCGGCTGCACACGGAAAATCCCGGAAGCATCGTCCGCCTGCGAAAAAATTTTCACATAAACCACCGCGTGCAGCAAAACATGCTCAGCAGCGCGGCCGTCGGCATGGTGATGGTCGTCGCAAAGCTGTGCATGTGCGAAAAGGTCATCCTGAGCGTCTGAAAGATTATGTTGCAGCTACCTGGCCGGAAAAAGAAGCGACGCACCTGATTGAAAAGGGTCGGTCCCGCGGTTTTCTGACCGAAGTTGAAATTTTGTATGTCTTTTCCAATTTGGAAGATTATACCGAACGTTTTGAACAGTACCTTGATCAGCTGCAAAACAACGGCATTATGATTCGTGAGGTCGCGGGTGGTTTGCTGACCCGCGAGTCGGTCGTGACTACCACCAAAAAACAGTCGCGTGTGCGTAAGGCTTTTGATTTGGGTGATATTTCCGGCGATTCGATTCAGATGTATCTGCGTGAAATCGGTAAAGTGCCGCTGCTTTCCACCGAAGAAGAAGTGCGTCTCGCCAAACTCAAAGAAAAGGGCGATGAAGATGCCAAGCGTAAACTGATTGAAGCCAACCTGCGTTTGGTCGTGAGTATTGCGAAGAAATTTACGGGTCGTTCGTTGTCGCTGCTTGATTTGATTCAGGAAGGGAATGTGGGTTTGTTTCGCGCTGTGGAGAAATTTGATTACCGCAAGGGTTACAAGTTTTCGACGTATGCGACGTGGTGGATTCGTCAGGCGATTACGCGCTCGCTCGCTGATCAGTCGCGTACGATTCGTATTCCGGTGCACATGGTGGAAACGATCAACAAGTTTACGCAGATTGAACGGTCATTGATTCAGACGCTGGGTCGTGAGCCGTTGCCGGAAGAAATTGCGGCGGAAATGGGCGAAACGGTGGAAAAAATTCATCAGATTATCAAGATTTCACAGGATACCGTGTCTTTGGAAACGACGGTGGGTGAAGATGATGAAGATTCGACTTTGGGTGATTTTATTGAAGATGTCAAAACGATCACGCCGGATCGGTCGGCTTCATTGGAAATTCTGCGCGATCATGTGCGTGATGTGATCAAGGATTTGGTGCCGCGCGAGCAGAAGATTTTGGAAATGCGTTTTGGTTTGATTGATGGCGTGGCGCATACTTTGGAAGAAGTTGGTCAGGAATTTGGTGTGACACGTGAACGTATCCGTCAGATTGAAGCCAAGTCTTTGGAAAAAATAAAAGAGCACCGCAATATGCGGAAGCTGTTGGATTACTAGATTCCGATCGTGGCGGGGTCGATGCTTTTGTATTTGCCGGGTTTGAGGCGGCCGAGCGTGATGTTGCCGATGCGGATACGCACCAATTTGGTAACGAAGTAGCCCAGTATTTCACACATTTTGCGGATCTGTCGGTTTTTGCCTTCGACAATCGTGATGGTGAACGCCTTTTTTCCTTGCTTCTGAACCTGGGCCGGCAGGGTTTTACGTCCATCTATATAAACACCTTTAGCCAGGTGAGTGAGAAAATCTTTTTCTATGGGTGAAGAAACTTCCACCCAGTATTCTTTTTCGATTTTATTTTCCGCTTTGAGAATGTCGTTCACGATTGAGCCGTCATTGGTCAGAAAAATGAGACCTTCGGATTTCACGTCGAGTCGGCCGATGGGATATATGCGCTGCGGATAATTTACCGCATCAATAATGTTGTCTTTGGCGTCTGGGTCGGTCGTGCAGATGACGCCGGCTGGTTTGTAAAAAGCCAGGTAGGCGTGCTGCTGTCGCGGTTTGCGCGCGCTGATGAGCTCGCCCCTGGCTTCGACTTTGTCTGCGCTTGTGACTTTTTGTCCGAGTATGGCTGGTCTGCCGTTCACAAGAACCTGACCTTCGGCAATGAGCCGGTCGGCCTGGCGACGCGAGCAGTAGTTGGCTTCGGTGAGAAATTTGTTGAGACGGGTTTCCATGAGAATGGGTTTAGAGCGCTGGCGGCGGTGCTTGTGCACTTCGTTCGCGCGTTTGATTCGGTTTATGAATTCAGTATATCATAAGCCTATATGCCCAAGAAATGCAAGAAAATTTTATCCACTCGGGCCGGACGGGCCGCTCGTGCCCGGCAGCTGTTGGCCGCTTTGCAGAAGCTCTATTCCCAGCCGCGGATGGCTTTGCGCTTCAATAATACCTGGGAAATGCTGGTAGCCGTTATGCTGTCGGCGCAAACGACCGATAAGCAGGTCAATGTGGTGACGGCCCATTTGTTTCGTAAATACCTGCGGCTGGCGGATTATGCCAGTGCGCAGCCGAGTGGGTTGGCACGTGATATTCGGCGCATCGGTTTGTGGCGCGGTAAAGCGCGGAATATTGTTGCCACCGCCCGCATCGTGCAGGCGAAACATGGCGGTCGGGTGCCGCAGACAATGGATGAGTTGACGGCTTTACCCGGCGTGGGGCGCAAAACGGCGAATATTATTCTCAGTAATGCCTACGGAAAAAACGAAGGCATTGCCGTTGATACGCACGTGACGCGGTTGTCGCGTTTGTTTGGTTTGACGCGTGCCGCGGATCCGGTGAAAATTGAACAGGATCTGGTGCGCGTCGTGCCGCGGCGCGAGTGGGGTAATATTACGCATCGGCTGATTTTATACGGCCGGGAATATTGTCCGGCACGGTGTCGGCATGCGGACTGTCCCTTGCGGCGGTTCATCGTTTAATTTTTTTATTGACGTGCGTATGAGCATAAGTAAAGATTTACAGTTGGCAATCGATTCGGCGCGCGCGGGCGGGAAGGTTTTACTCGATTTTTATCAGCGGAAAAATTATGAAGTCTATACCAAAGCGGATAAGTCGCCGGTGACGGATGCTGACATGGCGTCTGACAAGTTGTTGCATGAGTTGTTGGCTGCGGGTTCTTCGTATGCGATTTTATCGGAAGAAGGCGAGAAAAGTGATGAGCGATTGGCGCGTGATAGTCTTTGGATCGTTGATCCATTGGACGGCACACGGGATTTTGTGGCGCGAACGGATCAGTTTTGCGTGATTATTGGATTGGCGAGGCGGGGAGTGCCGGTGTTGGGCGCGGTCTATGCGCCGGTGCAGGATGTTATGTATTTTGCGGAAAGCGGCGGTGGAGCCTGGAAGCAGGTGGGTGCGGTTGCGTCGGTGCGGTTCCGGGTGAGTGAGGTGGCGGATCTTGGAGCGGCACGGTTGTTGGTGAATCAATTGAACGTGAAGCCGGAAATTTTAAAGGCGGCTGAGGGGATGGGTATCAAGCATTTTTTGTCGGGGGGCGGCATGGGTTTGAAATTGTGCGCTTTGGCGGAAGGTGCGGCTGATGTGCATTTTAATGGGTATAAAAATTTGGCGGAGTGGGACACGTGTGCCCCGGAAATTATTTTGCTCGAGGCGGGTGGGGAGATTACGGATCTGCAGGGCGGGCGGTTGGGCTATAACGCGGTGGATATTTATCGTGGACGGGGAACATTGGCGACGAACGGGGTGTTGCATAAGGCGATGGTGGCCGGTTTGGCGCCGTATCGTGAGGGATTGGTGCATTAGGTTTTGTGGGGGGTTCGGCGTGGGTTTGACAAATGGGCGCATTTTGCCTACGATGCGTTTAGTTCGTTTTGTCCTTTTTATTACATTTTTGGTGCCGCTTAGGCGCTAAGAGAGGTGACACATGTCTTGTATTATTAAAATTTACGGTGTATCGAGGACTATCGATCCGTTGGTTTTGGCTAAATTCGAGGTGCATTTACAGGAGGCTGTGGCTGGTGTGGCCGAACTTGGTCTGAAATCCGGTCGCATTTATGTGCATTTTGTGAATTGTGGCCTCAGACCATCATCCGGCAGGGATGTTCGAATGGAAGTGGCGTCCTTGTTGGCCAAGCCGGAGAGAAAGGAAGAAGTGCTTCAGCGGGTCGTTGACCAGATTTGTCAGATTTTTGTTCTGGCGCTGGATGTTTTTCCCGTCTGCGAATATTTTGAGGTGACGTTGCAGACGGTCGGGGTCAATGGCATTGGTGTTTCAGCCCACTGGGAAAAGCCTGCTATTGGTGATCAAGAAAAGGTTTCCAGTGACGGTGAGGCACTTGGTCAGCCAACACCTGAACTCGTCAGAGGGCCTGTGATTACAGGTTCTATGACCGATGAGCTTCCTGCCGGAGAAGATTCGGCTGAAGAAGATTTTTTTGAATCAGCCGTCGCTTAGTTTTTTTAAGGGTGATTTGCAAGTTTTTTACAGCTTGTGAATCACCCGGTTTGTTTTTATGAAAAAAAATACGACTCGTGGGGTCGTTTTTCGTTTGGAGAAAATAGGGGCCAAGCGTACTCTCGGTGCGATGAGAAGAAGGAGAATACGCTTGGTAAGGAACTACGATATGAATGTTCGGTGGCGGGCTGTGTTGATGTATTTTGGTTTGTGCCCGCCGTTTTTCGCACAGATGCTGCAGGTACCGGGCAGCATATCATGAATGCAACGGTCCTGCTTGGACTCGCATGTTCCGCAGTATGATGTTTTTCCATGCTCACATTTTTGAGTTTTACTTGTGGCCATTTGGCCCTCCTCTCTATTTCTATTTTTGAAAAATTCTCTGTATCGGGCGCACTGGGGCGCACCGACAACCTGTGTGATACGTCTTCACGCATTGCGACCAAATATATCAGATATGAAAAAAATGTCAAATGCCGTTGACATTTTGACTGGTGTTGGTATTTTTGTTCGTCGATGTTGGTGCGGCCGTATTGGCATTGACGCTTTGATTGCTGTTTGTCACCGGCGCTACAGTCGTCCCAGTTTCATCAATCTTTGTCTGTAAAAGTTTTTCAAATTCGGCGGCTGACTGCGGATTTTTTATTTTAACCCCATTCACGAAAAATGTCGGCGTGGCATTCACCTTGGCAGCGGTACCGCTGTTTCGGTCAGCGTTCACCTTGTCCTTTACTTTTTTACTGTTGAGATCGGTTTTGAATTTTCCGGTATCAAGTCCAAGTGTCTGCGCATATCCGGTCAGAATGGTTCGTACGTCAGAACCTGTGGACCATTCCGTCTGTTTTTCGTAGAGGATGTCGTGCATTTCCCAGAACTTTCCCTGCTCGGCAGCCGCTTCGGCCGCGCGTGATCCGATTTCCGCATTCGGGTGAATGGAGCTGAGCGGAAAGTTCCGGAATACGAAGGCCACATTCGCGCCCATGTCATCCTGCACCTGTTTCATAATGGGGTAGTAGACTCCGCAGGCTGGACACTGAAAATCACCGTATTCAACAACAACAACTTTGGCGTCGGCATTGCCGCGGACATGATCATTTTCCGAAATGTTTTCCAGGGTCGGGACCACTGCGTCCGTGTCATCGGCGGTGGATTTTTGGCTCACGGCCCAGGCGATAAGCAGTACGACGACGATGCATGCGCCGCCAATGAGGCTGTATGATTTTTTCATAGTGATTGATTAAGGATGAATCCGTTGGCGCGGGTATGGCGTGCCCATTTGAGATTATCTTAGCACTACTACAAGGAATAGTACAAGAAAATCGATCGCTGAAACGACGCACCAAGTGCAAAATGCTTTCAGGACAAAGGCCTGAATGATGGTGAAGTAGACTGAAAAAAGAAACCCAATGGTGATAATTGTTGCGATCGGCCAGAACGCGATGGTACCCTGCACAAAGAGTCCTGTCAAGATGAGGATCGCCAGGTAAAATCCCAGACCGGTTACGGGGTTGGGGATGCCGAGGGTGCGGCTGTATTTGCTGAATTGAACTTTGTGACACCATTCGGGCGGGAAAAACAGGCACTTTACCGGTTTTTTTGATATCACATGTGACACCAAATAGGCGGTGTTGATGATTCCTATCCCGGCAAAAACCAGGATGACAATGAGGTATGTTTCCATAGGCGGCTTCGTTCAATATTTATGCCCTTCCAGTATACTCCTTTTGGCTGGTTTTTTATATATGCCGCATTGACCGAGCTAAAATGACACCATAGCCCTCCTGGTTCTCCGATATAATAAAGACACCGAAAATTCATGGTATTTTGTGAAAGTTATCACCATTAACTTCCACCACCATGGACCGGAAAGCCCGTAACCAATATATGAATACATTACGAAAACGATATTTGCAAGCATCAAAAAAAGACAAGGGTCAGATGCTTGATGAGTACTGCCGCAATACCGGGCAGGAGAGAAAGTATGTGATTAAAAAGTTCCGACAGAAGGTTGGGGTAAAAAAGAAAGGAGGAGGAGAGAGAAGAAAACCCCGGAAAGAAACCTACGATGGACCAGTGAAAGCAGCGCTGGTGTGCATCTGGAAAATATTTGACTTCCCCTGCGGCCAGAGACTGGCGCCGATTCTTTGCGAAGAAACTGACCGACTCCGTACCTTGAAAGAATTGATCTGTTCCGATGAAACAGCGCGCAAGCTCAGGGAAATGGTTCCTTCCACCATTGATGCCAAGTTAAAGCATGAAAAGGAGGTGGAAAGGGGGAAACGAAAGTATGTCAGCAAAAGAAATTCCCTGCTGTGTACCAAGGTTCCGACCAAAACCGCCGCCGAACTTGATAGAGAGAATCCAGGGGTCGTGCAGATTGATTTCGTGGAAAATTGCGGTGTGTCTGTTCGGGGCGAATACGTCAATTCCCTGTCTGTCACTGATATATGCTCGGGCTGGTGGGAAGGTGAGGCGGTTATGGGAAAAGGACAGGAGCGGGCGCTTGAGGCCATCAACGAAACACGGATTCGCTCCCCGTTTGCCTGGAAGGAAATGCACCCTGACAATGGTGGGAACATCATGAACTACCATGTGTACGCGTATTCACAAAAGAACAAGATAGCCCTGTCCCGTTCCCGTCCCTACAAAAAGAATGACAACTGTTTCGTGGAACAGAAGAATTCCACCCATGTACGGCAGGTGGTGGGGTACCGGCGCTATGACAGCAAAGAAGAACAAAATATCATCAATGATCTGTACCGCCACGAACTGCGCCTGTACAAGAATTTCTTTCAACCGGTGATGAAACTGACAAAAAAGTACCGTGTCGCCGGGAAGATCAAAAAGAAATATGATACACCAAAAACGCCCTACCGAAGACTCATGGAGTCTGAAAGAATCACAAAGAAACAAAAAAAAGAACTGAAACAAACATACGAAAGCCTCAATCCAGGCAATCTCAAGAGAAGCATTGATATGAAGTTACACAACCTGGCGCACGCCTATGA
>MHKD01000028.1:0-16316 GCA_001818775.1 Candidatus Kerfeldbacteria bacterium RIFCSPHIGHO2_12_FULL_48_17
CAGCTTCAGAGCCACGCAGCGCTAACGCAAAATATACCAAACGAACAAGTCCCAAAAAGAACAACATAACTTTTACTATCATGGATACAGCTATAGCAGAAGAGTATGGAAATATAAACTCTTCGGTAGAATATTTTTTAAAATTTAAAATCCCTAAAGAGGCGAGAATACTGGATATTGGTTGTAGCTACGGGAGTTTACTTTATAAGTTGCATGAATTTGGTTATACAAACTTGCAAGGTATTGACGTAAATAAAAAATTAATCGAGATGGGGAAAAAGGAATACCCTGTTATTAAGGACCGGATAGAGTATTATCCGGGTGATATAATTCCTTTTGAGGATAATTCATTTGATGTGGTTTTAATGTTTGACGTAATCGAGCATATACCAGATATACACATTTTTTTAGCAAATCAGGTTTATAGAATTATTAAAAAAGAGGGGAAATTCATTTTTCAAACACCAAATAAATTTATAAATATACCTTGGGAAATAATACATAATTATTCTTTAACGGCTTACAAAAAATATCATTGTAGTTTGCAATCACTAAGCTCATTAAGAATGATTTTGGAGAATGCTAAATTCAAAAACATTATACTTGAAAAACATAATATCATAACAGATCACAATAAGAAAAAACTTAAAAAAAATATTGGTTCTTTAGGATTACCGTTACTGCACATTATTCAAAGAATGCCGTTATCGATCAGTTCAAATTTTTGGGGAAATTGTAAAAAATGAAGGAGCTATGGCCAGGGGCAAAAGCTGGTTTATATACCCCAAAGATGTGTCGAGGGTGATCCCCAACAACCTCAAAAAGCATCTTGTAGCCAATTGTGTGCGGCATCGGACGATCAGCCGAAAGACGAATATGGAGGTGTTTCACTGTGAAAGTGGGAGATAAAGAGCTAAAAAACAAAAAAATTACTTTTCCGTTGGCTTTCCATATACTAAGGTATATTTATCAGCCACGTAAAGAGTGGCGCACATTGACGAAAGAATATGTCCCATATTCCGAACAATTATTACAAAAAGAGAATTGAAAAACTTCGAAAACTTCTTACCGAAAAGGAGTGTGATGCTTTGCTTATATTTAACGCCGAAAATGAAGATCCGTCTCTCCTATCCTGGGCTTTAGGGAGCCGCATATTTGATTCAACCTATCTGTTGGTTAAGAAAACTGAATCATTCTTATTCATTCCTCAGTGGCGTCTCGCTGATGCGTATAAATCTTTCAGTAAAGTACCGGTGAAAATCATAGGCACGGGTGAAAAAACCACAATGATCCCATTTATCCTTCCTTATCTGAAGAATATTAAATCGCTAGGTTTTGCCGGCAATGCACCTTACAAAGAAATGCTTCTCCTGAAAAATATACATCTCAAAAATGTAGAAAATACTATCCGGAATATCTATCAAGTTAAAGATGCAATCGAACTTGAGCTGATGAAAAAATCGGTCCGGTTCACGAAACAGTTTATGAGAAAATTTCCTTGGAAAAAATATATTGGCAAAAAAGAAATAGAAATTAGCAAAATGGTTGAGGACGCCATGTGGAAACAGCGCCTGCCGATTTCACACCTATGCATAACAGCCGGACCCCGGACAAAAAAAACCACTTCCGGTTTTCCCAGTGAATACCGACTAAAAAAGAATGACCCTATCTGTTTGGATTTTGGTGTAATCATGAATACCTATTATTCTGACATCACCTTTTGCTATTTTCTAGGAAGTTCAAAGAAAAAATACGAAAAATACTACCGCTCACTCAAAGCTGCTATCTTCGCCACGGCAGATCGACTGCAGGCCGGTACACCGGTCCGGGCGATTCTCAGAATTCTCAAGGAGGAGTATGCTAACCAAGATATTGAAAAATTTTTCGTACCCACAGATCTTGGTCACGGCATCGGAACAGGACTGCATGAATATCCAGAGATAGGTTATGACGACAGAACACTGGAAAAAGGTAACGTATTCACCTTAGAGCCGGAAGCGAAATTACCTGACGGAACCCTACTTCGCTATGAAGACATTTTCTACATCGATAAAACGGGTAAGTGTAAAGTGTTAATTCCATAAAAAGCCATGTCAAAAAAAATTACTTAAAAAATAAAAAGAGGGGTCTTCCGAAGTGTTTTGTATTCACACTCCCCTCATAAATGTTCGTAAAAATATCTTACAGAAATCGGAAGATGTTTCCGTAATAACCATAATGGTGCTATAAAATTTGCCAAAAATCTCACCTAACCAGCCCACCTCAGAAGGCGCCTTTGCGAGGCACCTTCCACCCCACGTGCGGAACGGAGCGATAGAATCCCATAAAAGGATCGCTCTGGGTGAAAAAGCAAAGATTCTGCTCTCCATACATTTCCTGGATGAGCCCAACAAACGTGAGATAGAGGCGGATATCATCAAGGGCCGCGTCTTTTACCTGTGGATGTGGATTCTTGGGATCAACCCGGATTCCGCATTGTTTGGTGTACAAAGGAGCTTCAAACTCCATAATGTAATCAAACATCCCCTGCACCCATTCGCTCGTTTTCAGCATCGCTTCGAATTTTGACCGTTCTTCAGCGCAGCGGTCCAAGAACTCATCGCGCGGGAAAACTTCCAAAAATGCCTGAACTTCACTCTGTTGTAAACCGCGCCTCTGCAAATCCGCTCTTATCAACCCTGTCTGCACAGAAATACGACGCATGAATTCATATTCCGTAATATCTTCCTGCAGAGTCTTATAATCACCCTTTCGAACATCGAACCATTCAATATCACCGACGAGAATAGTGATGTTAACCCTGATGTCGAGTTTCTGGAAGAAGGGAATGAACTGTTCCAAACGCTCGATCATCATTTGATAGGCTACACCGGTGCTGTTCTCATCGACGGTCTTGAAGGTGTACCCCTGTTCATCATGTGACCAGGCTGGGCACACAGGAATGACCAGTTCAACGGGCTTACCAAGATAGCCTTTCCAAACCGAGGTTAAGAATCTTTCCGTCTGAGCACCGAGTTGAATGTTGAAATTTTTATTGCCTGAGACCATCTCTTTAAAAAACTTTACAGTCTTGGCAACATACCCAATATCCAACTCGGTACCAACATTTTGAACACTGCGAATGATATCACTCACCAGAGTTGGGCTAAAACAGAAACTGTTCAAAAGTTGCCTCATTTTTCTCAGTACAGCGGGTGACAATTTAGGAGGCTGATAGATGATGTTGAGTTCATCAGGATCTACGCCGAAAGCCCGCCGCACCCACTCACGAAAGAGCTCAAAATTATCTGCGCCTGTTGGAATCTGCCCCCAAGGAGCAATTTCAGTCAATGAAGCCATACCCTCCCACATACTCAACTGTCGTGCAACTGACTGAACAGCTTTAGGATTGTCCTTCTTCAAAGCGACGGAAAAACTGCAACCCTCAGCCCAAGCGGGAACTTTTTCAACTCGGTGAGACGCTGCTCTTAAAGCATGTTTTCTCACTTCACCTGGGTCGGCAAAAAAGGCCACACCAAGTTTACTCTTATTATCAACACTGACGTCGGAAAACGACTGACCATTCTGCAAAATTTTTATGTTAAATTTCGCCTCCTCTGAAAGAGCCTGAATAGCCTTTATTCCAAGTTCATCAGCTTCGTGACTTAAAAACAATAACTGTACATTTGCCATAGTAGATTCCTCCTACTTCTTGGTTCTGAAGCGACTACCGTGTCGCTTAAAAGTTAACAATTGGATGACGGTTATTCTCAAATCTGCCAACTTACAAAATGTAAGCACAGAAATTAAGCAAAAATTGATGGATTTTCCAACAAAATTTGCCTTTAATTGTTAAAGGTCAAACAAAAAGCCCCGTCGCTTATTGGACGGGGCATTTTGTCTGATCCCTAAACCTTTGTAGTTTAAGGAGTATCAACAAGACTGGCCCCGCCGTTAAGGAAGAGTACAAACATAATAATGGTGGACCAGTAAGATTGATGATTCATATGAAAAAATAATAGAGCGAAATAAGTTATTTGTCAAATCCACGGTCTTGAAAATCCATAACCGCCCGTGAAAAAGCCTCGAAAAATGGCTCAAAAGGGCCATTTTCTTCAATCTCTGGATGAGCCTGTATTCCAAAACAAAAATAGTCAGGATCCAAATGTTCAATCATTTCAATAACCCCATCAGAAGCATAAGCACTTGGCCGTAAACCCTTCCCAACATCACAAATCGACTGATGATGTCCTGAATTGGTACTGATAACAGTGTTACCCAGAATGGCTACTGACTTCGTCCGGGGCACGATGTTTACTTGATGACGCGAATTCGTCATGAGATCGCCATATTCCTGACCTGGTCGTATACTATGCCGCATTCCAGTAATTTCAGGAAGATGCTGATAAAGAGTTCCTCCAGCCGCTACTGATAAAAGCTGACAACCGCGGCAAATGCCCAAAAACGGTTTACGATCGGTCAAGATCCGTTTTAACAATGCAACACCAAAAAAATCGTTATAGGGATCGACCAGATCCGTCTGTGCGTGCCTTCTTTGTTGGTAGAGGGCCGGATTAATGTCTGCCCCACCTATGTACAATGCCCCACTAGCTTCCCTGTACAGAGCCTCCATATCAGTTTCCGGAAGTCCAGGTACAATAAAAACAGGAGTCAAACCATAATTGGTAAGCTTGGTAATATAACTTTTATCCACGAAGTACATCAGAGGGGTATGAGGATGCTTGGACTTCTCAACCCCAAGCGGAATAAGTACTTTATAGCTCATATAATAGGGGTATCATAACAAATAAAAGATTTCGGTCAATGCGCACGTGCGACAATTTGACAGCAATGCTATCCAGGCGTATAGTACCTCTCGTATGATAATCACAGCCACCATACAACAGAATCGTCGTCATAACAATCGTCATAAACCACGAGTGGCTTGTTTTTATTTGTACAGCGCCTAAACGCGCAACGTAAAGTTAGAGGAAAAACAGGACCACTCCCCAGTGGTTTATTTTTTTATTGCACTTTTCAAAACCAGGAGCAAATATCATGGAAGAAATCGTCAAATACGAAGCTTGGAGTCTGGTAAATTCCACAGAACCGCTCCACGGAAGGCTCGAATGGCAAGGCCAAACGATCAAAGTGCCGCTGGAAGAGGCCAAAACGGTACTGTATGAAGGCTATTACCCTCAGAAACCGAATTTTCAACCCGAAGCCATACTCACCGGTATCTGCTTATGGGATGCCCGTTGGCAAATATTTTTCAAACCCTACGGAAAAGGATCGCCCGTGGGTGCAAGAAAAAAATTAGGTCTGCAGAAAGATCGGGAGGAAGCCATAGGAAAACTCGTGGTTGGGAGAAAAATTGAAGGGATACAGCTCCCATCAAATCTATCTTCTTACCACATCATCATGTGCCGATGGATAGGTGAAATATGCAGACAAGAAAAAATAACTCAGGTATTTTGCCAGATACCCGACGCAGAATATCACATTTACATCAAGGAAGTGGAAACAGCTTTGGGCGCAGAAATGCCCGTACTCCACCAGCAACTTGATGTTTACAGCGACATGGTCAAAGCTGCGCTTATAAAGAGCCTCGACGGGGTTGTTGAAGTAACATGGCTACAGGCATTACAGGCTGGCGCAAGCAATCCTCAGGAATCATACATCTGGCCATATGCACACCCCGAGAAATTCGGAATGAAACCTGAGAAAACCATTGCCGTTGAGGATTTAACGGAACTCAAAATTTTTTTAGGAGCTGAGATGAATGGGAAAAGTCGAATAACGAGCGTAAAAGTCGGGGTACTGGGAATTCCCTACCCATACCGACTGACGGAAGGAGAAACCATGTTTGTGCCCTTTTAACGAACCTTATCCGGAAAAAGTGAAACCATTTCACTTTCTCCCGGAACCGATCTGACAATAAAAATATTGTGAGATGGGCTCTGGGAAATTTTGTGCTAAAATACAACTATGTTCTACCTTTCTAAAAAAAATCTTGTAGAATTACGACTTGGTAGTCTGTTTTTTGGTACCGGCGGGGGACTTTCTTTTGCCGATCATGGCGCTGTATTTACCAAGGCCCTGAAAACATCAGCAAAAATTCCCGTCAAAAAGATAACAGAGTTTGCACCCGGCGCAATACTCGCTTCTGTATACGGCGTAGGCGACCCTTCAAAAAACACCGCCAAAATACCGACTTTGATAAAAGCGTCGGTGAAAAAATTTCAAAAACTCACCGGCACAAAAATAGATGGCTTGATACCCGGTGAAATTGGCGCTGAAGGCCAGGCTTTTCAAACAGCGGCGTATCTGAGCTTGCCGGTGCTTGATTCCGACCTCGTTGGCGGGCGGGCTGCTCCGGAAATTCAATTGGACGTTTTCTCTGTTTTTGACTTACCGATCACTCCAGTGCTCGGTGTGAGTATTACCGGCAAGAGTATATTTCTGGAAGGAAGATTCCCGGCGCAGGAAATAGAAAAAATACTGCGGCCATTTTTTGCTGACAATGGCAGTAGTGGCATCCTGGTTGGTTATGCCGTAAAAGCTGGGGTATACAAACGTTATGGCCTGAAAGAAACGCTCTCAAAAGCCATGGATATCGGCAGATACTTACAGGAAAAAAACTTGGGGAGTTTGTTGAAAAAATACTCAGGACGCAAAATTACCCAGGGACTGATGAAAAAAACTTCAGTCAAAAGCAGCGCTGGTTTCCTAAAAGGACAGGTGGAAATCGGAAAATACAGTGTGGAGATAAAAAATGAAAACATGGCGGTATATATGGACAAGAAAAAAATCGCGTGGGCGCCGGATGTTATTGTTTTACTCGATGTAAAAAATACCCGACCAATTCACAACACCGAATTACATAAATATAAAAACAAAGAAGTGGCTTTACTCCACTTCCCTGCCGTCGGCTACTGGAAGGAGAAAAAAAATAAAAAAATGTGGAACGTGTAAACGCCGATCGTAAGGATACCCTCCTATTTTCCCCGTTCCTTCACATAATCCCGCAAACCCTGTTCCAGCGCCGGAAAGGCAATCCGGTCAAAAGGCAACTTCGCAGGCGCAAAAAACTCGATGCCGCCGATGTCGCTGGCCACCTGCGGCTGCTGATCCTCTATCGTACCCGTCAAAACACACACCATCGTGTAATAATTCACTCCCTTATACAAATAGCGCCCCGGATATGACCGGAAAAACTTCACATCCCGCAGCTCCACCTGTAATTCTTCTTTAATCTCGCGCACCGCCGAATCTTCCAGCGACTCACCAGGATCCACAAAACCCCCCGGCAAATCCCACCAGCCGGTTTTTGGTTCGGCATTGCGCTTGGCCAGCATAATTTCCCCGGCCGCATTCTCAATAATCACCGCATTCGTCGGCAGCGGATTCTGGTACCAATGAAAATCGCAGGCTGTACACACCAGCAGTTTTTCCGATTTTTCCTGCAGCGTACCGCCACACTGCGGACAATGTTTCCAGAGCATAAATAATATTTGTTATGAATCGTAGACTTGGACCAGATACCTTTGAGGAAGCTCACTTCGTCTGTCAGGCTTGGAAACACTGCTAAGCAGCGGGCTGACAGGCGAATTGCGCAGATGAGGCTACCGCCGGAGCAGCCGAAATCGTTTCCGAAAAGGCGTGCTGTTTTCGTCCTATTTTATACTAGCACAAAATTCTGCCAACAAAAAAATCTCCAAAAACCCGAGGGGTTGGAGATCCTTTGTCAATGAACTATCGCCGGTTCCTGAGGCATGTCGCTTATATTGCATAAGCGCGGGCCGAGGAACAAAAATTGATAGTCCGGCATCACTGAGGTTTGGCCTCAGCTCTTCCATGTCAGCTTCCGTCCAGCTGGCACAGGCTACTTTTGTTATCGGGGAAGACTACCCCGTTCCGACGCCTATAAATAGGTACGGCCCCTTTTCTCAAATGAGATTGGACGTGGTTGAGTAACGGCACGTCAGCACCCAAGGGAAGGGCGGGTGAACAGAATGTGCGCGCGATGTCGCGTGTTGGCGGCGAGGCAAAATGCAAAAAATTCAACAACTTCCCATCAACGGAGAATATGCCCAACTGAAACGCTTGTGAAAGCGCCAGGCGGCTTGACTTTTTTTAATGGGAAGCATAACCCTATTCTCAATTGATGTAGGCGTTGGAAAAATTTTGCATTTGGCTCAAGCCAAATTGAGCGACGACAGGATCGACAGAAGGATCGGCATCATCATCATCGTCTTCTCCGTAAAATGCCATAGCGGCCGTTAGGTCGAGGATTTCATTTTCCACTTGATTTTTTGTCTCGGCCTGAACCATAAACCAGTCGTAAACTACCTGACTGCTCATGTCCAGGCTCTGGGAGTTTTTTATTTCTTGTGCCTCGATAATTTCGGAATCGTCTATCTGCGGTCCGGGATCTTTCAGCATCTTCAGAGCAATTTTCTGCTGCTCTTTGTAAACAAAGTTACGCAGGTCGTTTGAGGTCTTCTTAATTTCCTGTTTTAGTTCCTCCCTCTTCGACTCATCACTGAGTTCGGAAATCTGATCCGATAACTTCCAGCATGTAATGAGCGAAGTAACCATGGTAACGCGGGCATGATCTGAAGCATCAACTTGTTTCTGAAGACTGGCCTGATTCCTTTCAAGTTTTTTCTGCCGACTCTTCATTCGGAAATACCCAACAGCATAAAAAGCAAGGCCTATCGCCAAAACTCCGGCAGCAGCAAACATGATATACTGCAACTGCTGAAGAAAATTTACCTTATTCTCCAAACCAGGATCCTGTGGAACCTGAATTGGCGAATTCTGCTGGAAATCCTGAATCTGCTGACTCAAATCATCAACTTTAGTAGAAAGCAACAAATTCTGATGTGCCAAGGTCTGATTCTGACCAGCAAGTTCTTCAGTTTTTACACTCAGGTCCTTGACGAAGACCACCACAGCCTGAACAGGGGAAATCCCTTGTACAATCGGGACATCAATTCCAGCGGCTTTCAAGGCCGCGAGAAGTTCCTGTGAACCGTCGGTTGCAGTACCCGCCTGGGTATCAGCAGTCAATGTTGCGGTCATCTGTTTCAAAACAGTAGCAACGCACTGTTGAGTGAATTTTTTATACGTCTCACCGGGTTTCATCTTCTCAAAAATAACGTCAGGGTTCATCTTCTTTAAAACCTGAAGTGTGGTGAGTCCACGAAAATCCGGTGGCTGCAAATTCAAAACTTTCGCCTGCCAGACTTTCCTGGCTTTGGATTTTGCCGGCAGCTTAACGCCGGCCGCCTCTGCATCCTGCGTAAAAATTCCAATGGGAGTTTGACCTTTCTTCATTTCAAACTCCTCCGCACAGGTCTGCACAAAAGCATCAGGATCAACCTGCTGCATCTCCAAAGCTCGCTGCTCTTCGATAGTCATTCGGGGATCCTTGGGGAGCATTGGGTCGCCAGCAAAAACAAAATTGACCGCCGCAGTGAACAAAAATACCGCCAGAAAAAAACTCAACAGCAAAAAATTTCCTAGATATCTCATTTTGATTCCTCCTCCAGCCGCTTTCAAAAGCGCCTGGTAACTTTGGTTACGCCGCGCTTCATTGCGGCATTTTTTTGATTCTATGGTTTGGTTCTGTGGCCCGTGAAGGCCAGAATGTCAGCAAAAACAAAATTGCGCCAGTTTCAAGGCGCCTATCCTCCCTTTCACAATATAAGATGTCAATAAACAACGCTTTTGCGGGCACAACGCCGCACCAAAAGCACCTTTAACTTAGCAAAAAATCTCGAAATCTGTCAACCCAAAGCGCCGCCTACGAGCCGATCAACTCCTGCTTCTGTTCCCGGGTCAATTTTTTAAGCGCCGCTTCACGCTTTTTGGCAGCCGAAACCGAGGCCACGGACTCTGACCACACCAACTGCACCGGCCGCCGCGACCGGGTATACTTGGCACCCAAGCCATCGTTATGTTTTTGCAGACGCGCCTCCAGATTATTGGAAATACCAATATAAAACGACCCGTCAAAACAGCGCAGCATGTAGACAAACCACGTGGACATATAACAATGTATTTACCCTGATAATCCTATCTGGCAATCGGATTCATGGTACTGATTACCTGCCCATCGCTTAAAAAATTTAGATACAATGGATTCATTTGCTGGATCTCTTCCTGAAAAAAGACATTCAGATAATTTTCCTGATCCAACGCAAGCGCGGTATCACCCTGGCACTGGACCCTGCCGACCCCATCGCCGCTGACAACCGTACATGGCCAATCAGCGGATCCACTGGCGCCATTGACATAAGCCGTCATTTCCGTGGGAGCAGCCGGTAAGGGCGGATTTTGATCGGCGAGTGTCAGCTCCACCCCATTGATTTTTTTATCCACATTTTCCTGGCGCGTGGGCGTAAATTGAATCCCCAAAAGATTTTGATCATTGCTCTGAGAAATAGTATATTCTCCCGTCATACCTGTTTCGATATCCGGCCTGACCGTCCGTGTGGGCGTGGGTGGGGTTGCTGTGCTGTTGGTGGTTGGCGGTGTTGCATTAGTTGGCGTGGAAGAATCATCAGGCGGCGTTGCCGGCGGCGTGACAGGCGATTCGGCATACGCCTGTTTAATATACGTCAGTTTTCCGTATTTGTAATCTTTTACATTACTGCCGTTGACTTTGTAGATATCGAGCTTGGACGGGCCGGGACTCAAAGGATCGTGGATTTCGATGGTTTGCTGGCCATCCCTGGCACCTCTGGCTCCGACAGCCGTCACCATGTGCGCGCCGCTTTGCTGCCAGGAACCATCGGCTTTCTCCTGGAAGTAAACCAGATGTATCTCCACATCCTGACCTTTTCGAAGTTCCTGGGCAATTTTGGCGACAATATTAAGATCAAATGCTTTGCTGCCCACCAAATGCGTCGCCAGCGGCAATTTGTGCCGTTCAATGAATGCTTGTTTGCCCGTCAAATAATCCTCCTCGACTTTGACTCCGGTCGCCGACCATTTTAAATCAGTTTTTAATTCACTGATGATCTCGGCTCCTGTTTTGGGCATTTTGTCGGAAAATTTATTTTTTTGTGCCAGCCAAAGCAAAGAGTTGGCGGTCGAAGTGGGGACGCACTCATTTTTGCCCTGGGTTATATCCGGCATGTCACCGTCATGAAAAACATCAAATTCTTTGCCCAAGCTCTCCACTGTTTTTTCTGTGGATTTCGGCGCAGAAGTGTTGGTGAGGGGATTCAAGCCTTCTCTTAATTGCGCTTTTGTTGCTTCTTCCAGTTCTTTTTGTACATCCTGTGCCTCAACCGGCGGTGCAGTTGGAGGAGTTTCGCCTGCAGCCAAAGCCGGTTCAGATAATACATTCAGGAAAATACCTCCAGCGCGTATACCTTCCGGATCAGCCTCATAACGATCAGATATATCATCACTTTCGATGGATGGAATGGTCAAGGTTTGATAAGCCGAACCGCGTATTGCCTTACCATCCCACTGGTCAAGATTTTTTCTGCTCAAAACTATGGCCACATTGAAATCTTTCTGTGCCTCGATCTGGGAATCATTCAATACAAAACTGAAATTATTTCCTTCGGCAGAAAAAACTTTGGTCAGAGTATTTTGAACGACCCATTCTTCCTGTGTTTTGCCGTCAACCTGATATGACGCAAATGTACCGTCTTTATTGAGGTCAACCAAAACATTGGCATAATCGTATTTCTTACTGTCTTTATGAAAAGCCAGAGAAACGGAAGCGAATTCAGTTTTTTCATCTCCCACGGTGACGCGGGTAATGCTGACTTGCTGGCTGATGAGAGTTTCATCAACTCTGCCGGTCAGAAACCAATAAATGACCGCGGCTGCCACGACAACCAAAACGGATAAGATAACGAACAATTTTTTTTTCATATTTTTTCTTTTAATTATTTTTTTCATTTAGGGCCTGTCTCAAAAATTTGCGGAAGGGGTGGGATTCGAACCCACGTGGGCTTAAAAAGCCCTAACGGTTTTCGAGACCGCTCCGTTATGACCGCTTCGGTACCCTTCCACGTCTAAATTCTACACTTTGTAAATGTAAATATCACTCAGCCGACCCTGCACCTTATCGGCCCGCACTACGCGCACCGGTTTCCCATTCGGCAGATAGCTCCCATACAACACCATCCGTGTGCCCAGTCGCAGTTCGCGATCAAACTTTTTTTCCAACCCGGCCATCACCGGCTGTGTCAAAAAGCAAAATACCACATTATAGCCACTCAAGTCAATCCGGTAAAAATCACCGAAGTGCACCCTCGATCCCATGCCACGCCTCCGCAGCCGCCACTGCGCCAGCAACCACGGCCACGGCGAAATTTCATAACCTACTCCCACAACGCCAAACTGCCGTTCAATCGCCGCCAACACCTGGCCATCCCCGGCGCCCAAATCCACCACCTTGGTATCAGCCACCACCCCAGCCTGCCGCATCAACTCAAGCACTTCACGCAAGCCCGCTTCCGGCATTTGCACATAAGGCACCCAAAAAATCAAATTCACCGCTGCTGCCCACAACAAAACCGCCAGTACCACCAGCTCTGCCAGCACCAAAACCGAAGCCAGGATAATCAAAAGCGTCAAAGCCATATATTATTTACCTTTAGCGGCCGGCCCCACAGCCGCCAAAACTTCGGTAAAATACCTGTCGAGTCCAGGCAGCGTACGCAACTCGTCCGACGTATACCACTGATACGCTTCATGATCATCATCGAGCCGAACATCACCCGCCGCAACTTCAGCAATATACGTCAAGCGCACCACATGCTTCTCCGGATTCTTTAAAATATCCTGCGCCGCAATCAGCTTGGGCACACCCTGCAACTGCAAACCGGTTTCCTCACGAATTTCCCGACGCAAATTATCCAGCAATGGCGTCCCCGGCTCAATCCGACCACCAACAATATCCCACACATCACCTTTCACATCCGGATACTTGGCCTGCGAACGCCGCAACAATAGAATTTTCCCCTCTTCATTACGCAAAATCGCCTTAACACCTACCTGAAGCTGCATACATTTTTTGTTAAGAATATGTACGTATTATACGCCGCGACACTCAAACCAACAAACGCACCAAATCTGGAAACTTTTTCTTCCACAAAGCCGGCACCGGCTGCACCACATGCACCATCTCACCACCCGTCGCCCGCTGAAACGTAATTTCCCCGGCGTGCAGGGCAATACTTTGGTCCGGCAATGTCGCCGCAGCGCCATATTTCATATCACCAACAATCGGATAGCCCACAAACGCCAACTGCGCCCGAATTTGATGTGAACGACCGGTTTTCAGCTCGACCCGCAGCAAAGAATATTTTTCGTCCGCGCCAACAACGACATACGATAACTCGGCATACTGTGCGCCTTCCTGCGCTTCGGCAAACACACGCACGGTATTTTTTTCGTGATTTTTGATCAAATAATGTTGCAAAACTGCGCCTTCACCCACACCTTCACCCTCAACCCGACCCTCAACAACAGCAAAATATATTTTCTTCACCTTGTGCGCACGAAACTGCTCGCTTAAACGCGATGCTCCCTTGCTCGTTTTCCCAAATAAAACAATGCCGGAAACCGGCCGATCCAACCGATGCACCAAACCCAAAAATACCTGGCCGGGCTTGTTGTACTTGCGCTTGAGATACTCTTTCACAGCATCCATCAACGCCACATCACCCGTCTCATCTCCCTGCACCAAAACTCCTGCCGGCTTGGCAACGGCCACAATATGATTATCTTCGTACAAAATATCCAACTCGCGCGTTTTCGCCTGCATAGAGATACATTAAGAAACTTTATCTGACCAACGCGCAAAAATACCACTCGGCAGCAACCGTCCGCCAGCGCCTGATTCCTGAATGGCCAATTCGCCGTGCTCAAATATGCCGCCACCGCGAACGCCTCCGCCCTTCGCATCACCCAACACACCGCGCAAATTATTTTCATACGCAATGGCCGAATACCCAGCAGCATAGCCATTCAATAAAAAAAACAATGGCCGATCGCTCAATACCTGCCGCGCCATATCGAGCAACTCATACAAATGTTCTTCTATTTTCCAAACTTCGCCCTTGGGTCCATGCCCAAAAATCGGTGGATCTAAAATAATGCCGTCATACTTCCGTCCACGACGAACCTCACGCCGCAAAAACACCAACGAATCATCCAAAATCCAGCGTACCGGCCGCGCCGACAACCCAGACAACTCGGCATTCTTGCGCGCCCAGGTCACCGCCACTTTGGAACCATCAACATGGCAAACCTGCGCACCCGCCGCAACACACGCCAACGTCGCGCCACCCGTATACCCGAACAAATTCAATACTACCGGCTGCGTACCCTTGCCACGCTTCACCCGGGCGGGCAACAATCGCTGCATCCACCGCCAATTTTCCAGCTGCTCGGGAAAAATACCCGTGTGTTTAAAAGAAGACAAATAAATAGAAAACGTCAGGTCACCTAAACCCACCGACCAATTCTTGGGCATTTTCCCGCGAATACGCCATTCACGCTCAAAATAGGCATGAGCCTCACGCCATTTAGCCTCAGGCAAAAATTTCGGCCACAACGCCTGCGGATCCGGACGTGCCACGACAAACTGGCCATAACGCTCTAATTTTTCACCCCGACCGCTGTCAATCAATTCATAATCCTTCTGCGGCGGGGTAATGAGAACCTGAAAATCATTCATAAAAAAAGACGAATAATTGCCCTATATTTAAGCATTATAGCACAATGTAGAATACATACAGGCATACAAAAACCCACAAAAAAAACCTCAATGATTACCACCATAGACCAATAATATAACATTTGCTAAGATTACTATGAGTCAGAGATAAAAAAAAATAAAAACTTATGACACGTTTAAGAAAAATAATCCTTTGGGTTCTTATTCCCATCATTCTGTTACTGACCGCACTCATAGCGCCTTTATATAAAACAGATTTTGACATCCCTACTATAGCCATGACCGTATCCCTGGTGTTTACCATATTAGTCGGTTTCTTTATCGCAACGGCCACGACGAATTATCTGAATTTCAACAGCTACCTCGCTGATGAAAGCGCGTATCTCATCACCATCCACAACCTTGGAAAACTCATACAACCTTCTGCTGAAAAAAAACTTGGTCATGCGATTGATCAATACATTATAGCTTCGCTTGATTTTCCCCTCATAAGTTATATTAAAAACACGGACAAAGAATTCGATGAAATTATAAAAATTATTGACGATCTCAATCCACAGGACAAAAAGATAAAACGAACAGCAGCTTTGAATTATATACAGGAAATCAAAAACAATCTCTTTCAAACGCGTCAGTCCATCTTACTCACCGCGCCTCGCACCACGAGTAAAATTCACTGGGTTGTACTGATTATGTTGACTCTCCTTTTGGGGTATCTGCTGCTTGCCTTACGCACTGGAGAAATATTTTCTCAGATTGTTATTGGGATAGTTCTGGGCGCGCTCTACCTTATTCTCACACTTCTGAATGAAGTTGATAATGACCATTTTCTCGAAGAGTCAGTGGCCTTAGAGGACGTGCAAAACATTTTTCGGGTGATAGGAAAGTTAAAATACTATCCCCCTCATGCGTTTGAAAAGGGATACATCAAGGAGCCATTAGAAAATTATCGAACGGCAGTGTATAAAAACTATCCTTACTCGACAGAAAAAAAGATGGTGGTGGTTAAAAAATAACATTACCCTCTTCTAAGAACCTGTTCAATATCTCGTTTAAGTAACTGTCTCATATCTCTCTTTCGTAGCGAAAAATTGAAATTTCGATTTTGCAGCAGAATACGGAGATATTAGACAGTTACTAAGCGCTCCGCCACCCTACTTCTCCAAATCCAGCACGCGGTCAATGCGAATCTTTTCCACAAATTCCGGCACGTGCGAAACCAGAATCATCGTACCCTCGTAAGCATCCAGCGCCGCCGCAATCACGGGAATATGACGAAAATTAATATGATTCGTGGGTTCATCGAGTATCAACAAACCCGGTTTTTCTAAAACCAGGCGCGCAAACGCCACCAAACCTTTCTGACCTTCCGACAGGTCACCGATTTTCGCTCCCATAAATTTTGCCGTAATCAAAAAACCGGCCGCCACGCGCCGCATGTCTTCTTCAATCTGCTCATCCATTACCTGCAAAAGCGAATCACGAACCGTGTCTTCAAAATTCAGTGTGGAAAAATCCTGGCGATAATAGCCAATCTTCACATCGGGCGCTATCTTCACACCCGCCGCCTTGCGCGTCGCTATCGCTTCCAGCAGCGTACTTTTCCCGATACCGTTCGGTC
>MHKD01000028.1:16372-18356 GCA_001818775.1 Candidatus Kerfeldbacteria bacterium RIFCSPHIGHO2_12_FULL_48_17
GGCCGGTGCTGCTTATCCATGATATTACAGGAAGTAATCGCAACAATCTGCCCGCCCACACCGGTCTGCGCCGGAATCGTAAACGGACGAATGGTTTTATCTTCGCGGCGCACATCAACCATCGTTTCCTCAGCTTCCACAGCTTTTTGACGCATGCGCTTCGCCACCAAACGCATCTTACCCCCTTTGTGGGCAAAAAAATTGGATTTGTCTTTGTTGGCCTGTATCTCCTTGGCCAGCTGCGCATTTTTCCGGTTTTCTCTTTCCAGTCGCGCCGCAATTTCTTCCTGCACATCAAAATAATTGCCAACGTACTGCTCAATCTTGCGCGTAAAAACATCCAGATACAAAACGCCATCGGTAAACGTATTCAAAAAATCCGCATCATGGGAAATAACGATGCAGGTTTTGTCATGCATGATGAGAAATTCAGTAAGGTGATCAATGCCGGCCCGATCCAAATTGTTCGTCGGTTCATCCAGCAGCAACAAATCCGCATCCTGAATCAACGCCGAAGCCAACAACAAACGCGCCTGCTGTCCGCCAGAAAACGATTTCATAACACGGTCGTGTATTTTTTCATGCCCCTTCAGGTGAACAACTTCAAGGACATCGTCAATTTTGGCATCAATATCATAAAACTTCCGCGGTAAACACTTTTCAAAAAATTCGCGCACCGTCAGGCCGAGTTCATCGCGCGGAATCACCTGACGCGCCACAGCGATGGAAATACCACTGCTCACCCGACCGGATTGTGGCTTGAGCAGCCCGGAAATCAGGCTGAACAGCGTACTTTTTCCCGCCCCATTTTGGCCCATCAAAGCCACTTTCATGCCCCGGCGCACCGAAAAATTCACCTCATCAAAAAGAGGGTCATTATTGCCATACGCAAAGACCACATTGTCGAACCTGCTAACGACGTTATTTTCGGGCATAGCTTGTGACATAGTTTGCAGTATAGACGGCCATTATAGCGAAAAATGGGCTAAAAATCAAGAAGCGGGACGGCGACGAAAGACAGCACACGACATTGACCGAAACGCGGAAATTTTCCATAATTACAGCTACACAAACTCCTTCGAACAAAATAATCGTTGCGCGGCCATGAAACTCACAAAATTTCAAAAATTCACTATTATCATCATACTGGCCATAATCACGGCGCTGATAATAACGAAATTTTCCGAACTCATGGAAATCATCCATATCCTGAAAAAAACCAACTGGGTTTTTATTGTTATTGCACTGATGCTGCAATCCCTGACCTATCTGGCCCTGGCGGGTATTTATTCTCATCTCCTGAAAATTTTTGATCACCGCGTTTCTTTCAAAAAACTCTGTAAACTGGTTGTCACGTCCACGCTGCTGAATCAAATTTTCCCCAGCGCCGGGCTCGTCAGCATTCCGTTCATGACCTCCAGTCTGAAAAAAGACAAAATCGACAAGGGCAAAACGGCGCTCACCGTTGCCGTCGGCACTATGCTCATTGGCACGATTTTTCTGACCTGTCTGGCAATAAGTGTCACCTATCTCCTGGTGGCGGTTGACCTGAGTGGCCAACAAAAAAACGTTCTCAGTATACTCCTTATATTAACTGTATGCGCCGGTGGCTTCCTCTACTATCTCTCAAAAAATCACAGCCTTCTTGGAAAAATTATTGCACTTGTTTCCAAGGCCCTGACGAAATTATACAAATTCTTCAAAATCAAAAAAAGTCTGGACACGGCTAAAATTTCGCTGTTTGTGGAAGAATTTTATTTGGGAGTTGATGCCATAAAAAAGAACAAAACCAAACTTTTGGTGCCCCTGCTGCTGGCCGCCGTGTTTTTTTTGAGTGACATACTCACACTGTATTGTATATTTCTGTCTTTCGGCCTGAAGGTAAAACTTGGCTTCATTGTTGTCAGCTTCGTACTGACCGATGTTGTCGGCTTCATCGTCGCCGTACCCACCGGATTGGGTGTATTTGAAGTTTCCATGGCCA
>MHKD01000029.1:0-4504 GCA_001818775.1 Candidatus Kerfeldbacteria bacterium RIFCSPHIGHO2_12_FULL_48_17
TCAATATATGAGAGTGCTAATGCTAAAAGCACGCCAGGACCTGTTACAACATCCAATGAACACCCGCCAAGCCAAACTTTTCACGGCGCTCATTAAAGAGCACATCAAAACGGCCAAACCCATCGGTTCCAGTTTACTGGTGGAAAAATCTGACATCGATGTTTCTCCGGCCACCGTCCGCAACGACCTTATGGCCTTGGAAAACGCCGGCCTGCTCACGCACCCGCATACTTCCGCAGGCCGGGTACCCACCGAAAAGGGTTACCAATACTACGTTGCCAACTTCCTCCCCACTCGGGAAGTCGCACCCGCCGAAGCCACCGCGATCAGTCAACCTGAAAGCCAAAGCAGCGGCGACCCCGCCAAACACCTGGCCAAAACCCTGGCTGAATTTACCCAGGAGGCGATCGTCATCGGTTTCAGTCAGTACGATTTTTACTACACCGGCCTGTCTCACTTTTTTCAGAAACCGGAATTTGGCAGCGTCGACATTCTGCACAACATGAGCCAGATTATCGATCACCTCGACGAATCCATCGGCAAACTTTTCACGATGCTCAAAGACGATGAAATTCACATTCTTATCGGTTCAGCCAATCCTGTTAGCGCCCGCTGCACCCTGATCGCCACCCGTTTCACCGGCGTCAATCAGCAGACCAATGTTATCGGCATTCTCGGTCCCATGCGCATGGATTACGAGCACAACATTTCGCGCCTCAACCTCATTAAAGAACATCTCAGCCTTAAAAAACCAGCATGAAACCACATCACGACGCAGCTAAAAATCACGACGTGCCCCAGGATAAGCAACCGCCCAAAGAAAAACCCGCCGCCAAAGAGGCCGAAGATACCAAACCCACACAACTCGCCACCCTCCAGGCCCAGTGCCAGGAATACCTCAACGGTTGGAAACGCGCCCAGGCTGATTATCAGAACCTAAAGAAAGAAACCGCCAGCCGCCAGACCGAAATGGCCCAGTTCGCCAACCAGCAAACCATCGAATCATTCCTGCCGCTCGTTGATTATTTTACCTACGCCTTCAAACATGTACCGGCCGAAGCGCAAAACTCCGAGTGGCTGCAGGGCATGAAACATATTCAGTCGTCGCTCCTGAAAATTCTTGCTGATAGCGGTGTTGAGCCCGTAAAGACCATCGGCACCACCTTTGACCACGATAAACACGAATCTGTTGCCGAAATCAACGCCGCCGAAAAACCATCCGGCACCATCATCGAAGAAACCGCCGCCGGCTTCACCCGTCACGGCAAAGTTATCCGTCACGCCAAAGTCAAAGTCGCCAAATAATTAACCACACACCTATGAACTTAATGAAATGGAATCCCTGGAACGAATTTTCCGACATGGAAAAATTTATCGGCTTCCCCGGTTTCTCGCAAAATTTTACGCTTGCTCTCGACGTCTACGACAAAGATGACAAAATCGTTGTCGAAGCACCACTGGCCGGCATTGATCCGGAAAAAGTCCAAATCGCGATTGAAAACGACATTCTCACCATCGAAGGCACCGTCGAAAAGAAAAATGAAATCGACGAAAAGAATTACTACCGCAAAGAAGTCCGCTCCGGCAGCTTTCACCGCTCCATCGCTCTGCCAACTTCAGTCGAAGGCGATCAGGCTGAAGCGCAATACAAAGACGGCATACTCCAGGTAACGATCCCCAAAGCCGCCAAATCCACGCCCCGCACCATCAAGGTTAAAAATATTAAATAATCGGCCCGCACGGCCACAACATTTATAAATATATGGGAAAAATATTAGGAATCGATCTCGGAACAACCAACTCAGCCATGGCCATCATTGAAGGTGGGCAACCGCGCGTGCTGGAAAACGCTGAAGGCAACCGCACCACACCTTCTGTCGTCGCCATCACCAAAACCAGCGAGCGTCTGGTCGGTCAAACCGCCAAACGCCAGGCCGTCACCAACGCCAAAAACACGATCTTCTCAGTCAAGCGCCTCATCGGCCGCCGTTTCGAGGACAAAGAAGTGCAAAAGGCCATCAAAATTCTGCCCTACGAAATCACGAAAACCGGTGAAGGTGCGACCGTGAAAATGAACGGCAAAGATTACAGCCCACAGGAAGTTTCGGCGATGATCCTGCAAAAACTCAAAGCCGACGCTGAGGCCAAACTCGGCGAAAAAATCACCGAAGCCGTCATCACCGTACCGGCCTATTTCGATGACTCCCAGCGCAAAGCTACCAAAGATGCCGGCAAAATCGCCGGTCTCGATGTAAAGCGCATCATCAACGAACCCACAGCAGCTGCACTTGCGTACGGTTTCGACAAAAAGAAAGATGAAAAAATCGTGGTTTATGATTTGGGCGGCGGTACATTCGACGTATCCGTGCTCGAAGTCAGCAGCGACACCGTTGAAGTGCGCGCGACGTCCGGCGACACTTTCCTTGGCGGCGACGATTTTGACAACGAAATTATTCACTGGATCATTGCCGAATTCAAAAAAGATCAGGGAATTGATCTGTCGAAAGACGATCTGGCCCTGCAACGCCTCAAAGAAGCGGCCGAAAAAGCCAAGCACGAACTTTCCACGGCGCAGGATACGGAAATCAACCAACCTTTTATTACTCAGGATGCCAATGGTCCCAAGCATCTCGTGCTCAAGCTCAGTCGTGCCAAGCTCGAGGAAATTGTCGGCGGTCTCGTTGAGAAAACATTCGGGCCCCTGCAGCAGGCGCTCAAAGACGCCAAACTCGACCCCAAAAAAGATATCAACGAAATCATTCTCGTCGGCGGTCAAACCCGCATGCCCATGATTCAGAAGCGCGTCGAAGAATTTTTCGGTAAAAAACCCAATGTCACCGTCAACCCTGACGAAGTTGTTGCCGTTGGTGCTGCGGTGCAGGCCGGTGTACTCCAGGGTGAAGTGAAAGACGTTCTGCTGCTCGATGTCACGCCGCTTTCCCTCGGCATCGAAACCCTGGGCGGCGTAGCCACCAAACTCATCACCAAAAATACCACCATTCCAACTTCCAAATCGCAGATTTTTTCCACCGCCGCTGATACCCAAACTTCCGTTGAAGTCCATGTGGTGCAGGGTGAGCGCGAAATGGCCACTGATAATAAATCCCTTGGTCGCTTTATTCTCTCCGGCATTCCGCCGGCCCCGCGCGGTATTCCCCAGGTTGAAGTTACCTTTGATATTGATGCTAATGGTATACTGAACGTGAAAGCCAAAGATAAGGCCACGAACAAAGAGCAGAGTATTCGCATCGAAGCGTCTTCGGGTTTAAGTGATGCTGACATAGAAAAGATGAAAAAAGATGCCGAATTGCACGCCGACGAAGACAAGAAAAAGAAAGAGCTGATCGAAAAGCGCAATATCGCTGACACTTTGGTGTACACGACAGAAAAGGCGTTGAAGGATGCCGGCGACAAAGTTCCGGGCGACGACAAAAAGAAAATTGAAGAGAAGTTGGAAGCGCTCAAGAAAGTGAAAGACGGTGATGATGTGGCGGCGATTCAAAAAGCAGCTGACGAACTGTCGCAGGCAGCGCAGAAAATCGGTGAAATTCTGTACAAGCAGGAGCAGGGGAAACAGAAGGCAGCTGGTGCGGCCGGAGCCAAAGCCGGCGCTCAGGGCGAGGCCGGCAAAACCGGAGCCAAAGCCGCTGACGGTGCCGCAGGCGCAGGTGCTGACGCGGTCAAAGACAAAGTCAAGAAAGATGACGAACCGATCGAAGGCGAAGTCGTTGATAAAAAATAATTCATTAACCCGACAGCTATGGAACCAGCCATCAAAACACCGGCACAGGCAACGGCCAAAAACGTCCGCGTGCAGATAAAAACCGGCGCGCTGCCGGGGGATTACGCCAATCACATGCAGATCGGTTTCACGAGAGAAGAATTTGTTCTGGATTTTTTCAAATTCTTTCAGCCGCACGGTGAAATGAATGCGCGCGTTATCGTCAGCCCCGGTCATCTCAAGCGCATGATGTCGGCGATGAAGGAGAGTATGGAAAAATATGAAAAACAATTCGGCGCCATTGAAGTCGCTGAAGGACTGAAATCGGAAATCGGTTTTCATGCCGGTGATGATCACCGTGACAACAAATAAATAAACCATGGCCAAAGATTATTACGCGATATTAGGCGTTGACAAAAACGCCAGCGCAGAAGACATCAAAAAAGCGTTTCGCAAGGCGGCGCACAAATATCACCCCGACAAATCCGGTGGTGATGAAACCAAGTTCAAGGAAGCCAACGAAGCTTACCAGGTTTTAAGTAACGCTGAAAAACGCAAGCAGTATGATCAATTTGGCACCACCTTTGATCAGGCCGGTGCCGGCGGTGGCGCGCCAGGTGGCGGCGGTTGGGAAGATATTTTTCGCCAGGGCGGGGGCTTTGCCGGTGGCGGTGCCAGCGGGGGACCGGGTGGTGCCCAGGGTTTTCATTTTGACATGGGCGATCTCGGCGATATTTTTTCCGATTTTTTTGGCAGTGGTATGGCCGGTGGCGGGCGGAGCCG
>MHKD01000029.1:4527-4981 GCA_001818775.1 Candidatus Kerfeldbacteria bacterium RIFCSPHIGHO2_12_FULL_48_17
CGTATTCGGCGTGGAAAAAAGCCTTGAACTGATGAAAACGGTGAAGTGCCCACACTGCGACGGCAACAAAGCCGAACCTGGAACGAAGATTTCCGACTGCGGTACCTGCCAGGGTTCGGGGCAGGTGACGGGAGTGCAAAATACCGTGTTTGGCAGTATTCGTACCCAAAAAACCTGCCACACCTGTCGCGGCGAAGGCAAAACCTACGATCAGGCCTGTACGCAATGTCGCGGCGAAGGCGTTATGCGTCAGGCCGTTCAGCACAAGATTAAAATTCCGGCTGGCGTGGATGATGGTCAGGGTATTCGTTTGCAGGGCAAAGGTGAAGCTGGGCGCGACGGTGCCCAGGACGGCGATCTCTATATTTTAATCCGCGTGCGTGATGACAAACGCTTCCAGCGCGACGGTATTGATATTATTTCCACAGCTGATATTTCTTTTGCCGAAGCAGCG
>MHKD01000030.1 GCA_001818775.1 Candidatus Kerfeldbacteria bacterium RIFCSPHIGHO2_12_FULL_48_17
TTTGATGCTTGCAAATATCGTTTTCGTAATGTATTCATATATTGGTTACGGGCTTTCCGGTCCATGGCTGTAGAAGTTAATGGTGATAACTTCACAAAAATACCATGAATTTTCGGTGTCTTTTATTATATCGGAGAACCAGGAGGGCTATGGTGTCATTTTAGCTCGGTCAATGCGTGCGCTAACATTGATTGCATTTTTCTGCTATACTGGAAGAGAAATTACACCAATGAAAAGGAGGTGAATATATGCCCGAAAACATAAAAAAACCAATGGGTAACGACGTCGAAGAAAACAAAATCTTCGCCGCCCTCAGCTATGTCTGGATCATGAGCATTGTGATACTCATCCTGAAACGCGACAGTGAATTTGCATCCTTTCACGCCAAGCAAGGGCTGGTACTCTTTATCATCTCCATCATCCTGGGCTTTATACCCTTTATTGGTTGGATCCTGGAATTTGCGGTGGCTCTACTCGTCGTGGTTGGCATTATTAAAGCGCTGATGGGAGAAAAATGGGAAATACCACTCCTGGGTCAACTTGCCAAAAAAATCAACATCTAAACGCGGCCTAAAAACCGCCAAACCAAAACCCGCTCTCGGGAATCATCCCAAAAAGCGGGTTTTATGATCGGATTTTTTGATAACAAAAGAATTACGCTGGCAAAGCTGCGCGACAAACCAATAAATGTGGCTACTCCTCCAAACTCGCCACCGAGACACCGCCACTAAAAGCTGGCGTATAGGCGAAAAATCCTTCACCCAACATATTCGCATTGGTCGCGGCATTCACAATCTTCACCAACGGTTGCCGACCACCGCCCGGTCCCACCAACAATTCACTCGTGCCGTCCTGATCCACATTGATCGCCCCCACAAACAAACCGCCGCGGAAATCAGATTCATATTCCATTTGCCCACCAGCCGCCACAATCGGCGTACCCGCGCTGTCAAACATACGAATATGTGCACCACCCCCGGCACCAGCCGCCGCAATAATATCATCCTTGTCATCGCCATCAACATCGGCTGCTGCAACATTTACGCCACCACGAAAAGCATCCGGAAAAGCGTAAAATCCTGTCGTCAACTTGCGCGTACCCGCGCCGTCAAACACCGCCACCTGCGGGCCACCACCCGGACCGGCACCCGTAATAATCTCCATTACGCCATCGCCATCCAAATCCCCAACCGCCACCGTAGCTCCACCGCGAAACTTTTCATCATAAGCATAAAAACCACGCGTTGGTTCCTTGGGCTGACCCAATCGGTCAAAAATGCGAATATGAGCGCTGCCGCCTTTCCCCGCCGCCGTCACAATCTCCGGTTTACCATCGCCATCCACATCGCCACACGCGACATACACACCCCCACGGAAACCGCCATCATACGCCAGGAAACCCGGCGACAAAATCATTTCGCCTTCTTTATTAAACGTACGCACCTGCGGCCCGCCGCCCGGACCGGCACCCGTGACAATATCACCGGAACCATCGCTATTCAGATCGCAGGAAGCGACACGCACCCCACCACGGAAGCTCGAACCATAAGCGAAGAACTGTGATTCGGCAACGCCACCGCTGCTGAATGTTCGCACATGCGGGCCACCACCCGGCCCAGCACCCGTCACAATCCATTCCGGCTTATTATATTCCACCTCTATTTGCACCGGTTCGCTTTCCCTAAGCACATCATCCACCTGCATGAGACGGTAAAAATAGTTCACCCCATCAACAACATCAGTATCTTTATAGGTATCATCTTCGGTGGTAAGCGTATCATCAAGCAAGGTATATTCACCATCCGCCTCAGTCGAGCGATACAGATTGAAACCCACACCATAATCATCAAAAACATCATCGTCTATACTCCAAGTGATTATATTTTTATCCCCGTCAGCCTGGCCGACCAAGCCTTCAGGCTCACGAACTTCGCTATCTACGATATACGTAAAACTGGCAGTATCGGAAAATGTTCCATTGCGCTCGGTGCGAATACGAAAATAGTACACGCCTTCATCATCGGTCAACTCACCTGGCTCGAAAAAATATTCAGACTGCGCTTCACCTTCGGTTCGGGGATTAGCATCAGCATCAGTACCAAAATACACATAATAATTCACATCCGGCCCAACGGTACCACCTGACCAGGAAAAATATGGCGCCGTCCAGAGTGTATGCACGCCATCGGCCACCGGTCCGCAGGTCGCAGCATTCACATTATCAGTCCGTGGATCACCAAATGAACCCGGCGGCACACAACCACCATGTGTACTGTCTGACCAGGCATTGATAGTGGTGGGGGCGGAAACATCCGCTTCAAAAGCCGAAACCGCCGTAAAGGCATTGATGCGCCGACCAGAATATTCAGCGGAAATAAAAGGATGATCATCAGCACTGTCGCGGATATAGGTGGCGACATCGTCAGGGCTCAGTGTCGGATCCTGGGCCAAAATTAAGGCAGCGAGACCCGCAACCATCGGTGAAGCCATCGAAGTGCCACTCAAATAATCATAATCAACGGTAAAACCATAAGTTAGGTCATCAGTATACAACGTACTATAAATATAATCACCAGGAGCCGCAATATCAACACAGTCAGAACCATAATTGGAAAAATAAGCTGGTATTTCCAGAAGCTCCGCAATAAGCATCGTTGCTGCTACACCAATAACACCATCATAGCAGGCTGGATAAGCAGGTTCCTGATTGAGGTCAGCAGCGTCATTTCCGGCCGCTGCCACGACCACCAAACCGGCATCATGAGCATCAGCAAAAGCCGCCTCCAAAGTCGCTGAAGTATCTGCACCACCTAAACTCAAATTAATAATATCAGCACCATTATCCACGGCATAGGCAAGAGCGGAAATAAGCTCCGCATCAACACCATACCCCTCATCATCGAGCATGCGCAGGGGCATAATTTTTGTAGACCAGGTCACTCCGGCCACACCAACACCATTATCTCCTTCAGCCGCAATAATACCGGCCACATGCGTACCGTGGGTCACTCCACCATCGGTTAAACCGTCGCCATCATTATCTTCACCATCAGGTTCCGGATTCGGATCATTATCAGCCGGAGCATTGTTGCTATCAACCTCCACAAAGTCCCAGCCCTGCACATCATCAACATACCCGTTGCCATCATCATCAATGCTATTACCCGCCGTTTCACCGGGATTCGCCCAGATATTGTCCGCCAAATCAGGATGGTCGGTATCAACGCCGCTGTCAATAACCGCCACAACAACACTGGAGCTGCCGGTGGTTACATCCCAAGCCTCAGGAGCACTGATACCGAAATTATTATCGCCAACAACGAGATCATAATACCATCGTTGGTTCGGATAATAGGGATCATTCGGAACATTCCTGGAATTTATGGAAACACGATTATTGGGGGCAACCGCTTCAACAGTCGAACTCGATTGCAGCAGAGACTGCGTTATCGAAAAATCTTTCTGCTGCGGCAAAACAACTTTATAGTAATTACCAAGTTTTGAACCGGTTGGAGTCAGCGGCACAAAATCAAAACCTTGAAAGGCCTTATTGGATTTTTTCAGCGCTTCAGGAGAGGTTTTGAGTTTCACGACAAACTCATTCGGAACTGTCTTGGGAGCCGGCTTTACGGAAAAAGAAGGCTCTGTTTTAGGGAGAGGGTGACCCAACCTCGCTTCGAGGTTTGGTAAGAAAGGCGGCTTATCAGCTGCTGCGTGTGTTTGGTTCGGCAGAGCAAACCAACCAAACAGAAAAAAGAGTGGGAAACCCGCCATTACCACACGTGAAATATATTGAGATGTCATGTTTATTTTTCAAAAATTATAGATATATTATACCACTTTGCACCGCCAAAGCAAAAACCCGCTTTCATGAGCGGGTTTTCATAACTGAGGACATAGGCGTTTGCGTGCAGTTCAAGGCAAGCGCGTATGGCCATTAGGCAGCCTTCTTGATTTTATCCATTACCGCCAACCGAATTTGTTTAAACAATTTGGCATCATCCTTGAGCATCTGCTTGGCATTTTCCCGACCAACGCCAACCTTTACCTCACCGTACGCATAGGAATGTCCCTTCTTTTGGACAATACCATACACTACGGCGGTATCCAGTAAATCACCCGTCAAAGAAATACCTTCGTTGTACATGATATCAAATTCCGTCGTGCGGAACGGAGCTGCGACTTTATTCTTCACAATCTTCACCTTGGTACGGTTACCGATAATCCGGTCACCGAGCTTAATCTGCGCTGAACGACGGACTTCAATACGCACCGAAGAATAAAACTTCAGAGCCATACCACCGGTGGTGGTTTCGGGATTGCCGAACATGACACCGATTTTCATACGGGTCTGGTTGATGAAAATCACCAACGTGCGTGATTTACTGATAATCGACGTCAATTTCCGCAGCGCCTGACTCATCAAACGGGCCTGCAAACCCATGTGGGAATCGCCCATTTCACCTTCAATTTCCGCACGCGGCGTCAACGCTGCCACCGAGTCGATAACAATCACATCAACGGCATTCGAGCGCACCAGTGTTTCCACAATTTCCAAAGCCTGCTCGCCGGTATCCGGCTGGGAAATATACAGATCATCAACCTTCACGCCAATATTGCGGGCATAATCGGGATCCAAGGCATGCTCAGCATCGACAAAAGCCGCAATGCCACCTAATTTTTGGACCTCACAAACAATATGCTGCGCCAGCGTCGTTTTGCCGGAAGCTTCCGGGCCAAAAATTTCAATAACACGGCCACGCGGCACACCACCAACACCCAATGCCAAATCCAAAGACAAACAACCGGTCGAAACCGCATCAATATCCATGCTGCGGGCTTCACCGAATTTCATAATCGAACCGTCGCCAAAACGTTCCTTGATTTGCGCGACCGCCTGCTGTGCCGCACCGCTCTTCGCGTTCTGCGGTGATTTTACTTTACTCAGTTCCTTGGTAATTTCTTTCGTAGTCATGGAAAAAAAATTAAGTCATTTAAGTAGGGCCTGCGAGTTACTGTCCACAACAACATACCGCTGCGCAACATTCTGCCGACTGTGCCCCTTCTTTGTCACGATCTCAATCGTGTTCAAACCCTCATGAAGATTCACCGATTCCTGAAACTGACCTCCACTGTCAACCGTCACCCCCTGCCCATTAATGGTGACCTGCGATTCAGGCGTGGTATAGCCCGCCACCCGTACAAAATGTTCTTGCGTTATCACATTATCAAATGGTTCCACAATATGCAAATCAGGCGGCACAAAGGTTTGGTAGACCTGCCAGCCGATATAGGAAAAAATGGCCAAAACAAATACTCCGGCCGCCATAAAGCGAAAAATGCGCGGCACAAACACCGACTTCAGCCGTCGTTTACCCAATAAAGTTTTGTGACGCTGCTCGGCAAAACGCTTGTGATACAATCTCCCACCCTCAGATTCGTATGTTTTTAAAACCCGCTTCCAGTTGAGGTGCAAAAACCGCGCATACGATTTCAAAAAACTGCGGATAAACACCTCGCTGGGCAAAGCCTTGTAATCACTACGCTCCAACGCCTGCAAATACTCGCGTTTGATACGCAACTTCCGTGAAGCATCAAGCAAAGACACGCGCTCAGTCTGGCGTGCCCGCCGCAGCTGTTCACCCAGTGTTTTTTCATCAATGGATTTTTCGCGAAATGCCACCATAGACGAAAGTTAATGTTTACTTTGACCAACCGTTTCTTCGGCGCCGTCATCAGCACCGTCTTCTTCTGCACCATCTTCAGCCGCCTCAAAAGCATCTTCCTCATCAGGCTTGTCATCAACCCCTCCACCGCTGACATCGCCCCCGTCATCTTCGCCCCCGCGATCACCCGACGCCGCCATCTCATCGGCCGTAACCAAAACTTCACGCGGCCTGGCGCCATCGGCCGGACCAATCACTCCCTGCTCTTCCAGAATATCCAAAATCCTCGCCGCCCGCGCATACCCCACGCGCAACCGCCGCTGCAACAAAGATGCCGACGCTTTCCCGGCCCGCATGATCACCTCTTTGGCTTCATCCAGCAACTCATCGTCATTTTCATCATCCTGATACACGCCGGGAATAACGGCGCGCTGCTGACGGTTGACGATTTCGGCGTCATAATCCGGATCCCCGGCATTTTCTTTGAGAAAATTCACCACATTGAGAATCTCTTCTTCATCAACAAAAGCGCCCTGTAAACGCTTGGGTTTGGACAGATCCGCCGAAATAAACAGCATATCGCCCTTGCCAAGTAATTTTTCAGCGCCCTGAAAATCCAGAATTGTGCGCGAATCAACCAAAGAAGCCACATTAAACGCAATACGGCTGGTGATGTTGGCCTTGATCAAACCCGTCAAAACATCAACCGATGGCCGCTGCGTGGCCAGAATCAGATGGATACCCACGGCACGGGCCATCTGCGCCAGACGAATGATGATGCCTTCCATCTCCTGCGCCGCCACCGACATCAGATCAGCAAGCTCGTCAACGATAATAACAATATACGGCATGCGTTCTTCGGGCGCGATTTTTTCGTTATACGCTCCAATGTTGCGGCGGTGACTTTGCGACAGGAGTTCGTAACGGCGATCCATTTCAGCAACGGCCCACTTGAGGGCATTGATGGTTTTTTCCGGATTGGTGATGACCGGTGTCAACAGATAGGGAATGCCATTATACATCGTCAGTTCCACGCGCTTGGGATCAACCAAAATCAACTTCAGATCACTGGGGTTGTTCTGAAAAATCAGACTGAGAATAATGGTATTGATGCAGACGGATTTCCCGGAACCGGTGGCGCCGGCAACGAGCATGTGCGGCATGGTATCGAGGTCGGCGACATAGGACTCACCGGCAACATCCTTACCAAGGGCCAGACTCAAAGCCGATTTGCGCTTTTTGAACGCCGGCGAACGCAACAGTTCTTTGAGACGCACCAAAGCCGCCGTTTTATTGGGGACTTCGATGCCCACCAGCGATTTCCCGGGGATAGGCGCTTCGATGCGGATGGGATGGGCCGCGAGGGCCAGGGCCAAATCACGCTGCAAACCGGTAATGTGCGCCAATTTAACGCCATCAGCCGGCTTGAGGCTGTACTGCGTAACCGTCGGGCCGACGCTAACATCATGCATGGTCACAGCAATGCCGAAATTCTCCAGCGTTTTTTGGATGCGCTCTTTGTTGGCCTGAATATCACCACTTTGCGGCCGCTCGGAAGCATCACTCAACAGCTTCAGTGGAATGTCAATTTTGCGGCGAATGCGGCGCGGCGGCAGTGGCATTTCCGTCTGCACGCCAGGAATATCCTTGCGCAGCAAACGTGAAGGCTCACCATGTTCAGGCGCCTCTCCGTCAACCTCACCTTCATCACTATCACCTGCTTCACCGTCTTCGCCACCGGCCCCTCCATCCTCAGTCTCCGTCCAATCCTCGAGCTTGTTCCGTGCCCGGTCGAAAACCGAACCCACTCCCTGCAACCGCTGCCACACGGCGCTGATGGAAATGTTAAACACCAGCAGCAGCGACACCAAGACAAGCGCCACGAGAATAATGCCACTGGCCCACAAACCGAGCAGTTTATACAACGGAAATGCCAATACCAGACCGAAATAGCCACCACCGCGGCCTTCGGGAATGACATTCACCAAATCGCGGTAGGGAATGAACAGATGCAAAAATCCCAAAAATGACAGCACCAGCAGTACCAGGCCGATATAGTGCAGATGCGACAACTGATAACGACTCGGATACATAGAGACATATCCCAAACCAAACAACACCATGGGAAAGAGAAACGTACCCCAGCCAAAAAACAGGGCAATCACGTAGGCAATCCATTCCCCGGCCTTACCGGCCAGACCAACCAGGCTCAAAACAGAAACAGCCCCCAGCGCAAACAGAACAATCACAAAAATGGCCTTTTGCGCTTCGGGATGAAGGCCTGGCCTTGATTTGGGGGTGCCACCGTCTTTTTCCGTTCGTTCGATTCTGCGCCTCGGCATGAGAAAACAGGCTAGGAATAATCATGAACATTATACCACAAAGAGCCGGGCGCTACCAATGAGTATTACGCTAATTTTAGAAAAGAAAGTCAAAGATACGAAAAGGGCCATCGCAAAAATTATTCAACAACCAGGCTGCCGGTCATACCACCATGACCCGATCCGCAAAAATTATTGCAGGAAAAAGGAAAGGTTCCCTTTTTGTCAGCCGTAAACTCAACCACCGTCGTTTGGCCGGCTTTCAGGGTCGCGCTGACACCAAAAGCTGGCAAAGAAAAACCATGATCAACGTCTTCGCTGGTGATGGACAATTTCACTTTGGCATTCAGCGGAACGGTGATTTTGGCCGGCTCAAATTCAAACTGGCGGGCCTTCATGCTGATTTCTTTGGTGACAGGTACGACGACGGCTGGGGCGGTATTAGTGTTCGCGGGAGCGGCCGGGGTCGTGTTCGTGTTCGCAGCAGCTGAGGTGTTGGTATTGGTGGTGGTAGCTGGGGCGGAAGAAGCGGTATTAGTGTTCGTGGTCGTAGCTGCGCTATTCGTATTCGTAACAGTGCTGGTATCGGCATCGTCAGCAGCATCCGTATTCGTGTTTTCATTGGCATTGGTCGTTGTGTCGGGATCATCAATGGCCGCAGCAGTATTCGTATTGATATTTGTCTCGACAGTGAAGGTAGGCTCAACAGGCGTACCAGCATTTTGATCGGTATCGCTGGCGCCGCAGCCAGCGAAAAACACGGCCAAGGCAGCCACCGCAGTCAACCCATAAAATAACTGTTTATACATACGCATAAGCAAAACGTTAAAATAATAAAGCTTACCCATAGTATAGCAAATCCGCCGCATAAACGGAAAACAAAACCGCCGACCACAGGGCCGACGGTTTTATCGCGCGTAAAGGGACCGGGAAAAATTACAAACCCTGCGCAGCCTTTTGATCATCCCGCTTCTGCTGATGACTGGCAAAACCCGTTCCCACCGGAATGAGTTTACCGATGATGACGTTTTCCTTCAAACCCATCAAAGGATCCAAACGGCCGGAAATAGCCGCGTCAATGAGCACCTTGGCCGTTTCCTGGAAAGAAGCCGCTGACAGGAAGCTGTCGGTGGAAAGCGAAGCTTTGGTAATACCGAGGAGGAGCGGCTCGGCCTGAGCCGACTGACCGCGCTTGACTTTGGCTGCCTTATTGGAACGGGCCAACTGGGCCGCTGACACCACGTCACCGGTAATCAGATCGGTATCTTTAGCATCCTTAATAAAGAAGCGGGCAAACATCTGCCGACCGATGATTTCCACATGCTTGGGGTTAAGATTCTGACCCTGTGAGCTGTAGATGTAGAGAATTTCTTTGATCATATACTTCTGCACCGACACCTTATCGCGGAGCTGATAGAGCTGATGCAGATCCAAACTGCCTTCGGAAAGCTGTTGACCGCTGACCACGAGATCCCCCTTCTTCACGAGTACCCCGAAACCAACGTGCACCGGATATTCGGTGATCTTTTCCTCTTCACCAAACACCGTCAGCTGAGCATCCGTCAGTTTCACATTACCGGCAAACTTGGCGGCAATCGCCTCACCTTTGTACTGCGCCAACACCGCGCCGGCTTTGACATTGACGCCATCTTTCACCACCACCTTGGTGGTTTTCCCAACCTTCATCACCTGCTTAACCGGCTTGGTGTGCCTGACCTGAATAATCTGCTGCCGGCCTTCTTCTTTGATATCCGCCACAACACCGGCAACATCGGTCAGCACCGCCGCCACCTTCAACGGACGCGCTTCGAACAATTCATCAACGCGCGGCAAACCTTGGGTAATGTCCGAGCCGGCCACACCACCGGTATGGAATGTTCTCATCGTCAGCTGGGTACCCGGTTCACCGATACTCTGCGCGCCGATAATACCGACGGCCGTACCGATTTCCACAATCTTATTATGACCCAGGTCGTAGCCGTAGCAGGTGGCACAGATACCCTGAATCGTCTTACATGTCAAAACCGAGCGGATGGTAAACTCCTTGAGTTTGGCTTTCTCAAGCTTCTTAAATACCTTTTCGTCAACCAAAACGCCGGCTGCGGCCAGTTCCTTACCCTTTTCATCAACAATCGGTTTTGCCGTGACACGACCGAGCAGCACATCCTGCAAACGGTGATCAATGTCGCGAATTTCTTCCGTCTGCCAGTTGAGACCTTCTTTATCTTTACAATCGGTTTCGGTGATGACCACATCCTGCGACACATCAACCAAACGACGGGTCAGATAGCCGGCATTGGCCGTACGCAGCGCCGTATCGGACAAACCCTTACGGGCACCGTGCGTGGAGATGAAATATTCGAGTACGTCGAGACCTTCCTTAAAGCTGGCTTTAACCGGAAGTTCAATAATTTCACCGGAAGGGCTCGTCACCAAACCTTTCATGCCGATCATCTGGGTGGTTTGGCCCCAGGAACCGCGGGCGCCGGAATCAATAATCGTAAAGACCGACCCCAAAGGATCGAGCGATTCCTGCACTTCCTTGGTGACATCATCTTTGGCTTTGGTCCAGACGGCCACCACACGGGCATGACGTTCTTCATCGGTGAGCAGACCCGTATCAAACTGTGACTGAATGGTATCGATTTCCTTCACCGCCCTATCCATGATTTCCTGTTTTTTCTTCGGCACATTCAAATCACGCATACCCCAACTCAAACCGGAGCGGGTGACATATTCAAAAGTAAGCTCCTTCATTTCATCGAGCAACTGCACGGTGCGATCGCCGCCATAGGTATAAAAACTGTCGCTGACGATCTTCTTGAGCACCTTCTTGTCCATGGTCTTGTTGATGAAACGCATTTCCTCAGGCAGAATCTGGTTGAACAGGATGCGACCGACGGTGGTTTCCATCAACTTGCCATTCATATCAACGCGAACTTTCGTCTGAATACCGATCACACGCAGATCGTAGGCCTGAAACGCTTCAGCCGGCGAGGAAAAAGCCTGCTTGCGCTCAGTGGTATCCATATTGGTCATGTAGTAGCCACCGAGCACGATATCCTGAGACGGTGACACGACCGGATCGCCGGTGGCCGGCTTGAGCAGGTTCTTGGAAGACAGCATCAACGTCGCCGCTTCGTGGCGGGCTTCGGCGGTGAGCGGGACGTGCACGGCCATCTGGTCACCGTCGAAGTCAGCGTTGAAAGCGCTGCAGACGAGCGGGTGAATCTGGATGGCTTTCCCTTCAATGAGGATGGGTCGGAACGCCTGAATACCGAGGCGGTGCAAAGTCGGGGCGCGATTCAAGAGAACAAAGGCGTCCTTGGTCACTTCTTCGAGAATATCCCACACTTCCGGATGACCGGCTTCAATATAGCGGTTGGCGCTACGGACGTTGTAAACCATTTCGCGCTTGATGAGCTGACTCATCACGAACGGTTTAAACAGTTCCAGGGCCATCTTCTTGGGAATACCGCACTGATCGAGGCGCAAGTGCGAACCCACGACGATCACGGAACGTCCGGAATAATCAACGCGCTTCCCCAGCAGGTTCTGACGGAAACGGCCCTGTTTGCCTTTAAGCATGTCGGCCAGTGATTTGAGCTGACGCTTTTGGCCGGTGGAAGCCGTGACGGTTTTGCCGTGACGGGCGCTGTTGTCGAGCAACGCATCAACAGCTTCCTGGAGCATGCGCTTTTCGTTGCGCTGAATAACTTCCGGAGCGCGCAGTTCCTGCAAACGCTTGAGACGGTTGTTGCGATTGATAACGCGGCGGTACAGATCATTCAGATCAGACGCGGCAAAACGACCGCCATCGAGTTGCACCATCGGGCGCAGATCAGGAGGAATCACCGGAACCGTGCTCAGGATCATCCATTCGGGGCGGATGGCGTTTTTCTTGAGATTGCGAACAAATTTCAAACGACGGACGAGGCGGCGCTTCTGATTCTTGGTGCTTTCATCAATCTCTTTTTCCAGCGACACGATCATCTTATCAACGTTGATTTTCTTCAGAAGATAATGCAGCGCTTCGGCGCCAATACTGGCTTCAAACACATGACCGTACTTCAGGGATAAATCCTGATACGTGCTTTCAGAAATAACTTTCATGGGCTGGAGTTCAATGAGTTCTTTTTTGGCCAGATCCACGGCATTCTGCAGATCCTTCAGCTTTTCATCGCGCATGACGGCGGTGTTGATGATTTCCTGTTCAAAATCATTTTCCACCCGTTTCTGCTCAGTCGGTTTGGTGGCGGCAGCGACAACTTTCTTCTTGCGCTCCTGAACTTCCTTGACCTGACCTTCATATTCATTGCGAACCAATTTGCGTTTGTTGGCAGCTTCATCATCAATCTGCCCGAGGGTGGCCTGACGCAATTTTTCATCCACTTCCGTAACGATAAAATTGGCGAAATATACAACTTTTTCCAGCGACTGGACGGAAAGATCCAGAATCAAACCGATCTTGGAAGGAATACCGCGCAAAAACCAGATATGTGAAACCGGCGCCGCCAGATCAATATGACCCATGCGTTCACGACGCACCACCGAACGGGTCACTTCAACGCCACACTTATCACAAACAATTCCCTTGTAACGGATGCGCTTGTATTTGCCGCAGTAACATTCCCAGTCTTTCGACGGACCGAAAATGCGTTCGCAGAACAGACCATCACGCTCCGGTTTCTGGGTGCGGTAGTTAATCGTTTCAGGACGGACGACTTCGCCGTGCGACCACTCATGAATGACATCAGGTGAAGCCAGCTTCAGCCGGATAGCCGAGAAATCATGGGTTCTGAGACTGTTGTGTTGTTCCATAAGGGAAATTATTAGGGAATTGATTGGGTTAGGATGAAACTTTGGTCGGACTTTCCGGTTCAGCTGAGTCAGCATCTTCCTTGGCGGCACGCTCTTTGGCGTCGGCCTTTTCAGCGCGTTCCTTGGCGGAGGCGACCTGGGCCACCATTTCCTTCTTGGCTTCCGGCGTCATTTCTTCGGCGGTCTGCACGTCAATGGGCTTACTGCCCCGGTCCAGCAACTCAACATCGAGGCACAAACCCTTCAATTCACGAACCAACACGTTAAATGATTCCGGTACATTACGCTTGTCGATGGACTCGCCCTTGATAACCGATTCGTACGCTTTGGAACGGCCATAAACATCGTCTGACTTGATCGTCAGCATTTCCTGCAATGTGTGCGCGGCGCCATACGCTTCCAAGGCCCAGACTTCCATTTCTCCGAAACGCTGGCCACCAAACTGCGCCTTACCACCGAGCGGCTGCTGGGTCACCAACGAGTACGGACCGATCGAACGCTGATGGATCTTGTCTTCGACCAAGTGATTGAGTTTCAACATGTAGGAATACCCACACGTTACCTGCTTATCAAAGGTTTCACCGGTGCGACCATCAGTAAGCGGCAATTTACCGGTATTGGAAAAACCGGCGCGCTTGAGTTCGCTGAAAATGGTTTCTTCATCAACGCCATCCATGGCGGGAGTGGCAACATGATAACCAAGGGCCTGGGCCGCCAGACCCATGTGGGTTTCCAGTACCTGCCCGAGGTTCATACGCGAGGCAATACCCAAGGGATTCAAAATAATATCAATGGGGGTACCGTTGGCCATAAACGGCATATCTTCCACCGGGATGACGCGGGAAATAACACCTTTGTTTCCATGACGACCGGCCATTTTGTCACCGACCTGCATCTTACGCAGCTGAGCCACGGTGATTTGGATGGACTGCAACACGCCGCTGGGCAGCTTATCCCCGCTGTCTTTGGAAAAAATGCGGATGCCGATGACTTTACCGTGTTCACCATGGTCAAGGTACTTGGAGCTGTCTTTGACGTCTTTGGCTTTTTCACCGAAAATGGCACGCAGCAATTTTTCTTCAGCCGAAAGTTCACTTTCACCTTTAGGCGTAATTTTACCAACGAGAATATCACCGGCGCCAACCTGAGCGCCGATACGGATGACGCCGTCGGCATCAAGGTTCTTGAGTTTTTCTTCGGATACGTTGGGGATGTCGCGAGTCACGAGTTCGGGACCAAGTTTGGTGTCGCGAACATCAATAATATAATCTTCAATATGAATAGAGGTGTAGCGATCGCCCTGGACAATGCGTTCGGAAATCAGGATGGCGTCTTCAAAGTTGCCACCTTCCCAGGGCATGTAGGCCACGAGCACATTTTGCCCCAAGGCCAGCTCGCCTTGATCCGTGGCGGCGCCATCGGCGAGAATATCACCTTTCTTGACCTTATCACCTTTATTAACGAGGGGGGTTTGGTTCATGCAGGTGGAAGAATTGGAGCGGACAAACTTGTTGAGTTTGTATTCGTGCTTCTTGGTTCCCTTTTCTTTGATGACGATTTTACCGCCATCCACATAATCAACAAGACCGTCGGCGCCGGCCACGACCACTTGACCGGAATCTTTGGCGGCGCGGTGTTCATTACCGGTACCAACGATCGGAGCCTGCGGTTTGATAACCGGCACGGCCTGACGTTGCATATTCGTGCCCATGAGCGCGCGCACGGTATCGTCGTGTTCCAAAAAAGGAATAAGCGCCGTGTTGAGTGATACAATCTGTTTTGGGGAAACGTCCATGTAATCAATATGCCAAACGTAGTCGGCGGTTGGCTGCATGTGACGACGGACTTCGGCGCGTTCACTGAGGAAACGGCCATGTTCGTCGATGGGCGTGGTGGCAGCGGTGGTGGTGGCACGCTCTTCAGTGAAGGCATCGAGGTACACAATGTCGTCGGTGACGCGCGGCACGATGAGGACTTTTTGCAAGTCTTTCATTTTGGCAAATTTTTCGGCATGCGCTTTGCTGATTTCTTCACGGGCCTTGATGACGACTTTACCTTTGGCGTCCTTTATATCTTTGCGGTTGAGTTCACCGATGCTGTCTTTGCCGTCATTTTTGCAGTACCACTTTACTTTGCGGAACGGCGTTTCGATAAAACCAAAATCGTTGACGCGGGCATAGCTGGCCAGGTGGCCGACGAGACCGATGTTTGGACCTTCCGGAGTGGCAATCGGACAGATGCGGCCGTAGTGGGTGCGGTGCACGTCACGGACATCGAAACCAGCGCGTTCACGGGAGAGGCCGCCGGGGCCCATGGCGGAGAGGCGGCGCTTGTGTTCCAGTTCAGCCAGCGGGTTGGTTTGATCCATGAGCTGTGACAGCTGACTCGACATGAAAAATTCTTTGACAGCACCAATAACCGGACGGGCGTTGATCAGCTGACCGGGAGTCAGGGCTTCGATATCGGTGGTGCTCATGCGATCTTTGACGATGCGCTCCATGCGGGCCAGACCGATGCGGAATTTGTTTTGTATGAGTTCACCAACGGCGCGGACGCGGCGGTTGCCCAGGTGGTCAATATCATCTTCTTCAGCCTGGCTGTTGTTGAGCTGAATGATTTCGATGATGATGGCGACGAGATCTTCACGGCGCAACACGCGGGTGGCTTTGTCGTTGGGAATCGTAAAGTTAAAACGCTTATTGAGTTTGTAGCGACCGACCCGGCCGAAATCGTAACGGTCGAAATTGAAGAACATGGAGTGAATGAGTGAGCGCGCGTTGTCAACAGTAGCCAGATCACCGGGACGGATACGCTTGTAGACTTCTTTGAGACCTTCCGCTTCGGAACTGGAAACATCTTTGGCCAGGGTGGCGGCGATGAAGCTGTGCTCTTCGTTGGTTTCGACGCCTTTGAACAGGGTGGTGATTTCTTCGTTGGTACCAAAACCAAAAGCGCGCAACAGAGCCGTTACGGCCACTTTACGCTTTCTGTCTATTTTGACCCAGATGACATTGTTGGCGTCCGTTTCGAGTTCCAGCCAGGCACCGCGGTTGGGAATGATTTTGGCGCCATAGTGCTTGCGGCCTTTGATGATTTCAGCGGTGAAAAAAGCACCGGCCGAACGGATGAGCTGTGAAACCACCACACGCTCAATGCCGTTGATAATAAAGGTACCCCTGTCAGTCATGATCGGAAAATCGCCGAGGAAAACTTCCTGTTCTTTGACTTCGTTGGTGCGCTTGTTGACGAGGCGGGTGTTCACGCGCAGCGGCGCTTCAAAAGTGACATTTTTATTTTTTGACGTCTCTTCGTCAAACCGGGGTTCATCAAGGTAGTAATCCAGGAAAAAGAGTTCCAGATCACGGCCGGTAAAATCTTTAATGGGAGAAACTTCGCTCAGAAGTTCTTTCAATCCCTCCTCAATAAACCACCGATAAGAATGCTGCTGTACCTGCACAAGATCCGGCAGTGGAATGATCTCATGATTTTTCGTGAAATATTTTCGTTCGACGATTGGCATGGCTATTATCTTAATGAGGTTGGTAAAGGTTGACACATCTCAGCTTATTTTTTATCAAATGTTTGAAATGGCGCAGCGATGGTGCGAGGGTGATTTCGGCAACTCCATGGGCAGCGAAAAAATTGACTAAAATAAGATGAAATGTGCAAACCCTGATGTAAACAAAATTTCTCCAGAGTATCATGGCGATAGGAAACTGGAGTTTTCGGTGGCTATTTGGATTGTTTTGCCCTGTCTATAGTATGCATCCCGCTTGGAAAGGGAGTTATAATATACAAAATAGGGAACGACACGTAAATCTAGTATACAAAAAGAGAAAAGGTATGTCAAGGAAGAGGTTTTGCAGAAATGTCAACTTGACAGGGTGTTTTGAAAAAATTTTGCTTGGTTGAGGAAAAAATCGTGCTTGAGCGACGGTTTTTTATGGTGCCGGGGTTGAAGGTGGGGCTGAGTTATCCACATGCCTGGGCTGGGGAACGGTGGTTGGTGTCAAGGACACCGAAAGCGTCTTGAAGATGGGAAATGCATCTTTTCCGTGCTCCGGACTCCGCCGGGACTACGAAAAAGACACATTTCCCATCTTTGTTAATTTTTTCCTCTCCTTTTGAAACATCCATGAACACTATGGGTTATCAGGGTATTCCAGCACTGGTTGAGGTTGAACACAAAAAATGAGAAAGGGGCTATTCGCAAAACAACGCAGGTAAGCGCCTACCACGGACTTTTAATAGCTGTAAGATGCGTACGCGTGACATGCGTGTACATCTGCGTGGTTTTGATATCGTTGTGGCCAAGGAGTTCCTGGATGTGACGCAGATCTGTGCCCTGCTCCAGCAAATGCGTAGCGAAACTGTGGCGCAGAGAGTGAAAGGTGGCTGGTCTGCGGATACCGACGCGCTTGAGACCATGCTGGAAAATAGCCTGCAAGGTGCGGGTGTGGAGTTTACCGCCGCGTTCGCTGGCGAAGAGCGGACTTTGTGGGTTTCTATCTGTGCTGAGTGCGCGCAGTTGCGGGATTATTTTGGGGGAGAGAATAGTGATACGATCTTTGTTGCCTTTGGATTGTTTGATGTGCAGGATGCCGCGATCCAGATCAAGATCACCGATGCGGATGTTGGTGACTTCGCTGACGCGCAAACCCGAACCATACGCGATGCCCAGAATAAGTTGGTGTTTGGGATTGGGCGTATGTTCAATGAGTGCCGTAATTTCTTCTTTACTGAGGACAACGGGCAGACGACGCGAACGTTTGGGGTGTTTGAGTCTGACGAAGGTGGAGTTTTTGTAGACCTGGGTCATGAGAAAGTTGATGGCGTTGGCGGTCAGGGCAATGGTTTGTGAGGAACGATTTTTGGTGTTGAGGTGGGCCAGGAAAGTGAGATAATCGTCATGGGTGAGGTGACGGAGGGGCTGTTTAAAAAATTGGTAGGCCTGGACAACGGCGTGAGAATAGGCGGAAATGGTTTTGCCGCTGTAACCACGGGCCTGCATAGTTTGCTTGAGAATTTGCAGGAGTTGGGGCATAATGAAAGTGTGAGTCAGACACCCCCGCCAAAGGCGGTGGCTTGATGAGTAGGGTCGCCTCAAAGGCGATCATCACCATCGTTAGTGATTAAAA
>MHKD01000031.1 GCA_001818775.1 Candidatus Kerfeldbacteria bacterium RIFCSPHIGHO2_12_FULL_48_17
AAAGTGGAATAAAAAGAAGGTGGTAGAGTGGGAGGATGGGGTAGCATTGGCTGATGGCGATGTGGTGCAGGTGGGCAAGCGGAAGTTTTTCAAAATTCGTGTGAAATAATTTTGCACATGTCTGCCCTGGTGGGACGGTTGGAGCTTCTGCGCCAGCTCGGTCAATGCGTGGGGTTGACTTTTTTGTTTGTTTGGGGTAGTATTGGCGCAGTTTGAGGGTAGTCTTAGTGTATGCTAAGGCTTTTGTTTTACAGCGTTTTTTGAAAATTAAGGAGGTCCCATGAAGGATGATTTACAGAGAGAAAAGTTGGATGCGTTTTTTGGTGGTCTTGCCGATGGCATGAAGACCAGAATCCAAAGGGAGGTGGTCTGGATCGTGGTGATGGCGCTGGTTTTTTATGTCAGCATGGTGCTGGCAGTTTCCATGGGCACGCGCCTGGGACCGTACCATCATGAGTTTTTTATTGACGGGCAGGACTGGTACATGTTGGCCGTGTTTCTGGTGACGGCGGGTTTTGTCGTCTTGCCCATTCTTGTGCTGTGGTTTATAGCGGTGCGGGTTTATGACCATTTTTTTGCCGTAAAAAAAGTTGGTTTTACCTGGACCTTGTTTTTTCTGGCCGTGCTCGCAGCCCTGGTTGGTATGGCCTTTGGCAGTTTTTTGGGAGGGATGTTTTTTTGACCGGGGCGTTTTTGTTGAGCGTTCTTTGTTTTCTCACCCTGAATATGGAGGATTTAGGGTGAGTTTTTGTTTTGGTGAATTTTTTGTGTCCTATGAAACGACGGGAGTTTTTACGGAACTGTATTTTTTGTCGGCCATCTTGTGTTTGAGTCGGGCCACATCAGCATCCACCATCATCTTCACGAGTTCTTCAAATTTCACTTTCGGTACCCAACCCAGTTTTTCGCGGGCTTTGTCGGATTTTCCGTGCAGAGCAAAGACTTCGGCCGGTCGCTTGAAGCGCGGATCAATCGTTATGTATTTTTCCCAATCCTGAATACCAACATGCGCAAAGGCAATTTGTAAAAAGTCGCGAATGGAATGTGTTTCCCCGGTGGAAATCAAGTAATCATCAGCCTTTTCCTGCTGCAGCATAAGCCACATAGCTTCGACGTAGTCACCGGCAAAACCCCAGTCGCGTTTGCTGTCGAGATTGCCGAGCCGGATTTCCTGTGCCAACCCCAGAGCGATTTGTGCCACGCCGTGCGAAATTTTCCTGGTCACAAATTCCATGCCGCGGATCGGTGATTCGTGATTGAAGAGGATGCCGCTGGCACAGAACATGTTGTAGCTTTCGCGGTAGTTGATGGTCAACCAATGAGAATAGAGTTTGGAAATAGCGTAGGGGCTGCGCGGGTGGAAAGGGGTTTGTTCGGTTTGCAGGCCGTCTTTGTGGCTGTTGCCAAACATTTCGCTGGTGGAAGCTTGGTAGAATTTTGTTTGTGGAGAAAACAGTTTGAGTGCGTTGAGCATGTACATGACGCCGAGGGAATTGACTTCGGTGGTCATTTTGGGGAGATCCCAGGAAATGCCAACAAAAGATTGCGCGGCCAGGTTATAAACTTCGTCTGGGCGCAGGGATTTTATGAGATTGAGGATGGAGGATTCGTCGGTCATGTCGCCGAAGACGAATTCGATGTCTTTGGTAATGCCGAGGTAATCGGTGTTGTTGAATTGGGGGGTGGCGTAGCGACGCATGAGGCCATAAACGTGGTAGCCTTTGGCGAGGAGGATTTTGGCCAGGTAGGCGCCGTCTTGGCCGATAATGCCGGTTATGAGGGCTGTTTTTTTCATAAAGGAATAGGTTATCTTTTGGCTAATTTATCTTTTATAATAGGTGAAAATGTGGCTTATGTCTAGCTTTTGGGCGCGTGCGTGATGGTGTTGCGCAGTTTTGATAAATGAAAAACCCTGCACCTACGAGAGGGGCAAGGTTTTTACAAAGGGATGTGCCGCGCGAGGTGGCGGCAAAAGAACGGGGGGATTTATGTTAACTGCTGAGTGAGCTCGGCTTCATTAGCCATGGCCCAGTAGATCATAGCCAATGAAGGACTGTCACACATTTCAGGTTTTTCCAGCAGCATTACCAGCTCGTCGGTGGTAAACCACACGATTTCCTTGGTTACGATTTGCTGCGGATTTTCGTGCACCGGTTTACCGAAATTTACTTGATAACCGGGATCGTTGATGATTTTCACATCAGCAAGTCCGGTGAGCAGCTGCACAAAGGTATAGAGACGGGTTTCATTTACGATTTTTGAATCAATTTCTGTCAGTTGCGTAGCGCTGGAATCGCTACGGCGGGGCAGGACAAAGGCCTGAAAACCGCGATTACCCTGGCGACCACCCCATGGCGTAATACCAACTTCCAGCTTGTTTTGGAAAACACGCAGAGGAAGGTGGATCTCACCAACATTGGCACGGCAGCCAGCTACGTCGTATGCCTGGCGCTCTTCGAGAATGGCCGGGAAAGCAATGTTTTCACCATCTTTTATATATTCCATGGCAATAATGGTGAAAAATTTGGCATCCTTGTGTCCAATCGCCGTTTTCCGTGGTGTTTTCATAAGTCTCCAGACTGAATCACGGGTGGCTTTCCCCGCTTCAAAAATTCTCACCGTAGCGCGGGAAAGTAACTCATATACCTTTTGGTTAAAGAGGACCTGATCAATTTCCAGATTTTTCTTTTGACCAAAAAGTGGATGCGAACCGCCACACGCTAACGCTAGTGCGCCGATCACTTCTGCAGCCACACAAGCTGGATGACCGAGTACTTCACTCACCTCTTCTTGTTTTAACCACAGAATGTTTTCGAGGCTTTGGCCGACTGCATTATCCACCAATAGAACATTAAACTCGACCTGACCGTGAATGCGCGCCAGGTTTGGGCTGATGTTTTTTCGGTAGAGCGTTTGGCCGGCAGGAATGATGTCTTGGCGGCACCAACTCTGCTCGAGCAGACTGAGAATGGGTTTGCCAAAGCTGCCGAATGGCATAGCTCTGGTGAGACCAAATTCCCACTCTTTATCTTTTCGACAGAGCAGATACTGCTTCTGACAAATACCACCCCAGGGGTCGGGCTTATAACCATAACCACCACTGAGATCCACAATACTTGTCATATAGGGCTTTTCTATAAACCAGGCCGAGGGAAGGCCCGCATTTTCATTTTCCGGAAAAAAACCTTGGCTATTTACATCAAAGCCCGGGAAATATTTTTGTTCTACAGGGACGTACTCGGTAGTTTCGTTTCCAAGAAACTCCACAACTTTCCCGTCAACCTGCGGATCAACGATTTTTTTAAAGTTCATAAATCACTCTTTTCGAATCCTATTTGATTGGTTCAAGTAGGCCGAATAAGAAATTCTGCAGAACTCATCTTTCGTAGCACGGCGTCCCTCGACTGCCGCCCAATCGCCATAAAAGAGAGCTACTCGACTTCTTGAAGTCACAACGACCTTTTTGTTGCCTTTCGCTCGCTGCATAAATTTGTGCCCTTATTTAAGGGCTTTTTTGCTGTTTTGTCAATCCTTAAAATTTTGGAACCTTGCCAATTTTGCCTAACAGCAGTATAATATTTCCGTAACTTGGTATGGGCTTCCCCTACCAATATTCATTTTTAATAAGTATGTATGGACCGAGATAAGAAATGTACGGTAGATGCCTACATGACGAAGAAGGTCGTCACCGTGACAAAGGATGCCACCTTTGCCGATGCGGCCAAGGCCATGATCGATAATAAAACCAACGGCGCCGTTGTTGTCGATGACAACAAAAAGGTCGTTGGTATTTTGTCGAGCTGGGACCTGATTCAGTATGTGGTACCTGACTATCTGGAGGCTGATAAGCATCTGGCCGCTTTTGAGTCGGCGGATGTGTTTGCGAAACGTGTTCACGCTGTGAAAGATGCTCCCATAAGCAAGTTCATGAGCAAGCATGTTCATTCCACGAAGCCCGAGGATTCCATTATGGAAGCTGCTACGTTGCTGTCCGAATTTCGCATTCGTCAGCTGCCCGTGGTCGATGACGCTGGCGTATTGGTGGGATATATCAATCGCACGGATATAAAGCGTGCGATTGGAGAGGTTCTTGGCTTATCTGAATAATTCAGCTTTATGGAAAATGTATCTGATGTGACTTTTTATTTGGCGATAGGGATTTTTGTCATCACCTACGCTATTATTATTTCTGAGAAGATTCATCGCACGGTCATTGCCTTGACCGGCGCCGCACTCATGGTGCTTCTTGGTATTATGAATCAGGAAGTTGCCATTGAAGGCATTGATTTTAATACCCTGGGTTTGTTGATTGGTATGATGGTTATTGTTACGATTGCCAAAGATTGCGGGATGTTTCAGTATGTCGCTATTTTGGCTTCCAAGGTTGGCAGGGGAAAACCGGTGCCGATTTTTATTCTATTGGGTTTGATTGTGGCAATATTTTCGGCATTTTTGGACAACGTTACCACGGTGCTGTTGATGATGCCGGTGACGTTTGTGGTGGCTAATAACCTGAAGTTGAACCCGATGCCGTTTATTATTGGCACTATTTTGTTGGCGAACATAGGTGGTACAGCGACGCTTATCGGTGACCCACCAAATATTTTGATCGGCAGTGCGGCTGGGTTGAATTTTAATGATTTTTTGGTGAATCTTGGTCCGATTTCATTGATTGGTACGGCTGTTACTTTGGCGATGCTGTATTTTTGGTATCGTAAACAGCTGGTTGCCACTCCCGCGGCTCAGGCCAGTATCATGAAGTTTCATCCACGTGAGGCTATTACTGATACGCCGCTGCTTATTAAATCACTGGTAACATTGGGCTTGGTACTGGTGGGTTTTTTCACTCACAACTTTCTTCATCTTGAGGGCGCGACCATTGCTTTGGGTGGCGCGGCTTTATTACTGCTTTTGACTATGAATGATCCGGAGCATCATTTGCGCGATGTCGAGTGGACCACCATTTTCTTTTTCATCGGTCTGTTTGTTTTGGTGAGCGGTCTTGAACATGTTGGCGCCATCCGCTTGCTCGCTGAGAAAGCACTTGAACTTACCGGTGGTGATGTGACGGTTTTGACGATTGTGCTTATCTGGGGTTCTGCGATTTTTTCGGCCGTGGTTGATAATATTCCCTTCGTGGCCACCATGATTCCCCTTATTCATGATATCGGCGCCATTTCCGGCATTACCTTGACACCACTGTGGTGGGCATTGGCTCTGGGAGCTGATATTGGCGGGAATGCCACCATTATTGGCGCTTCGGCCAATGTGGTCGTGTCCGGTATGGCGGCGAAGGAGGGTCATAAGGTTGGGTTTGTTCCGTATATGAAGGTGGCCGTTCCCATGACTTTTGTTGTTTTGTTGTTGGCGACCGGGTATATGTACCTGCGTTACCTTTAGCTTTTCATGAACAATTCGCGTACGATTTTTTTGAAGAGGCGGGTTTCGGCGGCGCGATATTCGGGTGGGAAAAAGATGCCGGGACTGCGATTGAGTTCGATGACCCATGGGTGCCCAGCGGCGTCAAAGAGAAAATCAACGCTGTAAAAATTTGGAGTGAGGTCCTGCAGCGTCGTGATAACTTTTTCGACCATTTTTTTGACGGCGCGCGGGATTTCGTCGTTTTTAATAAGCACCATCGATCCGCCTTGGGCAATGTTGGCCAGGAGCGATCCGGCTTTGGGCTTGCGGTAGTAGGCGTAGAGAATTTTATTATTGAGAACGTGGACGCGCAGATCGTGCCTGCCCGTCATGATGCCGGGAATGCCGGCAATCGATTCTTTAAATTCCTGGAGCAGCATAGCCGTGGTAATGGGCGTTTTTTTGAGAACGGCTTTGCTGGCGATGGTGATGCCATTGCCGCCGGAGCCGACGGTTGGTTTGAGCACCGCGCGGCGGCCTTTTATTTTTGGGAGGTATTTGGCGAGATCATAGCGGTTATGCACCAGAAATGTTTTCGGGAATAGTGTCGGGAACAGGACGTACATGGTGTATTTATTGGGAACGATTTCGTAGAGGTGAGGATTGCTGACGACCGGCAGCTGGGTATATATTTCAGCCAGCTTTTTTCGGGCAGCCGGAGTGTCCTTGGCTTTGAACCAGACAGCGTCGGGCGTGAAAGGTTTTTTATCCAGTACCCATTCATCTTTTTGCTGCTTCCAGGCTTTTTTGACTTTACCACCGCGAAGCCAATCCAGCCGCGCGCGGGAAAATTCCACGCCCAACTCGCGACCGATCTGGTAGAGGAGCTCGTAATGCTCTTTGTATTTTGGGTTATCGGAAAACGGCAGTTTGTTATTTTTCCCGTAGTCGTCAAAGAGGATAGTGACGCGCTTCATGGTTTTAGGGTTTATCGTTTTTAGTGGCGGTGGTGGAGCTCGTGCTGTCGCTGCTTCCGGTGGGTGTGGGTTTTTTGACTTTGGCTTTGAGACGCAGAATGCTGGAAGTTTTCGACGAATCCACCAGGAAATTTTTCAAATCGCGGTTGCCGATAATGATGCGGTAGGTAAGGTGTTTCCGGTCGATGATAGTGGTTTTGGTCACGACTTTAATATCAGCCAGGTAAAAGGTAAGGGGAATGAGAATACGTTGGGTGGTTCCGTGGCTGGAGTGAATGGTTTTGACGTCAATAATGTCGTCGTGCATTTTCATGATTTCCTCGGGTTTCATGGTGTTGATGTGGCCGGAGGGATGGAGTTTGTGGTAAATATTCACTACTTCATCAAAGCCCAGTTCGCGCGCCAGGTCAATATCCATGGATGTGATGTCGGCGCCGGTGTCGATTTTGGCGTCCACTTCGATTTTTTTGTTGTCCTTGCTGATGAGGGTGATTTTTTCCGTGGTGCTGATGATTTGCTTGCCGGACATGCCTTCAATTTCCTGTTCTATTTCACCGCCGAACAGGTTTTGTGCGATTTTTACACCGCGTTCGGCTGTTTCGATCTTTAGACCGCGTACGCGTTTGAGGCGATCGTCGAGTGGCGACAGGTTGGCGTTTTGAATGGACAACCCCGGGCGGGCGTTGATTTCCAGTATCAGCGGGCCGAGCTCTTTGTCGAGAACAATATCAATGCCGGAATACCCCAGTCCGCTGACAATGCTGGCACGGACGGCGAGGAGAAGAATATCTTTCCATTGAGGAATGCTGACGCCGCGCAGGGGCGCCCGGGTGTCGGGATGCAGATCAATATCTTTCTCCAGCCAAAATCCCTTGGCAACGGCGTGTGTTGTGCGTCCGGTGGCTATGTCTATGCCCACGCCGACGCCACCCTGGTGCAGGTTGGCTTTGCCGCCGGAGCGTTTGGTTGGCAGACGCAGCATGGCCATAACCGGAACTTTGTTGTAGACGACAATGCGAAGGTCGGGAATGCCTTTGTAGCTGTAGGGTTTCATGAAGCTGCTCAGCTGGATGCGCTGCTCGCAGATGGCAACGTCCGGCGCGTTGCCCAGAGAAAAGTTGCCGTCGAGAATGTTGCTGGTATGAATGACCAGATCATCTTCGGTGAGTTCTTTGCCCCCGCCCGTGACAAAGTTGCCGTTTTTTTTGTGTCCGTAAATAATAATGATGCCTTCACCGCCAAAACCGAGGTTGGGTTTGATCACGAAACTTTCCGGCAGCTTGTGCCAGTCGAATTCCAAAAGTTCGCGTCGCGTCGAGATGACCGCAAACAGATTGGGAGTCGGAATATTCGCCTTTTTGAGATTCTTTTTGGTGAGGAGTTTGTTGTCAGCCAGGCGGACGTAACGTTTTCGGTTGGAGGGTCGCAGGTAAACGAGCGACCGTTTATTCATTCCGAGGATTTTTTTGCGGTTCGGTGTGTCTTTCATGGCGAAAGAGGTTAAAAAATCGTAGGTATTCGGTGAGGCGCAGGCCCGTGAAACGACCAAGCACGAGGTTGAATACGATGAGAAGGAAAATGAGTTCGGGGTAGCCGAGGATGATGTTTTCGAGCAGCTCCCAGGTCACAATATAGTAGCTGAGGATGGACAGGAGGAGGCTTTCGATGGTGAGTTTGGCGGCGGTGCGAAAACCCTTTTCGATTTGGGCTTCCACAAACCGTTCAATCAGCACGGTGAGGATGAGGATGGGGAAAATGGAGAGCGTCAGGAAGCCAGTGTTGTTGTTGGCGGCGCTGATAATGAACATGGCAAAGATGGAGAGGCTGACGACGGTCATGAGAATGGCCATGCGCGGCAGGTAGAGCAGGCGAAGGCGTTTGGCGATGATGCGGGCGAGCGTGCCGGTTATGAGGAGGGCGAGGAAAATAATGATGCCGAATTTCAGGCTGGTGACGACGAAGGTGAGCGCGATGATGGAGGGGATGTAGATACCGAAAGCTTTAATACCGATGATTTGCCGGGCAATGGCGATGATGGTGGCGATGACGGGCAGGCTGAGGATAAGGAGGATGGTGTTTTGATCGAGGCCGTTGTTGATAAGGTAGTTGATGCCGTAGGACATGAAGTTGAAGGGCGTCAGTTTTTCCAGGGCGCGTTTGCTGAACTGGCTGATGATTTCGTATTCGATGTCTTTTTTTTGCAGCGTGGGGACGACACTTTTGGTGGTGCCGGCGGTGATGACGGGAAAGAGGGCATCTTCTTTGACGAGGATGATGCTGTCAGGTTCGAGAAGGTTGAAGGTTGATTGAGCGATACGGGCTGAGCTGGCGCGCGAGTCGGTAACATTGACGATGGTTTTTTGCGTCCAGTTGAGATCAATGCTGGTGCCATCCTGTTGGGCGTCAAATGCCTGGGCAAGTTCGGCCAGGGCATTGAGACCGATGTTGCCTGATGTCAAAACAATAATCACCTCAGCCTGCTTGAGATCGTTTTGCGAGAGCAGAAGTTTTTGGCCGAGGTTTTGGGCGACGATGAAGTTGGAGTCCTTGCTTTCATCGCGAATGTTCACAACCAGAACATTTTGCGTGAGTCCAAAATCGTAGAGTTTTTTGATTTCTGATTCCTTGATGGAGGCGTTGCTGATGACGACGACGAGGTTTTGGGCGACGGATACGATGAGGTCATCGGATGATTTTTGATCGCCGCTTTCCACGGTGAGCGTGACGCGGAAGGCGCCAGAGCGGTTGTAGATGTGGGTCGGATCGATGCCGCTGCCAGTTGAGCCATCGCCAAAGTTCCACGTATAGGTGGTTTCTGTGCTTTTTGGTACGGTGCTTCCGGAGCCGTTGAACAGGATTTTTTTGCCGATGACAGCGTTTTGATCTTTGCCGCCTTCGGCTTTGAGTACTACCGGAGTTTCTTCGGCGGGAGGTGCGGCGGTGTCGGTTGCTGCGGCTGCATCCGGTGGAGCCGCGTCGGTTGGCTCTTCAGCGGCGTATGATGCGAGCGGCATGGTGGCCAGGATGAACGTCGAAAAGGCGCTGAAGATGAGAAGACACATGATGAATCGGGAGAGTATGTTCATATTTTTGATTCAAAAGCATGTAAATGTTGAGCGGTGCAAATAGCTATGGCGAGCGCGTCGGCGGCATCATCGGGATGGGGAAATTCAGCGAGTCTGAGTGTGGCTTTGGACATCATCTGTATCTGGTGTTTGTCGGCCTGGCCATAACCGGTCAGCGTCATTTTTATTTGGATGGGTGTGAATTCGTGGGTGTATATGCCGAGTTGCTTGAGGGTGAGTAAGATGACTCCCCGGGCATGCGCCACATCAATGGCTGTTTTGGTGTTTTTGGCAAAAAATATTTTTTCAACACCGGCGGTGTATGGCTGATACGTTCGACAAAGGGCGGTGAGTTCATCGTTGATCTGTTTCAGCCTGTCCGCGAGCGGCAGATGTGCTTTGGTAGTAATAATACCATGATCCACCCACATTGTATCACCTTTTGCATAATCAATGACACCAAAACCTGTTGTTGCGACTCCGGGATCAATTCCCAGGATGCGTTTACTCTTTGATGTTGGTGTAAATTTCATTAACGTCTTCATTGTCGCTTATTTCGTCTTCCAGTGAGCATACTTTTGCCGTTTGTTCAGGTGTGAGCTGCAGCGGGTCTTTGGCTTTGTAGGTGACTTCGGCATTGGCGGTTGTGATGTTGTTTTTTGCCAGCGCTGCCTTTACGCTCTCAAGTTGGTTAGGGTTGGTGATGATGATGAGTATGTCGCCTTCAGTATTGACGTCTTCAGCCCCGGCTTCGATGGCCGCCAGTTCGTTTTTTTCCGAAGCTTCGGCGGTCAGCACGCCCTTGAGATCAAACATCCATTGAACGCTGTGTATGCTGCCCAGATGGCCGCCGTGTTTACTGAATGTTGATTTCAGGAAAGAAGAGGAGCGGTTGCGGTTGTCGGTGATGGCCGTGACGAGAAAAGCTGAACCGTTGGGGCCGAAACCTTCGTAGGTGATTTCTTCGAGTTTGGCGCCGTCGGTGTCAGTGCCCGCACCTTTTTTGATCGCCCGTTCGATGTTGTCTTTGGGCATGTTGACGTTTTTGGCCTGATCAATGGCCAGGCGGAGTTTGAAATTGAACGTCGGATTGTCCCCATCGTGCGCGGCTATGGCGATGATTTTGGCGATTTTGGCGAAGGCGTTGGCGCGTTTTTTGTCAGTCACGCCTTTTTGGCGTTTGATTTGTGACCATTTTGAATGACCCGACATAGTGAAGTCTTAACGTTAATGGTATAAATAAAAGTACCTAGACTATACCATTTTCGGCTGAGGTTAGTCAATTTCAGTGAATAAAAGGTAGTTACTTACTGCCTTAAAAATTAGTGATAGGTATAATTTAGGTATAATTTAGGTATAATTATACCTATTTGCAAAAATGTATAATTTAGGTATAATTTAGGTATAATTATACCTATTTATTATTTTATGTTATTTAAGCTAAAAAAGCCGGATTTATCAAAGGTAAAATCTGAAAAGCTGACAAAAATATTCCATCTGCAGAATACGGATGATGCTTTTGACTTGATTAAGAGATATCTTAATCAGGAATATGTGTATTGGGATAAATTTAAATACAAAGAACCTATACCGAAGGGGATATCGAGAGAAGAATTGTGGATGGCTATAAAACTCTTTCGTGAATCAAAAAGTATAAGGACCATTATTACAGACCAAAATAGTAAAAAGTTCACATGGTCAAAACTCGATTATTTTGAAGCATTCTTTCACGAAATTGATATGAGTACAGGAGGTGAGCTTTTTGTAGAGAGACGGGGTATAAAAAGGGCTAACAAGCAGAAACTCATTACCAGAGGTATTATGGAAGAGGCCATTGCATCTTCTCAGTTGGAGGGTGCTGCGACGAGCAGAAAAGCGGCAAAGCAAATGTTGCGAGAAGGAAGAAAACCAAAGAATAAATCCGAACAGATGATAGTCAACAATTACATGACCATGAAAGCACTGGAAGAAGATTACAAGGACAGAGGGATGAGTATGGATGTCATTTTAGAATTACATGGGATGATTACCAAAAATATTTTCGATTCTGAAAATGAGGTGCCGAGGATGAGGATAGAGGGTGAGCAAATTTATGTTAGTGATGAAAGTACAGGTAAAATTTACCATGATGCACCAGACATAAGGTTTGTAAAGAAAGAATTAGGAAAACTTATAAAGTTTACAAATGATGAGGTGGGAAATGAAAATTTCGTACATCCAATCATAAAAGCGATCATGATTCATTTTTGGATAGGTTATTTACATCCCTTTACAGATGGTAATGGTCGACTGGCAAGATTATTATTTTATTGGTATCTCATAAGACATGACTATTGGGCTTTTGTTTATCTTCCCATATCAAAGATGATAAAATTTTCTCCAAAGAAGTATATAATGGCTTATGTATATAGTGAACAGGATGATAATGATCTCACTTATTTCATCGACTACAATCTTAAAAAGATTCAGTTGGCAGTAAATGATTTCAAGAAGTATCTTGAAAAACAAGCTACTGAAAATACTCAAATGAAAAAGAGGAGTGAAACTAAATACAATTTAAATATCAGACAGGTGCACTTGTTACAATACTTGTATGGCGACTCAGATGAAAGAACAAGTCTCAGTGTCCATATGAATATTAATCAGGTGGCTAAGATGACAGCCAGTAAAGATTTGAAAAGTTTGGTGGCGAAGGGTTTTCTGCGTGCAGTAAAACAGGGAAGAAATATCTATTACTATGGTACTGAAAAGATAAAAGAATTATTTTTTTGATTGAGCGTTATTTGTCCGGAGTAATTTTTGAATAGTTTTCAAAAAAATTCCTTGATTTATGCTATAATTTAGGGGACAGTTTTATTTTTTCTTTGCGCGCTGTGTCTTCACATTGGCGGGTATGGAAGTATGTGTTTTATCAAAGGTGGCCGTGGTTTGTCGCTGTGTTTGCTGTTGGGTTGGCGGGATTGATGATGGTGGTCGTGTTATTTTCCTGGTGGTATGCGGGTCGTGTGGGTGATGTGGCGCAAACCGAGTTTTTACCGGAAACGCTGGTGGTACGTTCACCTTCCGCTTCTTTTGATCTCACCCCCACGCATGATGGCGAGAGCGGCGTTTTTACTGATTCAGCTTTTGTTTTGCGTGTTTCTGAGCCACTTGAGAAGCGGGCCATTGAGCAAAGTTTGGTTATTGAACCGCGGTTTGATTATACGCTGCGGAACGAGGATGATGGACAGTTTTTGATCACGCCGAAGGCTCCACTCAGGGAAAATGTACTGTACCATTTTGTTTTGCCGAAAGTTGCCACTTTGGATGGGGGGGCGGTTTTGCACCCGTTTTCTTGGGCGTATCAAACGCAGGGGCCATTTTCCGTGGAGGAGGTTTTTCCTGCTGACACGGCGACGGAGGTCTCTTTCGAGGCGCCTGTGGAAATTACTTTCAGCAGCGATGTCTGGGATGCTGCCGGTGCGGAAAAGTTTTTTCATATAACGCCGGAGGTCGCCGGTGTGTTGTCTCGACGTGGGCGCACGCTCGTTTTTACCCCGTCGGCGCCATTGCCGCAGCGTCGAATTTTTACGGTGACGCTCGATGCCGGTTTTGCCCTGCGCGGCGGTGAGCGAGCATTGGGCTCGTCATATACATGGTCGTTTGAGACCGGTGTGCCGTCAGTGGAGGCCGCGCGCTATTACGATGGCGGTGCGATTCTGTGGAAAGAAGCGATGTATCATGCGCCGCAGAATTTTCGTCCGGGATTGGGAGTGGCGTGGCATCATGCTGAAGCCACAGCACCGGAATTTCGTGTCTGGAAAATGTCCGAAGGCGATTTTGTGCAGCAGATGAAAGTGGTTTTGGCGTTGCCGGCGTGGTCGCTTTATGGGCGCACGGGTTATGCGCCTGATACGGCGCGCTGGGAAACGGTGCAAGAGTTTGGCGTGGGTGCGGTTCAGCAGCTCAGTGAAGCCGGTACCGATACGCAGGTGGTGTTGCCGGCCGGGTTGGAGCGGGGCTGGTATGCGCTGCAGGCTGATTATCATGGCGAGCGGCAGTTTGCTTTGCTGCAGGTGAGTAATATCGCGGCATTTTCTGACACAACGCAGACAGATAATGTTTTCTGGGCGCATAACGTGGTCTCGGATCAGGCATTGGGCGGAGCGCGCGTTTCGTTTGCGGATTTTCCTGCGGCCGCCGAATTTATTTTGGATGATCGTGGGTTTGCCCGTTGGCGCTATCCTGATGCGCAGGCGCCGACGTCTGAGCAGGCACAGGAGTTTGTCATGAAGGTGGTTGATGCCGAGGGCAGTGTCTTTTACGTGCCACAGCGGCGTGGCGCGGTTGAGCGTGTTTTTACGGCGTATGTATCGGTGGATGCCGGTCAGTATGCTCCTGGCAGTGCAGTTGGTTTTTGGGGAGTGGCGGCGCCACGTGCCGGAGATGCTGCTCCACATCAGGTGCGCGTTCAGGTGGTGTCAGCGGATGTTTCCTCGGCTGCCGCGGAAGGCGTGGGTCGCGTATTTGCTTTTCAGGATGTGCCGCTCGATAAAAATTTTGTCTTTTCCGGTCAGCTTACGCTGCCGACTGCGGTTGCGGTCACGGATGCCGTGCTGCAGGTGTTGAGTGATGATCAGATTCTGACGGAACGGCCATTGAGAGTGGGGTCGTCGTTTTACCCGGACTATGCGCCGTTTACTTTGCAATTGACGACTCCTGAACGAGTTGTGATTTCCGGTGATGTCGTTGATGTTGCGGCCCAGGCGACATTTATTGACGGCTCACCCGTGGCCGGTTTGGAATTGGAGGACGATAGCGGGCGTGTCGTTGGTAAAACCGATGACAGCGGCAACCTGAAGACGCAGGTGCAATTTTTTGCCGAAGATATTCAGACCCCAAGTTTACAGCAGACGTATACTTTACGACCACATGACAGTCAGTTCCGGTTTTTGACGGCTGATGTGGCGTTTACGGTTTTTCAGAGTGATCTTTTGTTGGACGTTGCTGAAAGTAAGGTTGCTGATGATACGGTGGAGCTGACTCTGGAGGCGCGACGGCTCGATCCTGCGCGCGCGATCGGTTTTTATGCTGATGATACGGCATTGTATGCCGGACTTACGAGTGATTTTGTGCCGGATCAGGCGATCGTTATTGAAGTTTCATATTTGGAAACACAGAAGCGGGCGGACGGCACCTTTTTTGATGTCGAGGCCCAGGCACAGAAACCGTTTTTGCGTACGACTCAGAAGAAAACCACGATGGATGCGCGTCGTGTGATTACCGACACTGCCGGCAAGGCCCAATTCACTTTCCCCTATGTCGCCGGAAGAAAATATGATGTTACATTGCAGGCGCGTGATGATACGGGTCGTATTCTCGTGCATACCCGACCGGTTTTTGGCGATGTGCCGGCGGCGGGCGAGGTTGGTTTGGTGTTTGGAAAGGAGCGCTATTCTCCCGGGAGTCGTCTTCAGGCCGGGCTGGTGCAGGATGGTGTGCCCCTGGCCGCGCAGGCGGGCGATGATTTTTTGTTCCTGCGTACGCAGGCCGATTACCGTTCCGAAACGGTGACGGATCAGCCGGACTATCGTTTTGAGTTTGCCGATCAGGATGCGCCGTACACTGATGTCACTTCAGTTTGGTATGACGGTTTTGATTATCGGGTGTTTAAGAGACGCGCTCGGGTTGATTACCGGGCCCGTGCACTTACCGTGAAGACGACGCTTGATAAGCAGGCCTATGCTCCGGGTGATACGGTTCGGGCGCATATCACGACACAGACGTTTGACGGTTTGCCGGCGGCCGGTACGGTTATCGTGCGCCTGGCCAGCGCCGCGGACAGCCGTGTGGCTGCGATCCGTACTGTGCTTGATTTTGCGACGGCCAATCTGTTTGAGGAAACGTCATATGTGGCCGGGGTTGCCGGTTTGGTGACGGCTGCGGAGGAGTTTGATTCCGGGGATGTTACGAAGGTTGTGCAGACCAATGTCAAGGGTGAAGCGGATGTGAGTTTTGAAGTACCGGACGCAGCTGAAACACAGTACGCAACCGGTTCCTGGCGCATGAACGTGGTCGCGGTTTTTTCTAGTGCGGTTTCTGCTGGCCCTGCTTCCTCGGGTCCCGTTTCCGGTTTTACTGGTGCAGATTTTACCATCAATCAGCCGGTGGATGTTGAGCTGGCGGTGCCGGAGTTTTTCCTGCGCGATGATCACCCCACGTTGCGGGCACGGGTTGTTGGCGATGGATTTTCTTCCGAAGATACGGTGACGTTTCAGGCTTCCATTCCTGATCTTGACTATCAGCTTACGTGGCATGCGGCGCCTGTGGCTTGGTCTTCTCTGGCCTTGCCGCCCGATTTACCGGTTGGTTCACATGACATCATACTTGATGTTACTGTTGGTGAGATTCGAAAACAGGTCCAGAGAACATTGCGTGTCGTTGACTCGCCGTATGCGCATCCGGGTTTGCGCCCATTGAAGATCGAAGATGGAAAAATTATTCTGCCCGCTGGTGGGAGTGGGGGCGATGCGCGTCCGGCTGAGGTGCGGTTGCGGTTTATTGATGCGCGTTACGCTCCACTCGTGCAGAAGTTGTTCGCTCAGGCCTGGCCGGCAGGTGGTGATATGAGTGCTGTCTATGCCGCCTATCTGGCTCGTGTTACGCTCCGTGATTATTTTCCCGATATTGCCGATGAGCTGAAACTGAATGCGGACATATATCAGAATCATGATGGTGGTTTGGCGCTGGCGCCCGGCGGCCAGTCACAGGTGAGTTTTTCCGCGCGTGTGGCTGCTGAAGATGCGAGTCCTTTTGATAGGTCGGCTTTGAAGGGGTATTTTTGGGGTCAGGTTTCGGAAGATTCCGCGTCTTTGCTGGGTACGGCGTATGCATATTATGGTTTGGCGTCGCTCGGTGAGCCGGTTTTACCTGCGGTTGTGCATGCTTTTTCGCAGGATTCCTTATCTCATGAAGAGCGTATTGTGTATGCCCTGGCTGCTGAGCGAATGGGTGCCGGGGAATTGGCGTATAAACAGTATGCTGCGTTGCGGGATGGTGGTACCGATGCCGGCGGCGATGACCGTGTTGGCGCCGCGGATTCGGCTTTATTCTTATTGCTGGCTGCCCGGGTTGATCGGCAATCTTTTGCCGTGGTCACGGCCGGTATGGAGCAGGGTATTCAGGATGGTTCTGTTTCCGCGCTTGATGCCACGGCTGTTATCCGCGGGTTGCTGGCCAATCGCGATACTGAAAATCGGCAGGTAGTGTTGACGCTTCATGGTCAGGGTGTACCGTTTGATCTTCAGGATGGTTTTTGGGTGGATATGACTGCCTTGGCGAACGCAGATATTGTTCTGCCTGATGCTGCCGCTTCGCTCGTGACGCCTTTTTTGCTCGTTGACGATGCTGATGGCGGTGTCACGGCTGGTGGCGCTGGCGCTACGCCTGCTGGAAGTACGAAGCAGGATGTGGTTGTCACCCGTGCCCGTATGGCTGGGGGAAGGGCGGCTCAGGTGGTAGCGCCTTTTGAGCCCATGGAGGTGCGGTATACGGTGCCGGGAGTCACGGCGTCTCGTGAACTCACGCAGAATTCGTGCGTAGGTGTGTTTGAAGCGGTGCCCTCGGCTGTCACCGCGCTTCCCACCGCGGCTGTCATTGCTTCTGACCATGGGCGTATCTATACCTGTTCGCCGGTTGGTAGTTCCGGATCTTTCGGGTATGATGGGTATGCCCGCCTGCCCGGGGACTTTATTCAGGTGCCCGGGTTGGTGACGGATTCGCAGCAGCAGGAGACCTATGCAACGGAGCGTGATATTTTGGTTGTTGAGCCCTAGACTGTGGATTATTTTTTTCATATTTACAGCCGGTTGCGCGCGTTGTTGCGCCGTCACCCCAGCATCGTTTTTGGGTTGATTTTTTGTATTTCCTGGGCGCTGTTTTTGGTGTTTCAGTGGTCGGTGCAGTTTCCTGATCCGGATTCTTTCTACCACGCCAAAATGGCGCAGTTACTGGCCACGCGCGGTATTATTCGTGATTTTCCCTGGGCGCATTTTACCCTGCTCAACGATTTTTACATTGATCAGCACCTGCTCTACCATGTTTTTTTGGTGCCGTTTGTTATTTTTTTACCGCCGCTGGTTGGTTTGAAAATATTTACGGCGTTGTTTGCGGCGTTGTTTGTGACGGTTTTTTGTTGGGTATTGCGGCAGCTGAATGTACAGTTTTATGCGGTGTGGTCGGCGCTGCTTCTTATCACCGTTCCGTTTTTATTTCGCATCAGTCTGGCCAAAGCTGTCAGCATGGCGCTCGTGTTTTTGTTTGTCGGGTTGTATCTGTTTATACGTGGACGCCGCGGCTGGTTGCTGGCTGTTTGGGCGGCGGTGTATGTGTGGGCCTATGGCGGTTTTTTCCTGCTCGCCGGTCTGGGTTTCATGTATGCGCTGGTGCATTATATCGCGTCGCGGGATTTTAAGAAAAGTTGGCGGCCCTTGCTGTGGACGGGCATCGGTACGGCCTTGGGAGTCGTTATCAATCCCTATTTTCCGAAAAATATTGTCTATTTCTGGCAGCAGTTTGTGCAGATCGGCGTGATTAATTACAGCGCCAAGATTGGTGTCGGCGGTGAGTGGTATCCGTACGGTTGGTTTGAGCTGATGAAGGGAAGTTTGGTACTGACGACTTTGGTGGTGGCCTGTGTGGTGTGGTTTGTCTGGCACCTGCGTCGGCAGCGGGCCCTGTCCTGGGCGGCATTGCTGTGGATGCTGTTTTTTTTGGCCTTTACGTTGAAGTCGCGGCGTTATGTCGAGTATTATGTTCCGTTTGCGGTGTTTTTTGTGGCGGTTATGGGTGATGATATTATCCGCGCTGTGTGGCGGCGCTGGGCGCGCGGACATTTTTGGCGGACATTTTGGCACCGGGCGGCATTGGTGACGGGGATTTTGTATCTGTCGCTGGTGGTACCGGCGGTGGTGGTGAAGGATTGGCAGCAGAATCTGCGCGATACGCACAACGGCATTCCTTTGGGGAAATTTTCGCAGAGTAGCCGGTGGCTGGCGGCCAACAGCGAAGCGGGGGACATTGTTTTTCACAGTGATTGGGACGAGTTTCCGGTGCTGTTTTATTATAATGATAAGGATTATTATATTGTGGGCCTGGATCCGACGTTCATGTATAATTACAACCAGGATTTGTACTGGAAATGGGCGCGTATTACGTTGGGTGAGCAGGCGGATGATTTATATGGCATTATTCAGGGCGATTTTCAGGCGCGCTGGGTGTTTATGGAGAATGATCACACGGCGATGCGGAAAAATATTGCGGCTACGGACGGTTTTGTGTTGGTGTATCAGGATGACGAGGTGACGATTTTTAAGGTGGAATAACTAGAGCCTATCTCAAAAATACTCCTGAGCCTGCAATTTGAGATTTTTGGCTGCAAAATGTTCATCATTCGTCGAAATATGCATCCATATTCCTCCTCATGCTTCACATTTTTCGCTCAAAAATCTCAAATTTCGCTTAAAGATTATTTTTGAGACAGGCTCTATGTTTTTTGGTCAGGATGAAATTCAAAAGTTTATTCGCGATAAGCGTGTGCTTTTTGTGACCCATAAAGATCAGGGGTATATCAGAAATACTCAGGAAATTCGTTTGATCCGTGGCGTTTGTCAAAGTGTTGCCGTGCTTTCGGCTGACGCCAAGCTTACTTGGGCTAAATATTTTTTCAGCATTGTAGCTGTTTTTTTCCGCTGCTTATTTTTTTCACGTAAGAAGTACGATGTTCTTTTTTTGGGATATTTACCACAATTTTTACTCCCACTTCTGCCCTTTATGCGTAAGAAAGCGCTAGTCATAGATTTTTTTATTTCGCTCTACGATACGATTGTTTTTGATAAACGGCTCATTTCTCCCGTGAACCCGATGGCGAAGTTTTTAGCCTGGGTGGACAGGAAGACGCTTGCCCATGCTGACCATATCGTTGTCGATACTAAAACCCATGGACGTTATTTTTCTGAAATCCTTGGTGCGGATGAAAAAAAAATTTCCGTTTTGTATCTGGAAGCGGATAATAAAATTTATTATCCACATCACGTTCCAAAACCAGAGAAGTGGCGGGAGAAGTATATCGTTTTATACTTTGGTTCCATATTGCCATTACAGGGAATTTCTGTGGTTCTGGAAGCTATGAAGATTTTGCAGCAGGAGCCGCGGCTGTTTTTTATTTTTATCGGCCCTGCTCCTGAGAAACTGCTCCGAGAATATGGCCACCTCCCGAATATTCATTTTATCCATTGGCTGCAGCAACCGGAGCTGTC
>MHKD01000032.1 GCA_001818775.1 Candidatus Kerfeldbacteria bacterium RIFCSPHIGHO2_12_FULL_48_17
CAATGCGACCGGCGTGGTGAGGAGGGGAGCAAAAGAATAAACAATAATACTCAATAGTATGAGAAAAATTCCAATTTTTTCTAAATATGTCTTTATCATTCGTTTTTTTACCTATTTGTATTATACACTTTTCCCAAGTCGAAAGACAATTTTTTAACAAAAAAGTCAAGTTTTGTGGAGTGGTTTTTTTGCTGGAAAAGAAAGAACAGCACTGCCTATAGGGAGTGCTTTCTTTCAAAGATCCTTCTTGATAATTTCAGAACAAATGTGCATTGTTTGAGAGTGCGACGCGATGATATTCTTCATCAGAGCGTTTGCTCCGGTCAAATATCTCCTGCTGTTTTTCTTGTCCAGTTTCCACAGCCTTACTCACAATGTTTTTTCTTTCTTCTTCAGATGTTTCCTGTCTCGGGATCGTTACCTCTACAATGGGTTCGTATTGATTCAGACCGGAAAATATTTCCAACCTTCCCGTTTCGTTGCCGAGGGTATATTTGCCTGTGGTTATCGGTACAGAAACTTCCTCTCCAAAGCCATTTATGATGTCCCAGCATAACCTGATCATGTGCAAGTCCTTAGTTTGAAGTGTCTGGTTTTTTTTCAAGATAATATTGAGGTTCATGGTGTTCTCCTTTTTTGGCGGTGGGGAGTGTATACTCCTCACCACCGGTTGTCTTCATTGTTCACACTTTTGGTCGTTCATTACCATCCCGACCAGTATCTGAATGTCAAAGATGTTGACAGCACCATCTTCATTCATATCCGCTTCCACAGGATATGGTTTGGTATCGTTGGCGACGATGCTAACCATTTGCTGCAGATCGAATATGTTGATGTTACCGTCCTTATTCAGATCTCCGAGGCAGGTATCTGGCGGGCAATGCTCATCTGATCCGTTACAGTCCTCGTCTATTCCGTTATCGCATATTTCGCGATTGCCCGGATACCGATTCTTATTGCACTTGTCGCAGTCCTGCGTATCTTGCGAATTATCATTGTCATCATCCAGATCACAGGCATCTCCTCCGTCATTCACACCGTCACAGTTCTCCTGACCCGGATTCCAGTCTTTGGGACAGTTATCCGAGGTATCAGGTTTGCCGTCACCGTCGGTATCCACAGGTGCTGTTTTCACATAGAACATGTTCGTCGTCCACGGACTTCCCTGACATGTTTCGCTGTTACCCTGTCTTACCCGAACCCAGTAATCTCCCTCAGGAAATGTACCGTAGTAACAACCGTTGCTCGAACTGCAGTAACATTGCTGCGTGAGGAAATTCGCGATGCAGTTGGGACAATCGTTTTCGTTGATGAAATCCGATTGATTGGCTGCAATCTGAATTCGATATGATGGCCCCTGTCCGGAACAACTCACTGTCGGAGAATTCGTGTTCACTGTCGAACCATTCGTTGGCGAACTGATGCTTGGCGCAGGAAGCGGACCGGTATGATAGCTGACCGTAATCGGCCCAACCCAGGCGTAACCGGCACTCGATTCATATCTGGCATAGTACTCTTTCGGATACGAGGTACACTCCCAATCTGGAAACCAATCGATCAGATACACCTCACAGTCGCCCACGTATACATTTGTTGTATCGTGTACAACATTGTGATTTTCATGACCGCCAACCAAGAGCTTCATGACGCCGTTATATTTGAAACACGGTTCTGAAGTTGAAGTCTTTTCCACCATGAATTCACCCCAATCCCCATCAATCGTCGCACATACTCGCAGGATGGACGTATTCCAGGTACTGTTTCCCTGCGTGCTGCAACTTGGACTGGCGCTGTAATTGCTGTTCGTCGTAGCACTTTGCTCCGACAGAAAATCCGTTGGATCTACCCAATCGTCAATATCACCTGGTGGTTGGTAGCCGTAGTACACCCATGTTCCAGGATCCTCACCCTTGCGGATGCCCCAATGAACATGCGGACCCCAGCTGCCGCCATCTTCGTCATCATCGGCGACATAGGCAATCAATTGACCCTCAGTTACCCAGTTTCCCGTCTTTACCAACAGACCGCGGCGGGCGCTTAAGTGTCCTGTTACGCTACATACCGTTCCCAGGGTACTGCTATAGTGTTCAATAACAATTACCTGACTGTAACCACTGGCCGGTCCGGCATAGATAACCATGCCATCATCGCCTGCGTACACACCTGTTCCACCTGGGCGGGGTACGTCTTCAGCGAGGTGCGTACCCCGGCTTGACGTGCTCCCGAAATCGAAGGTTACGTTCCAGTTGCCATCAAGCGGATAGCGCCAGGACCAGGCATTTTTCAGCACGCAGAGGTTTATCGCGATAATCATTAATCCAATGCACCAGAGTCTTTTGAAATATTCATGCTTTCTCACTTTCGTTTTCATCAGCAGGTCCTCCATAAAGGGTTTCCTGTTTTCTCTCTTTCGTGGATTTCACGCAGAGAGAAAACAGGACCAAAACGTTCACTTTATCGTCACGTTTCCCGCTAAGAGTTCGACAGGTGTAATAGGTGTTCCACCTCTCGCACTTACAAGCGTGTTTTTTAACGTCACGGTTCCTTCGCCATTGACTTTGATTTTCAGGATCAGAATTTCGCCCATCTCGATTTCGGTTTCATTCGTTGAGCTCCACAGGAGTACCCGAGTGAAACCGTCACGGGCGGTGTCGTCTGCGGTTTTACCAGCATCTACTGCTGATTCGCCGGGCAACACGTCAAGCAACTGCAGCTTTGCAGAAAGATAGACATCCATCTGCATGCTGACAGGATGCGCATCGCTGGCGGGATAGAGATACACGGGCAGGTTGATCGTTGTTCCACTCGCTACATGAGCCGAAAAAACTTTAATTCGCACGCCATCTTCCACGCCATCTTTTTCTTCGACGACGGAGACGGTGATTTTAATTTTTCCGGTTTCGGTGGGCGTAGGAGCGCAATCGTTGCACACTACTGTTACTTTCGTTTCCACCGGAGTTGTAGTGCCTTTTTTTACAGTGATGTTGCAGGTCGGATCTGCCACTTCGTTGTACACCACGCCTTCATCATCAACCAACCATATAGAAACGCAGTACTTTCCTTCCGGAAGATCTGGAAATGTTACGGTGAGACTGTCCTCCTCATTGAGAGGAACAGTTTGTTCTTTGTTTACGGGGCCGGTGAGTTCCACCGAAAGCGACAGATCAGTTGTATCCAGGGTTTCGCTTAAGGCGTCGAGGCCGGTAACTGTGAAAGAAATTCCACCAAGATTTTCCCCTGTTTCATTTCCTGCACAGCCCATCGCCACGAGAGCCACTAAGGCCAGCGCGGCGCACCATACTACTCCGATACTTCTTTGCGACTTCATCGTCTTTCTCCTTCAAAATCTTGTATTGTCAAAGTTCACTGTTATCGAAAACATTTTCGATAGAGTGATTCACCTTAGCCGTTATTCTTCATGTTTCGTGAATTCTTCCCCCTCTTTAAGAAAAAATAGAGGTAATGAGTTCTTTCTAACATGATTTCTGCTTCTCTTTGAGCGAATCGTCACCACGTATGCGGTGAATAATTTTGTACGACACCGAGAGATGTCCTTGCGGGCGACTCCAAGATTGTACTGGTTTCATCTTATCATGGGTAGATATATTGTCAATAGAAAATGACTATTTTTTTGTTTTATCTTAGCTAATAAATACAATATTGTGTTAAATTATTGACACATAATTTTATTTTTTGTCAAATTTTTTTGACACAATTTTTTCTTGACATTTGTTTACAAATGCGACTATGCTGAGGATATGAATCAAGCACTCATCCAGCAATTACAAACTTTCGATTTGAGTGAAGGCGAAGCCCGTGTATATCTCGCTTTATTCGAGTTGGGGAGTTCCGTGGTCACGCCCATTGCCGAACAGGCACATATTCACAGGACGACATGCTATAATTTTTTGGAATCGCTCGTTGCCAAAAAACTGGTGAGTCGCACCAATTATCGGGGCAAGCAATCATACACCGCGGAACAACCTGCCAAATTTCATGAATTGATCGCAAAAGAGAAAGAGCACCTCAAAGAGCTCATGCATGAGGTGAGACTTTTACGGGATGGTCTTACGAAAATATATACGAAACGGACGAAAAAACCGGTGATTAAGTATGTGGAAGGTTGGAGTGGTATTATTGAACTGTATGAGGAAAGTTTGCGATGCCGGGATACAGAGGGTATACGTTCTTATACTTCATTTCGGGATTTAAAAAAAGAAATTCCAGAATATCTTTATAAGTATATTCAAAAGCGCACTTCCAGACATATCCATTTGCGTGCCATTGTTCCTGACAGCGATTATGGAGAAGAAGCAAGACGAGAACAGGATCAGTATTTTCGAGAAATACGTCTCGTGCCTCGTGAGAAGTTTGATTTTTCCCCGGAAATATATATGTATGAAAATAAATTGGCGCTGATGTCCCTTCGGGAAAAATTCGGAATGGTTGTTGAGAGTGAAGAAATTGTCGAAGCGTTGAAAAAAACGTGGGAATTGGCCTGGAAACGGGCAGCATTTTATGATGTACGCAAAGATAATAACTAAGGAATATGGAAAAATCGTTTATTCAGCAGCTTGAACAACTTGGACTCACTGCCGACGAAGCAGTGGTGTACCTGGCTCTTTTGGAAATTGGGACTTCTTCCGTTACACCTCTTTCTTCCGTCGCGAAAATCAATCGTACGGCTTGTTATGCCATCCTTCAAACTTTGACAGAGAAACGACTCGTGAGTAAAAGTTTACAGCGCGGTAAGCAGTATTTTGCTCCTGCGGATCCAACGCGTTTTGATGAAATCCTGGCTGAGAAACAAAGGAAACTTGATATATGGGAAACGCGCGTCCGTGCCATCGAAGAGGAGTTTTCCAAGGTGTATATGAAGCAGGTAAACAGACCAAATATGAAATATGTAGAGGGGATAGAAGGGTTGATTGCATTGTATGAGGATAGTCTTACGTGCCAGGATCCGGAAGGTATTCGTACCTATACCTGTGTCAATAAATTAACGGAGGTATTGAGCACCTATTCCCGAAATTACTTTGAGCGTCGGGCCAGGCGCGGGATTAAAGCCCGCGTTATCGCGCCTGACACGCCGGAAGGTAGGGTTTTGAAAAAACTTGAACGGGAACATTTTCGGGAGATTCGTCTGGTGCCGCCGGAAGAGTTTGATTTTTCTCCGGAAATATATTTGTATGATAATAAATTTTCAGTGATGTCGTTTAATGAAAAGTTTGGGTTTATGGTCGAAAGCCAGGAAACTGTTGATGCTCTCAAGCGTGCCTGGGATCTGGCCTGGGAGTGGGCCGAATCGTACGATAAGAAGGTGATCGTTTGAAATGATATAGATCCATAAAGTTATTTTTGAGATAGTCTCTGATAATTCCGCCTTATGCCCCTGGCAACACGTCATGACGTATTTATCAGATTTTTCCCACAGGCCCCCGCTTTCCGTTGGCGCCAGATTGAGCGGGAGTTTTTTGCTGTGCCGAAAAAAACCTGGGCGCACTTGCTGACACTCCCGCGGGAAATGCGCACTCAGCTGGCGGTACGGGTTCCGTGGGTTTCCTATACGCAGTCGGAGGTTTTTTCCAGCAAGAAAAAAGATACCTATAAAGCGGTTTTGACGTTGGTAGATGGTGCGCGCGTGGAAACGGTGCTTATGGCCAACGCGCGTGATCAGTGGACCATATGTGTTTCTTCTCAGGTGGGATGCGCCATGGCGTGCACTTTTTGCGCTACCGGGAAAATGGGTTTTACGCGTAATCTGAGCAGCGATGAAATTGTTGATCAGTACCGTTTTTGGCGGTATTATTTGGCGCAACATCCGGATTTACCGAAGCGTATCAGCAATGTGGTGTTTATGGGTATGGGTGAACCGATGGCGAATTATGATCAGGTGAAGCGGGCTGTTCAGACCTGGCTTGAGTTCACGGATCTGGGTCGCACGCGCATAACCGTTTCGACGGTGGGTTTTTTGCCGCGACTGGAAAAATTAATCGACGATCCGGACTGGCCGCATGTGCGCCTGGCGGTGTCTTTGCACAGCGCCGATGGGACGACGCGTAAGGAAATCGTACCAACATCTTATGATGATTTTTTGGCGCGTTTGCGCACGTGGGCGCAGAATTATTTAAAGAAGTACGGACAGGGCAGACATCACCTCACTTTTGAATACGTTATGCTTTCGGATGTCAATGACACCGATATGCATGCCAAAAAGTTGGCGCGATTTGTGAATCAGATCGGTAAGGTAAGGGTGAATCTTATTCCTTATAATTTCACTGATGGGAAGTTTGCCAAAAGTCGTGAAACGCAGATTATAGCGTTTAAAAAAATTCTGGAAGACGCCGGTGTCACCGTGACCGTTCGAAAGACCATGGGCGATGATATCGCCGCGGCCTGCGGTCAGCTGATTACACAAAAATCCTAATAAAATCACCTTTTCGGGCACGCTTCGGCTGCTCCAGCGGCAGCCTCAGCTGCGCACTTCGTCTGTCAGCTCACTGCTTCGCAGTGTGACCAAGCCTGACAGCCGAACTGAGCTCCCTCAAAGGTATTTTTATTACGATTTTTATTTATTTGATTTTAAATATGTGTTTGAGAATGGGTGTGCTTACGTCGCGGCCTTTGCCGTGGAGGGTGAACTGGTGCACGTCGAGTCCGGGTGATCCGTTCAGCTCCAACAGTATGGTATTTTTCACACTTGTATTTCCCGAGATGTAATCTTTGCACAGCATATCAACGCCGCATACCTGCAGTTTTAAAAGTTTCGTCGCTTTGATGGCTATGTTTTTGATATTTTTATGAACTTTCTCGGTAATATCAATGCCAATGCCGCCGGTGCTGATGTTGCCGTTCCAGCGGACGTAGAGTTTTTCATTTTTTTCCGGAACAGTGTTCAGGTGTATTCCCTGTGTGGATAAACAGCGCTGCAGCTCAGTATCGAATGGCACTGGACACAGAGGCAGATCGTATTTACCGTTGGGTGTCGGTTTCCAGGTTTTGTTGAATTGTAAAATAAGCTCTTTTATAGTTGATGTGCCGTCACCAATAACGTGAGCCGGGTCACGAAGCAAAACTGAAACAACCTTATTACCGACCACCAACAAGCGTAGATCATAGCCGGTGAAATATTCTTCGACCAAAATCTTATCACCTTCTCTGGCGCCTTCCATGAAAGCAAAGGCTTTGTAGACGGCTTTCTTCAGCTCGGTGTAGGTGGTGATTTTCATGGTCGCGCCATTGCCGTGCGATGCGTTGATCGGTTTCACAACGAGCGGAAAGTTGAGTGCGCGCACCCTTTTGTGGTTCCAGTGCGATTTTTTTACGATGAGCTCGGAAGCCGGTGTGGGCAGGTTGTTTTTTTTGAATACTTCTCTGACAAAATATTTGTTGTCGGCGATGATGTTGGCCGGATGATCGTTGCAGGGGACGTGCGTCGATTTAAAGAAAAATTCTTTTTGCCCTTTCCGTATTTTAAATATTTGGCCAGCAAAAATTTCGCATTCCAATTTGAGCTTTTTGGCGGCTCTGATCAGGAGTGATGCGGATATGGAGAGATTATTGACGCGGCTGGCTTCGACCTGTTCACGCTTAAGCATAGAAGTGAGATAAACAAAAAACCCTGTTACTTATGGGAAGCAAAGGGCAGTTTACCTGCTTTGGTAAAATATCACGTTTTCGTAATAGTATGTTCCCACGTACCTCTTTACCATAGACCACTTTGGACTGTTTTGTCAATACACGTCGACAATATATGCCTTGAGTTAGCGGTTTCTTTACTGTACTTCGTTTGGCGCTATGGTTTACAAATAGCTCCCTTTCTGTTATATTATAGATAGCTTTATTGGCACGCAAGTATGAATATTCATACCATTCTTTCGAAAAAGCACTTTGTTGAACTGTCAAATGAAGTGCATGAAGTTATGAAAGCTCAATCATGGCGGCAAAGGCACGGCTATGAGTTTTTGGTGTTTTTACTGCGGGTTGCTTTGTTTGCTTTGGGTTTTTTGGTTTTTGCCCAGGTCGGTTGGGTGTATAAAGTCGTGGGCATGGCTGTTCTTACGTATGCTTTTTACGGCATTGGCATTACCGGCACACACGAAACCCGCCACAGTTCCTTTACCGAAAAGGAGAAGTGGAACCGATTGTGGGCGTATTTTTTTTCCGATTTTTGGGCGGGTCAGAGCAATTTGTGGTGGTATCATCGTCATGTTGCCACGCATCATGTCTATACCAACGTTCCGGATAAAGAGCCCAAGGAATTCTATTATCCCTGGCTGAATAAGTACGTTTATTTTTTTCTGGTTCCGTATTTGGTCACGTTGTGGTTGTTTTTTAAGAGCGCGCGTTTTTTGTGGGGGAAGTGGGGTAAGGTTGCTATCTTTTTGATTCTACAAACGGCCGGTTGGCTGTTTCATATCGCCTTATTTGCTTTGTTCATGCCCTGGCCCCAGGCAGTGCTCGCGACACTTATTATGCGCAGCTTATTGGCGCCGGTGTTTGTTCATATCGCGGTATTCAATCACATCGGTTTGGAAGATCCGGTGAAACGTTTGCCGTGGTTGCCGCATCAATCGCGAACAACGCGCAATCTGCGACCGAGTTGGTTTTTGAATGGCATGGGCGGTAATGCGTTTATCGAATGTCACGTCGAGCATCATCTTTTCCCCAAAGTTTCCAACCGGTTGCTGCATAAAATTCGCCCGGTTGTGAAAAAATATCTCAAGAAGGAAGGTTACAAGTACTATGAAGAGGGATATGTATCATGTTTGAAAAATTGTCTCAAGCACTACCGCACCATATTTTTGGGGAATCCCATTGATGTGGTAGACTTGTAATGTATGAAGAAAAGTATACTTTGGGTGTATATCGTCATCGGTGTGTTTGTCGGTCTTCTTATCCTTGTTGAAGCCGGTGTCTGGTATTTTCGTAAAGAGGATATCCGGGTTTGTGGGGGAGTCGCCGGTCGACAGTGTCTGGGCGGCTTTGTCTGTCAGTATACCGATGATCCGACCAAAGTTTCCGATCCCACTGGTATTTGCATTCCCGAATCAGAAGACGACACCTCTTATGTTACTGATGATCTGGTTGAATATTCGGCTGAAGCGTTTGGCGAGACGTGTCCCCTGGACGTGAAATTTTTAGTGAGCAGGCGCACGGAGCCGGTGGGCTGTAGATGCCCGGATGGGTATGAGTTAAACACCACCATCATCGGTGGAGAGGAATGTTATGACGGCGCCGAATGTATTATCGCTGCGGCGCAGTGTGAGGCTCTTGAACCATAAACCGGTTTATGCGGCGCGCTGTTTTTATGTCGCACGACGGATAAGGAGGCTGACAAGTTCAACGTGCGGCGTATGCGGGAACATATCAATGGCCCGCATTTTTTTTATTTCATAGATGGATTGCAGTTGCAGCATTTCGCGCGCGAAGTTTTTGTAATTGCAGGAAATGTAGATGATCGTGGCTGGTTTGGCAGCGAGAATATCTTGCAGAGTTTTGTCGTGCATGCCGCTGCGGGGCGGATCGAGGATGACGGTGTCGGCTTTGAATGTCGTCCAATCGTAGTCTTCGGCTTTGGCGTCGTGGAATGTTATGGTTTGGGCGACGTTGTTGAGCTGCGCGTTGATGCGGGCGTCTTTGATAGCTTCGGGCACGAGTTCGATGCCGATGGTGGTTTTTGGCCTGGTGTGCGTGGCGGTTTTTTGGTTTGGGGCTTGCGGGTTGGTTGGTGCGGCTAAGCTTATGGCGAAAAAGCCGCTGCCGCAGTACAGGTCGAGGAGGGTTTTTTGGGCCAGGTCGCCGGCGAATTCCATGACGGTTTTTTGCAGCAGGGCGGCGCCATAAGTATTGGTTTGGAAAAAGGCATTGGGGGTGATGCGGAAGGTTTTGCCACCGATGGTTTCTTCTATATAACCCGGGCCGGTGATGGTGTGGAGTTCGTCGCCGGTTGAGATATCGCTTAGGTGATGGTTGATGGACCAGACGAGGCTGGTGGGTTGGGTCGTGGCTGCAAGTTTGGTGAGGGCGGTTTTGATGGTGGCTGCTTCGGTTGGGTTTTGTGGAGCGCTGGTGATGATGGTGAGCATGGATTGGCCGGTGGTTGTGCTGCGGATGACGGCGTAGCGCAGCAGGCCGGTGTTGGTTTTGCGGTCGTAGTAAGTGAGACCTGATTGCGGCAGCCAGTTGCGTGTGATGTGGAAAAGTTTTTCAATGTTGGTGTCGGCTAGGAAACAAGTATGGTTGTCGATCGTCTTCCACCATTTGCCTTTGGCGCGTAGTCCCATGGCGCCCTGATAGTTGATGACAAAATCCATGCGGTTGCGGTAGTGGCTCGTTTTTGGTGCAGGTAAGATTTCGCTGACGCGCAGGTCGAGCTTTTTGAGCGCAAAAGAGCCATTGATGTCGGAGAGTTTTTGCTGGAGTTGTTTGTCGTAGGGAATGTGTGACCAGGCGCAGGAGCCGCATTCGGATTTATTGGGGCAGAGGTCGGTTGGCATGGCTGTTTTTGGAGGCATTGCTTTGGGTTAACGGAGTTCGGCTTGGTAACACGGTGAGCAGAAAACTTTTTCGGGGCGGTTGGGTGCGTAGGTTGTTTTGAAGGTAGTTTGGCAGGTGGCGCTGGTGTGGTGGTTGTGGCTATTGATGCTGCACATGCACTGACGATCGTAGGTGCGCGGGAAATAGTAGCGCTTCAGGCGTTCGTCAAAACGGCAATCTTGGCAGTGCGTCGGCAGCGCCAGGCCGAGGGTTTTGAGTACGGCCAGCTCTTTGGGCTGGATGCGGTAGTTGCGCTGGCAGGCGACGCAAGCGAGAATTTCTTTGAGGATGCTTTCCGGTGTGGCGCTGATGCTGTTGGGCAGCGCTTCGGGTTTCATGGTTTCTTTGCCACGCGTCATCCCTTGATCATCAGACCACTTCCAACCTTTGGCGAGGACTTCGGCTTTGCTCAGCGGGAAAAGTTCCTGGGCGATGGAGTCATTGTAATTCTGGGGGATGAGCGCTGGTGCTAGATTTTCGCCCCACTCGCCATCAGCTTTCATTTTGTCTATGATTTGTTTTTTGAGGGCGTGATACGTGGCTTCATCATACTGCTTATTCAATATGCAGAATTTTTTGTTACGCAGACCGACACAGCCGAGGAGTTCTTCACAGTTGGTGCAGGAAGATGTATAGCTTGCGGAAAAGTTTTTTTCACCCATCCAGGATACCACGACTTTATTACTTCCTAACCCGGCCGCTATGGCTTCGTAGGCTAACTCCACTATACCCAAATTGTTAATTCGGTAGGAATCCTTTACATCATACGTTACACGGTATACATCTCCCATATTTTCACCTTCCCGTACGCCAAAGCTGTTGCGGATACTTTTGGAATTATAGATACTGTTGCCGGTCGCATTTTCACTGTTGCGAATAACGGCAAATTCCACCGGGTGTTTTTGCTCATGCTCAGCGAATGTTTTTTGATGTTGTGCGAAATTTTCCCGTGTACTCAGTGCTTCCTTGATTCGTCGCTCATATTCGTTTTTGTTGATCGGCTCGTTGTACCAATAATACTGCTTGTGTTTCAGATTGACGCAGCCGAAACAGTTTTGACAATTAAAGAGATCGCGGCTGAGATAACACTCGGTTGATTTTTCGCAGCGGGTGAGCCAGGCGCTTTGGTAGCAACTGGTGATGTCAACGCAATCATACGCTAATTCTGATTTAGCGATGTAAAGACTGTCAACGCAATCGCGGCATTCATCGTTGTTTTTGCAGTACACGCAGCCTTCAGATTTCAGACAAGAAAAACAGAGATAACAATCCTTACTGTTCCAGGTGAAATTGGTATAGTCACAGTTTTCAATTTCCCCGACATGGAACAGGTTGAATTGTGGTGTGATTTTTATGAGCTCAGCCCATTGATCGAGAAAACTGCGATTTGGATCGTAATTACGGCCATAGTCGGACGGATTCCAGCTATCGCTGAACCAGCAATCACGGCAGTAGATGGTCAGTCCAAGATTGGGAGCGTACATGGCGAGAACGGGTTTGTCGCATAAACCACATGTGTGACGATACAGGTGCCGTTCATTGCGAAATGACATGCGGCGCTGCAGGGCGTGCTCAAAACAGAGTTGCGGTTCAGGCAAGTCAAGTTTGGCCAGAATCTCTTTGTCGGCCGGTTCAACGGTGAATTCGGTTTGGCAATCGCGACAAGTGGGCATGGGTTTTTCTTAATTACTTAGGCGTTACTTTATACTAAACAATTTTTATCCACATGACAATTGCTGCGGTTTTTGGTATAATAACCATAATATTATTAAATATAATACAAAAAGTATGGCAAAATCAGAAAAATCGTCTCATAATGGTGAGGGTTGCTGGCACATGGGTTCCGGCAGTATGTTTTGGGGTTTTCTTTTGCTCGTCGTTGGTGGTTATTTTTTCGCGCGTGAGAGCGGTATCATCACGATTGATTTTCCGTTTTGGTCGTTTATTGTGATGGTGTTTGGTTTGTGGCTCATCCTCAAGAGCATGATGCGTTCGTAATATTTTTTTCGTTTGACGTTGAGGCGCCGTTGGTTGGATTATTCCCACCAGCGGCGTTTTTTTCCTTGAAGCGCGAGGTTTTCGTCGGTGAGTAGGCCGCCTTCCATTTGTAGGAGCGTTTTGCGGTACCAGAAAAATCCGATCATGCCCACGATGATGGCTAGAGCGAGAATCCCCAAGCCAATGCTGATAAAAAGTCGCAGGTTGACGGTGTCTGCACTTTTTTCTTGCACTTGAATGTTTATGGGGATTTTAATGCCCGAAGCCGGATTGAAGCCTTGTTTGTGCAGGCTTTCGGCAGTTATCGAAAGATTGGTCGTAACTTGGCCGCTGTCTTGTGGCGTGATGGTGACTTTGACGGTGGCGTGCTCTTGGGCGGCCAGTTCCAGGGTGGTGGGTTCGATGGTTATCCAATCACGGAGTTCATCGGGCGCGATGGTGAGGGCGGCAGCTTCATCAGAAAGATTGAAGACAATGACTTCCGTGGTTTGCGTGTTGCGGTTGGCGAAATTCATTTCCAGGTGTGACGGTTTGGCGCCAACACCGATGGCCAAGGCTGGTGTCGCTGATAACCAGAAACTGAGGCCGGTGAGAGCGGTGCTGAGAGCGGCTGCGATGAAAATTTTTTTTCGGTAGCGTCTGAACATTGATTATGGTGCGTTAAGTAGCGCGAGACAAGGGCATAGATTATTTTGCTGCCGTAGCCCAGAAGGTGAGTTCGCCGTTTTTGTCACCACCTTGCGTGTAGTCTGTCGGCACACTGAACCCGAGGTTGATTTTTTGATTGCTGCCCTGGCCCAGGCGCAGTTCATAGTCAGCCCAGGGTGCACTGTTGATAGTCGTGTAGTTGGTGAAGATGTCAGCACCGCTTATGCTGCTGCCCACATCCACGATGACGTTGCCGGTGTTTTTCAGGGTGACGGTGGCTGTCGGCGCCTGCTGACCTGGTTCGAGATTGCCGAATTCCACCGGCCCGCCGCTCACGATGAGGGAAATTTCCGGTTCGGGCTCTGGTTCAGGTTCTGGTTCGGGCACAATCACGTTGGCGTGCAGGGGGATAGTGTTTGATGGCGCACCATAATACCAGAGCACATCGTCGTTGGTTTTGAGTTCATAATCTCGCGCGCCGACATCGCCGGCTTTCCCGTTGACGAGGTAGAGCCAGCCCTGCGTGCCGGCAGCGGTGTCGTCGTTGATGCGTTTCAAATATGCGTCCTCAAAATCAAGTTCGTAGGTGTAGTTGCACTTGGCGGCTGCTTTTTCGATGATTTCCAGCGGGTTACTGGCGGTGATGGTGTCGTCGCAAATCGTGCCCTGGCTGCCTTCGATGCGGAAATTAATTTTTTCGGCGGGAGAGGTCGGGTTTTCGGGTTCGTCCTCATCTGCGGGGGGCGTGAGTGTGTGTACCGGGTAAGTGGCCTGGTCGAGCGCAACTACGGCATAGGCGGTATTTGCGGCCTGGGTTTTGCCGGTTTTCCACAGGAAAGAGCCGTCTGATTTTTGCATGGAGATGATAAAATCTTCAGGGGTTTTGCCGTTCGGTTTCCAGTCAGCCAGTTTGGCGTCGCTGGCTTGCAGGGCAGCGCGTACCCAAGCGGTGGTGTCGGTGTTGGACAGGTTGTCACTGCGTTCGCCGCGTTGAGAAGTGAAACCACCGTCCGCGTTTTGCGTCGTGTGCAGATAGGTGAGCGCTTTTTGGATGTGCGTGTCGCTGGTGGGGAGGCCGCTGGCAATGAGCGCCATGAGCGCGGCCGCGGTGTCGTCGCTGTCGGGCAAACTCGTCGCTTGTGAAGAAAAACTGAAACCACCATTCGCGTTTTGTGCTTTGAGGATAAAGGCTTGGCTGTTTTTGATGATGGCGTCGGTGGTTGGTGTGCCGGCTGCGACGAGCGCCATGATGCCCCACATGTCGTCGTTGATATATTCGGTTTTGCCGATTTGATTTTGGGTGTAAAATTTTTGCGTGAATTCGGCGGTGAGATCGCGACCGGGGATGTAGGTGCGCGGATCAGCGCCGGTGGCGGTTATAGCCAGGATGCGTTTGGCGTAGTCATTGGATTCGCTGCCGGTGAAAGTTTGCAGCGCCGTTTTGAGTTGAGCGGCGTCGACTTCGTTGATGCGCTTCGAAGCGGCGATGGCCATCGTTGACCAATCAACGGCATAGCCCTGCGGCCAGTCGGATTTTTTGGTGATGGCGATGAGGTTGTCGGTGGCTTTTTTGGCGGCGGATTCGGTTGCAGTGGCAGCCGTGACGGTAAGCGGAGTGAGCATAAGGTTGAGCAGGAGAGTGGCGGTGAGGGCGATACGCGTGATGGTTTTTTGCATAGGTTTGGTGTTCAGGATTGAAATATTTTTGGATCACATATAAAAAAGGGAGGGGAGGGCGGCAGTTTGAATGTTGCGCGCCCTCGTAAAAGATCATCGGATTTCCCAGGCGGGAAGGGTCTGGGGAGTGAGGATTTCCCTTGCTTTACGGGCACGGATTTTTTCTTCTGTGACAGCGGGGCTGTATGTGGTAGGAGGGGGTTGGGGTTCATCAAGACAAGACGTACGGACGACGAATGTGAAATCAATCTTTCCACTTAGACTATTTTCGATTTCGACAATATCGCCGGCTTTGACTTCGTATTCGCCAATATTTTTGTTGTTCTCTTCTTTGCCGTTCACCCAGAAGTACATGGCTTCTGGTAGCTTATTTTCCGAGGTTTCGAATCCAGCTGCCCACCAACCACATTTAATTTTTAGGTCGTCATCAGCATCCTCATACTTTTTTTGTAAGAGGGGAACTAATCCTTCTATGGCCAGAGCATCCCGCAAAAAAAATCCACAAGTTTCTTGCTCAGCAGGGCATTGATAGGCGCCGCCAATCATATTCGCTACCGTCGCCGTTGTGAGTGCCGCGCCGGTTTGCAGTAAAAAATCTCTTCTCTTCATCTCAATCTTCCCTTCTACAAAAAAGACCGCCTACAAAGGTGGTCGTGTTGTTGTTTTATTTCTTGTCCCGGTTTGAGAACGTAAGCGGGAACGTTCCCAAACAGGGGAAAGAAACTTGAAACATCACGCCCTTTGCACCTCGAAGGGAGAGAAGATGATGCATCGGCTATGAGCAGTATCTGACTTTGCGGCCATACGAACCGGGCGCTTTTGCGCCCCAGCGCGGACCACATTCACAGTTGCGGGACAGTGGAGGAATTCAACCTCACTTCCTGCAGCATACCGATGATTTTCTAACGAACGTGACCTCACTGTATCACACTTTTTGCACGCCTGCCAAATGCGGTCTATTTGACACATTTGCTTGTTTGCGGTATACATTGGCCAGTGATTTTTCTTGATTGCTTGTTAAAATCTTATTGAAAGGAGTATCCCTATGAAAAGATTTTTCGCCTTATCACATGAGAAGAAGAGCTTGATCATGGTTGTTCTCGTTATTGTGGGGAATATTTTGGTTTTTGGAACTGCCTGGCTTTTAGCCCCGGAAGCGGAGGAAGTGGATCTTATCCTGTTCCATGGTCGGGTCCTACCGGCTCATGAGGTTCATTCCGGCACCTTCTCTGTTGCTAAAAAATTCAATGATGCCCTGCTTTGGGATAAAGATGCTATTTTAACGTACGATCAAAATAGCATAGAAGTTTGGCGGCCGGATGAATCCACAAGTGGCGTTTTTCAGTACGCCCGCAAAGACTTGTCATCACTGTTTTATATTGGCCATCCTCAACCCCTCAACTGGGCGCAGAGCAGTGATATTCAGGCCATACGAATCAGGTATGGTCTTGATTTTAACAACTTTGCCTGTTCTCTTGGGATGTGTTTGGTTGTGGCCATGGTCTTTTTCGTTGTTGTCGGGCCGCAATCAAGACAATCTTAAACTTTCGTAAACCCTGTTGGAAAATTTTTTTTCTTGAAAGGAGTATGTGATGGAAACCGATGTAAAAAAACCGAAAGCTTGGAAACAAAAATTGGTATTTTTCGCCGTCTGTTTGTTCGGACTTGATTTTCTTCTTTTTTTCTCGGCATATTTTTTTATGCCGGCAGATGACGCTATTGACCTTCAAGATTTTCACGGCAGGAAATATTCTGCTGAAAAAGTGAAACCCGGCACCTTTGCCATTGAAAGGCCGTTCGATGAGGCCTTGAGTTGGGGAAAGGATGCGCTTCTCTCCTATGACAGCAATAGCATAGAAGTTTGGCGCCCGGATCCCCAAACAAATGGCGTCTTTGAGCACGCCAAGAAAGATCTACGGAGCACATTTTTTGTGGCCCACCCGTATGTTGGAGACTGGTTTGGAGACGTAGTGGTTATAACGTATGGGGTGAATTGGGGTAATCTCCTAAATTCTCTACCGTTCTGTGGGATAGCGTTTCTTATCTACGCCCTCTCTACCTACCCTTCGTATTCACAGCAAACTTCTTTCTAAAGAAGTTTGTTATCTACGGTATCTGGACCCGCCCTTCAAGCGTTCTTGAGCAAACGCTGAACCTCTCTTTTCAAAAACCCTGTGAGAAATATGTTTTTCGCAGGTGTTTTTATTTCCTGAAATTGCCTGAAATCGTGTCAATGCGAAATGTGTCACACGGAAATGATAATGTCATAGTACCAGGGAAATAAAAATGTCATACCCCCTGTGGTAGAGTGATGAGTTCATTCAATAACTCATCATCCATATGGGTAACATATTTCTTCATATGTCGAATCACGACATCGAACGGTATGACATTATCAAACGATTGATCCGCGGTGACATCAACGGCTCTCTGGCCGCCAGGCAGCTGCGGTTGTCTGTGCGCCAGACCAAAAGACTCAAGGCTGGCGTCAAAAAAAAAGGTGCGGCGGCCTTGATCCACGGCAATCGCGGTCAGGAAAGCCACCGCCGCCTCAGTACAGGTGAGCGGGCGCGCATTGTCCGTCTGGTAAGCGACAAGTACTTTGATTTTTCTCCCACCTTTGCCGCTGAGAAATTGCGTGAGACCCACGGTATCAAACATG
>MHKD01000033.1:0-3254 GCA_001818775.1 Candidatus Kerfeldbacteria bacterium RIFCSPHIGHO2_12_FULL_48_17
TGTCGGATATTTTAGAGCCGCCGACAATTGCTAGCAGCGGCCTCTCCACTTTGTTCATAACATTGTTGGTGGCAATATATTCTTTTTCTAGCAACAAGCCGGCTACGCTGGGTATATGGCTAGTAATAGCCTCTGTTGAGGCATGGGCACGGTGGGCAACACCAAAGCCGTCCTGCACAAAAACTTGGGCTAGTTTGGCGAGTTGGCCGGCAAACTTATCATCGTTCTTTTCCTCTTCAGCGTAAAAGCGCAGGTTTTCAAGTAGTAGGACCTGGCCAGGCTTTAGGCTTTTAACGGCTTTTTCAACCTCTGGGCCCTTGCAGTCGTAGACGAAACTGACCTGTTTTTTTAGCAGGGTGCTAAGATGTTTAGCGACTGGGCGCAAGCTATATTGCCGGTCGCGGCGGCCTTTAGGCCGCCCAAGGTGCGAGCAAATAATGACTGCACATTTTTGATCCAGCAGATATTCTATTGTTGGTAGGGATTGGCGAATGCGAAAGTCATTAGTAATAGCGCCGTTTTTGCCAAGCGGGACATTAAAATCGGCCCTTAGTAAAACCCGCTTGGTTTTGAGATTGACATCCTTGACGGTTTTTTTATGAAAATTCATGAATTTTCTGCATCCCGAATTTCGTATTTCGTATTTTGTATAAAGCGCGTAGCTATTATCCTTGATACGTTATACTTTCTACTTTCTACGACATACGGTTTCATAGCATGCGGACCTTAATAGTGTCAGTGGTCCCTATAACACACGGATATTGCCCAGAAGCCGTTACTACCATATCACCGGGTTTCAGTACCTTGTTTTTTAGCAGCCAGTTAGTTAATTTGGTAGCCGCTAGTTTATCGACCGGCCGGACATAGCTTTTAATTCCGTAAACAATAGCCAGTTGCTGGGCAACTTTACTGTCAGATGTCACCGCAATTAATGGAATAGGCGAGCGCTGGGCGGCAATGTTTAAGGCCGTGGCACCAGACTTGGTTTCGGCCACAATGGCTTGAGCGTCAACATTTCGGGCTAAATTGATAATAGCTGAAGGTATGGCATTTTGTTGGCCTTGAGGGTAGTTAAGCTCAGGATAGCTAACTTTAACTGGGTTATTTTTTTCGGTATATTTTACAACTCGTTTTAAGACTTTAACAGCTTCTATGGGGTAGCGGCCAATAGTGGTTTCGTCACTCAGCATCAAGCAGTCGGTGCCCAGCACTACTGCTGCTGCAATGTCGGCAACTTCAGCTCGAGATGGTTGAGGTTGGTCAACCATGCTTGCTAGTAGCTGGGTAGCCACAATGGTCGGTTTGGCCCAATGCAAGCCCAGGCCAATAATTTGTCGTTGAGCAATTGGCACAGCTTCTGGAAGGGTTTCTTGGGCTAGGTCGCCGCGGGCCACCATCACCGCATCAGCTTCCTGAATAATAGCCTCGATATTTTCCATGGCCGCGGCGGTTTCAATTTTGGCGATGATTTTTGCGTCGCTTTTAACACTTTCCAGTAATGCGCGCAGCGCAGTAATATCGTGCGGCTTTTGGACAAAACTCTGGGCCACATAGTCAATGTCATTGGTCGAGCCAAAAATAATATCGCGCTTGTCTTTGTCGGTAATTACATCGCTGCCAAAGTCTGTGTCTGGCAGGTTTATGCCCTTGCGCTTAATTAGAATCCCGTCGTTTTCAGCCCTTAGGTGAATTTTCTCGCCAGCTACGCTGGTAACAATGGTTCGAATTTTGCCGTCGTACAACAAAAGCTGTTCGCCGCGTTTAACCTTTTTAGATAAGTCGTATTGGATGGGTATTATTCCGCTGGCAGCGTAATCGCAGTTGTAGCCCAGAACTAAACTTTGGCCGGCAGTTACATTAATAATACCGTCAAAGTCGCCCAGGCGAATTTTGGGCCCTTGCAAATCTTGAATAATAGCCACCGGCTTGCCGTAGCTCTTGCTAGCCTTTCGAATCCATTTTATCTGTTGTTCATGCTCAGCATGAGTGCCATGGGAAAAATTAAGACGCAACCCATTAGCACCAGCCTCAATTAACTGAAAGACCGCCTCGTAGTTATTAGTGGCTGGGCCAAGTGTGGCAATAATTTTTGTGTGCTTAAAGCCCGATAATGGGACATTAGGAACAAGTCTGGTAACATCCATCCCTTTTAATATACTTGCTTATGGTTAGGTTGGACAAGAGGAAATCTGGAAATAATAACTGGTGATCCCAAGGAGAATCGAACTCCTATTGCCAGGATGAAAACCTGGTGTCCTAACCGTTAGACGATGGGACCGTGTAACACCGTGAAATTGTAGCACGAACAGGGGTAAAAAGAGAATCCCCGCTTTGAATGCGGGGATTTTCATGAGGTGGTTTTGATTTTCGAGCGGTCAGTCATGCTCGGTGAGGTCAGTGCTACCTTAGCACATTATTGACTAACGCGCTAGTGTTTTTCCACAAGAGCTTTAGACTCTCTTGGCTAGGAACCTGCGGTGAAACAATGCACCTGCAACGGTAACAGCTGAGAATATACCTATCACGCCACCAGCACCAGTGTCAGGTAGTTCTCGTGGAGGGGTAGTTGTACTGATAGTTGTTGCACAACTGGCACTTGTAACAGTTTCTGTCCCACCATTTACATCAAAGGTTACATTTACTTTTGTAGAGAATGTACCAGCTTTGGCATATTTGTAATCAACTGTAGTTTTATCCGTGGTTAACGGTGTAGTACCATCACCAAAGTTGAAGGTAGCTGACTTGAACGTTACGTTTTGGGCAGTAAATTTGACGGTATATCGGAATTCCCGATTTCCAAGCGATTTAACATTGAGTAGGTCACAACTAAAAGCTTTTTGTTCTTTACAGTCATCGCTCGTATCACCGTTACCATTTACATCCACTTTTACTGAAGCGCTGCTTGATATCTCTGGTACATAATTTGCTCGAGCAGTTGCTACGTTAGTCAATTTACATGCAACTTTATTAAAGTCGAAGTCCCTGTCAACAGTTGTACGAAAGCGTACGTAGCCGGCACCAGCAGGCGCATAGTTGCCCAAATCTATTCCACCACTGCTAAGTGCATCATCTGGCAGGACTTGGCCATTAGGGTGAGCTGTATCAAACCAAGTTATGCTTCCGGGAACCAGTGTTAGTCCTTCAGGAATAGTATCTTTAAGTACAACGTGTTTTAGGGTGTCATTGCCAGTGTCTTTAAAGCTCAGCAACCACGAATCAGTATCACCGAGCTTAACAACCATTTCTTTCTTCCA
>MHKD01000033.1:3287-7273 GCA_001818775.1 Candidatus Kerfeldbacteria bacterium RIFCSPHIGHO2_12_FULL_48_17
AGAGGGATTCCACTTGACCATGGGCCATTGTTGTAGATCTTAGCTGATCCAGGAACATATTTTATACTAAAGTCCTTGTTAAATGCTCGGATGTTTGCAGTATCGTAAACTCGGTGAGGAGTAGCATTATCGGCCGAAATGTAGCCACCAACATCAAATCCACTTCCCACGCCATCAGGCAGAAATACTTCAACTTTAGTATTATGGGAAATTCCTAGACCAGATGCATTAGTACTTTCATTGGCATTGTTGTGCACAAAGACATGGACTTCTACTTCATCACCTGGTTGTGCGTTAACGTTGTCTGTCCAGTTTCCGCTTCCAACTTGTGAAACACTAGTTAGATTGCGTTCATCACCGTAAGTTGGTGTATTAATGAACGAGTTAAACACCGGTCCAGTTAGTGAACCCACTCGTTGGCTTGGGTCGTTCCAGTCCCAAACAGGTCGTCCTGGGCCCCAAGCAGCATTTGCGGCAATAGGTAGTGCGATTGCAAGGCCGGTAACAACGGCTACAATGTAGCGTTTGCGAACGTTGGTGAGCTTTTTAAATATATTTCTAATCTTCATTATTTATTCCTTATATTTAATTCATTTAACCTGTTGGAGTCCCACTATCACCACCAGTACCTTCGCCGGTGTCGCCACCACCTTCTTGCGGAGGTAGCGTAGATTGCGTGGTTGGTGTAGGTGGTTGCGTTCCACCAACAGGATGTTCGCTATTATCAGGAACAGGTGCGCCTTCAACCGGTGGTAATGTTACCCCAGGAGTTAATCCGCCAGGAGTTGGATATAAAACTTTATTAGGAACAGAAGATGGTGGAGTTTCAGGTGGTTTAGAGGTTGTGCCAGGTGCGCATTCTTGAAAAACTTCAAAGCGCTTATCACCTGTATTAAAACCAAAAGTTAATTGAGTACATTTACCGCCAATTTTTTTAGTAAAGGCAAACATCAGAGCTTCGGCATCTGGTGCTTGCTCGTCATTAGGGCCAATTTCTGGAATGTCATCACTAGGCAAAGTAATGTGCATATTTAGTATAGTTTTGCCCTTTCTAACTCCTATCATTTTGAAGCCACGATCAAGCAATGCTCCTAGCCTTTCAGCCAGTAATTGGTGCTCAACGTAAGCTTCCCAAGCAGCTTCAAGCTCGGCATCTGTTGGTTCATAATCTGCATCATAGTTACGAGTTGGCGAAAGCTCAGCAATCAGGTCGTTAAGCTGATCTTCGGGAACGTTCCATTTTTCTAGCCAAGGCATAGCTTTATAAAGCGGTATACCATCAATATTGGTATGAGCTAATCCCCATGCAAATTGTCCTGCATCGCTAGCACTTTCACAAAGGGTAGCTTTTTGCTCAGTTCTAAGAGCTTCGGGATCATCTTTGTCGGCTTCGTAAGGATTACTGATACCGTCTGCCCAAACCCTGTCCTCTTTCCAGACACCAAGCTCAGGAACAACTAACTCTTCACCTGTTTCGTCATCAACATGTACTTCTGCAATGCCAGATTCACGGGCATTATCAACACATTCATCTCGGCCTTTTTGAGTTTTCTGAAAAAACTTTTTAAGTTCTGTGACTGATGGTTTTTGAGGTTCAGCAGAAGCCGGTGAAGCAAGTAAAGCACCAGTTAAACCACCGGCAACAGTTAGTGAAGTACCTACAGCAGCCACTCTATTACGCAGCTTGCTAAATATACCTACACCACCATTTGGTGCAATTTCATTAACTACTGCTGTATGACTAGGGGTAAAGCGTCGCGAGGCAGTAGCAACATGAGTTCGTTCAGAAGGAGTAATAACGTCATCTACACGATGTATATCTAAAACATCTTCAAAGACTGAGTGGCCTTGGCCATCAGTTTTTACAAAACGAGTATTAATTTCATCAGCAACTAGTCCTGCAATTGGCGTCACGCCGGCTTGTTCAAATAGTCTTGATTGTTCAACTACTGGAGAACCGGTTTCTATATTTCGTGTCATTTAGCTATTTCTCCCTTGGGAACGAACGTTCCACCTCTGTTACTTTACTTTCCCACCTCTGTTAATAGAGATAGTCCACCACTTAACCTAACTACTCTAACACAAGCATTAATACTTGTCAAGACTTATTATAACAATTCTTTAGTTATAGCAAATTGCTTATGTTTTTGTCTCGTCTGCGGCAGTGGCTGGCGGATTTTCTGGTGCAGGTTTTGTTTGTTTGGTTTTGGATAATTCTTCTAGCTTGGCCTTTGAAAAACTAAAACCAAAAGTACTGCCCTTGCCCGGTTCAGAATGAAAAATAATTGCTCCGCCTTGGGCGACAATAACCTTCTGCGCCATAAACAGCCCCAGTCCTGTTCCGTCTGGACGAGCTTTTTGAGCGTTAGCGGCTCTGTAAAACTTGGTGAACATATTTTTTTGCTCTTCTTTTGGCACTCCAATACCGTCGTCCACCACTGTAAATTCTATACTTTCGCCCTTGTCTACCAAATTCACTTGGATGTGTCCGCCAGCCGGTGTGTAGTAGATAGCATTGTCCACAAAGTTCATAATAACCTGGCGAATTTTAGTTTCATCCAAGTTAACAATTGGAAAGTTTTCGGGTTTTTGAAAGCTCAGTTCAAGCTTGCGTCCCTTAGCAGTTTCAACCAATTGGGAGATTTCGCTTTCAATAACATCAGCTAGCTGGGCTGGCTGCCGCTGTATAACAAACTTGCCGGTCTTAAGACGGGACACATTAAGCAAGTCGGCTATCAAATAAACCATGCGCTGGGAGCTAATAAAAGCCTGGCTAAGCAGTTTTTTCTGTTCCTCGCTAATTTTGCCGACATCACCCTCAAGCACCATACTGACATAGCCCTTAACAGAGGTCAGCGGCGTGCGCAGTTGATGTGACGCCATGCTAATAAATTCGTCTTTTGTTTCATCTAGGTCGCGCAGTTTTTGGTTGGTTTGGCGAAGTTGCTTTAAGACATATTGATTTTCTTCAAATAACACTTTGTTATCTATAGCCACGCCCACCGCCTCGCCCAGGCGGTCTAGTAACGCTTCATCTCTTGGTAATAATTTGGCGTTGACGCCGGTAAAACCAATAACCATCAGCCCTACAAGGTTCTGCCGAGCCATAAGTTTAATAACATAGATTGCCTGCAGCGGTATTTCACTAACCAGCTGTTTAATGGAGGCTACGCTGCACCCTAAACTAATGGCCGCTTTATCAATTGGCACAGTCTTAAGATCTATAAAGATGGTTTTAGCGCTGTTGTTCAGCCACGCACTGGTCGGGTTTACCCTAATTCTGCCAACTATGTCTGACTTATGATTCTTTAACTCTTCGGCCACCGCCCAGCCATAAACTTCTAAGTCGGGCCTGTGGGTTTGGGTAGTCTGGCGGCTCAGTATAGCTACAAACGGATATTCGGCCATAGCCGAGACAAAGGTGGCTATTTGCCCGCAGACCACCTGCAGACTGTCGCGAGATTCTAGCATTAAGCTGTCGATAGTTCTAAGCAGTGACAATATGCGGTTGGTGTCGGCCAATTCTTTGTTGCGCCGATACATCTCGGCACTAACTTGAGCCAAGTCCTGCTCCAGTTGCTTGCGGCGCCCAATAAGATTGGTTTTTGTATTAGTTAAATCATCCACCTAGCAATGGTCCTACGGTTAACATATTTAGTATAAGCGTTTTTGCTAACGGAGCGAAGTCGGGATTTGGTCAGAGGAAAGCTGTGAGAGCATTTTACCGGCAGCTTCCTTGCAGGTTTCTACGGCAATTTGCCCAAAAAGCTCTTTATAGGCTGTAACCAATTTATCAATTGCCGCCTTAGGGTCGCCAGATATATCAACATCGTGCTGCTGCCAGTTTATCTTTAGGGCATTAACAGCTTTTGCCCGCTCAATAGCCACTGGCCCGATGATTGCTTCTTGCTGGGCAATAATTTTTGCAGCAATTTGGTCAAATATATCGTTATTCATTTTCCGCCTCTATTTGTTCTTTGGCAGGG
>MHKD01000034.1:0-5034 GCA_001818775.1 Candidatus Kerfeldbacteria bacterium RIFCSPHIGHO2_12_FULL_48_17
ACACTGTATCACCATCAAGGCAATCATTATCAACACCATCTCCACAAACCTCATCAGCACCTGGATGAACAGTCGCATCAAAATCATTGCAATCTTCTTTCAGGCAGTCAGGACCAATTCCATATTCGTCACCGTCATTATCAGTGCAGTCCGCTTCCGTAAAATCGCTTGCTTCAAAATACATAGTCTTTGACACAGTTCTCCCCGGATGGTCGTAGCCCTCCATGGATGGATCTGAACACGTATCTTTCACCACAACGCTCCACGAATATTTGCCTTCCTCAAGGGGTTCGTGAAAATTATAGAACTGATCGGTATCAACAATGTAATCCAAAGGAATTTCTTCTACCCAAGGAGGGTTGCTCAACCGCGTAAGATTCATAAAATACGTAAGCGGATTTCCATCAGCGTCACTCGTGGCATCCACAAAGAAAGCAGTGTTCAATAGGATGTCAGGAAAGAGTGGCTGGGTGTAGAGATTTACAAGTGGATTTGGTGGACTATTATGAGTAGTGCCATTTTTCGGATAATACAACCCGTCCATTGGAGGACACCCAAAAACAAATTTTCCTGTCGCAAGTTTATCATAGGCCCGAATACAGCGAATATACTGACTGTTGATATCAGCGCAAGCTATATAAATGGGATCAATCAAAGGATCAGTTAAAGGAATGGGAGCAACATGATAAAATTGTCCGTTTATCTGCACTTCACCAACAGGGTCAGTGAGTGCAACAAGATCTTGCTTCACAAGATACCTCTTTCCCGCTTTAATCTTGTGCGGAGAGTTGGTACCGATCGCAAGGTTTACCACGTCCTTTTTGAATGGGTTGGGGTTGGCCGAACAATCAAGGTAAGCGTCCGGAAGATCAGAAAACCAGTGATCATATCTATCCTTATATTCTTCGACATAGCTATTGCCAAAGAATATTGTTTCGTGTTCATAGCCAAGACATATGTAACCTCCAGACCATTCTTTACTCCATTCCAAACGATGCTCGTATCCGTTTTGATCTATTTTCGATCTCATTATCTCCGGTGTCCATAACTCTGCGTCAGGATCAAGCGCCTTCGCGTTTCCTCGAAACACCTGTGAAAACATCACAACAAAAACCAACAATAACATACATTGTTTCATGATGCATCTCCTTTTTTTGAGTTTACTCTATATTTTTTGAATGAATAAAGAGTACGATATCTTTGTTATTCTTTCGGAAATTCTTCGCTGTTGCTGCCGGGGCATCAAAAAGTACAGCTTCAAAAGTATATTCGTGATCCAAGGCATCTTGGTAGTACTTTTCGGTTTTTTTAAAATCCCTCATTTCTGCCTGAATAGCTTCTTCAGTTGCTGTTGGATCACTCTTAACTTTTTCTAAATACTCTATTGAATTTTCATGCGTCTTCTTAATACTTTTAGTTTGTGCTTCCCAAAAATAATCCATGCCTTCCTGAAAAGTTGCCGAGTTATTTCTAAACCCAAGATATCCATGCAGTTCACCGGAAGCAAACCTGACACCAACGGGCTTGAGACCTTGATTCTCAAAAATCTCCAGCATCTCCTGTTCTGTGATTGGACGTCTCAACTGCGCGTCATGAGCAATGAGGGTGCGAGGCATCAATAACGCATAGGTGTTGAGCTTCGCATCTTCAATCTGTATGTATGCGCCATACACCGGATCTACTCCGGTTTCCTGAATTTCCTTCTTACAACTGACGCCACCGAAAATAAGCAACGCCAACAGCACCACAATGGCTGCGGTAACAACGATTCTTTTTCTATTTTTTCGATCTTCTTTCATAACTTACCTTTCTCTGGTTATAGGCATGGTTCATGCCATTGATTGGATACGTTCACTGTAAGGCAAAACAGCAAAAACTTCAACTGTTAGCCCAGTTTTTATAAATTGTCAATGAGCTTCTCAGCCATAAGGCCTCTATTCACCCTAACAGAAGCCGCGGGAAATACAAGAGAAAAGTTATCCACAGTTGGGGGAGCGACGGCTCTATCTTCTGTGAGGACTGTGTCCCCGGAGTGGGCTCTCGCACGAGGCGAGGTAAAAAAATATAAAGCGCTCTGTAAACATAGAACGCTTTATAAGGAGCAAAGTAGTTTGAGGAGGATGGTGCAGCAAGGGTTGCGGCCAAGATACGGTTGAAAAAAATGATCGCCATTGAAAACGTCATGCCGCCTTGGGATAGGGCAGCATGATTTCATGCAAGTTGGGGATACCGTAACGCTGGCCGAGTGCCCTATAGTTAGGGAGTCCATTGGCCAAATGATCACCGTAGTCACCCGGGACATCATTGATTTCTGGGTTGGTATAGTAATCAGGGATATGAGAAACTGGCATCACTGGTATTTCTCTACATCTGACAATGTATTTTAAAAAGTTAAGAGGTTCTCTATTTACTGACGCTGTATAATAGCGCGCCAGCGGGCAGAGCTCGAATGCCGTTTCAAAGGCTTCCCAGGCCGAAAACCAAGACATGAAAACGGAATTTTCCAGACCAGGCCCACCACAGTCTTTAATGTGGCCAACTGATTTATTCAGACTCATAAATGTAGCAGCCATTGGGTCCGCTCCAATGACGAGAGCGTTAGGATCGAATGGGCCGTAACTAGACACCGATATTATTTTCGGCACAAGAATCTTATTTTCATTTTCAACACGTTTCACATCAATGAAAAGAAAATCTTCTAAAGTCAGCCCCAGAAGTTGAATAGCTGCCTCAAAAAAGGGAAGTGCGCCACGCAACGCAATAAGGAATAGGATCTTTTTTCCAAACACCAATTCAGAACCAGGCCCTTTTTTTGTTTGCGCCCGACAATGGCGAGCGTCAAGTTTAAGGTCATCCAATAGGGCTGCTAGTGTGATAAATGCCAACGCCTTAGAGTAGTTACGAAACTCTTCATTTTCTATTCCAAGAAGTTTTATTTTATCAAGGAGGAATGTGATTATTTGACTCTCATTAAAGAGTCTAACGTTCACCGGTTTCCCGTTACTACTTTCCCTAATATGTCTGATATTCATATCTTTTCACCTCTCATTTTCTTGGTTATAAAAAAAGGCCACCACGGCCTCAAATATTTTTCAAGGTGCCAATCACCTCCGCTCCTGAAGATAACAAAAACCGCTCCGAAAAGCAAGTCGACGCCGCTCTATGGCGCCACGCCAAGAAAACTGCAAAACCAGCGCCAACTATGCTATACTCAGGCTATCTAACTCATTAAATTTCATCCATCATGAAATTTAAATCCCTGCGCGATTACCCCATCGCCAACAAGCGCGTCATCATGCGCGTTGATTACAACATCACCCTCAAAAAACCGGCCGCATCTGGGGACACCAGCTCAGCCGACCCCACAACCGCCACGCCAAGCCCAACCGGCGAAAAACCCGGCACTCCAGCCGAAGTCGCCGACGACACCCGTATCCGCGTCACGGTGCCCACGATTCAATACCTCCTCGAACAAAATTGCTCGATCATCATTCTCTCGCATTTCAAACGCCCGGCCGGGCAAGTCCTAGAAGAGCTGCGCCTCGATCCCATGGCGCGTCGCCTCAGTCAACTTCTTAATCACCCGGTCACCAAACTCAACAACATTCGCGGCGCGGAAGTCGAAGCCGCTGTGCAGGGCTTGAAGCCGCGCGACATTCTCATGCTCGAGAACACGCGTTTTTATCCCGAAGAAGAAACCAACGACGCTGCTTTTGCGGCCGCCATTGCCGCCTACGGCGAAGTTTTTGTATTTGACGGCTTTGCTGTGGCGCATCGCGATCATGCGACCGTCACCGGAATTGCCAAACTGTTGCCCACGCTGCCGGGATTTTCCGTGGAAGAAGAAATTCGCGGCCTGAGTTTGATTACCGACAATCCGCCACAACCGCACGTGGCGCTCCTTGGAGGCATGAAAATTTCCGATAAGGTGAAGGTGATTGAAGCGTTGCTCAAACGCTCGCAGGCCGTGCTCATTGGTGGCGCTTTAGCCAATACGTTTTTAGTGGCGCAGGGTAAGCCGATTGGCGCGTCACTGGCGGAAAGTCAGGAGCTGGATAAAAAAGGCAAGAAGGTGAATCCTTTGGATGTGGCGCGGGAATTGCTGACAGGCGCGGCCGGGAAAATAGTGCTGCCCGTAGATTTTGTGGCGGCGGCAGAGTTGCGAGCCGGCGCGGAGACAAAAATTTTCGACGCCGAGGGGGGAGCCGAAGATGGCACGAAGTTGCCGGCGGATTGGATGTATTTGGATATTGGGCCCAAAAGCACGGAGATGTTTGCGGCGAAGTTGCGCGCGGCCAAGTCAGTCTTGTGGAACGGACCCATGGGTGCCTATGAAACACCAGGGTTTGATCAGGCGACGAAGGTATTGGCCGAAACCGTAGCCGGGTTGCGTGACAACGGCAGCATAACAGTAACTGGCGGTGGGGACACCGAAGCGGCGATTCAGCATTTTGGTCTGGGGGGACGGTTCACCTACAGCTCCACAGCCGGCGGCGCCAGTCTCAAATTCATTGCCGGCGGAAAACTTCCCATACTTGATTATTTAGTACAATAATTCTATGCCACATTCCTTTGCAATAACATCTGTCAGCGCGCGGGAAATTTTGAGTTCCGGCGGCAAGCCCACCGTCGAAGCGACCGTCACGCTCGCGAGCGGGGTCCAAGGCAAAGCTTCAGTTCCTTTTGGCGCATCAGCCGGTAAACACGAAGCTTTTATCTTACTCGACAAAAATCCCAAACGTTTTAGCGGCGGCGGCGTCCTCAAAGCCATAAAAAATATCAACACCATCATCACGCCTGAAATCAAAGGCGTGGATGCGCGCTCCCAGGCCGAAATTGACGCCATTATGCTGCGCCTCGACGGCACCGACAACAAAAGCCGCTTGGGCTCCAATGCCATACTCGCTGTTTCACTGGCCACGGCCCGGGCCGCAAGCAACGCGGCGCAAAAGCCCCTCTACGCTTACTTGCGCCAGCTCATGAAATGGCCCGACAAACAGTGGCACCTGCCCAATCCGCTCATGGTCGTCATTG
>MHKD01000034.1:5062-9311 GCA_001818775.1 Candidatus Kerfeldbacteria bacterium RIFCSPHIGHO2_12_FULL_48_17
TCGTCATTGAAGGCGGTCAACACGCCGATCATTCCACCGACGTGCAGGAATACCTCATCGCACCCATCGGCAAAAAACGCGTCAGCGAAAATATTCGCATGGGCGTGGAAGTCTATCACGCACTGAAAAAAATCCTGCAAAAAGCGCGGCTCAACACCAACGTCGGTAACGAAGGCGCGTATGCCCCCGACGGTATCAGCACCAACACCAAACCCTTTGATTTTATCATGAGCGCGATCAAGCAGGCCGGCTACCGACCGCACAAAGATGTCGCCATCGGCATTGATGCCGCTGCCACTGAGTTTTACGATGGCAAAAAATATAATTTGGCCATAGAAAAAAAACACCTCACCGCCGCTGAGTTTATAAAAAAATGTGACGCCTGGCAGAAAAAATATAAACTTTTCTTCATGGAAGATTGTCTCGATGAAGATGATTGGGATAATTGGGTTCTGCTGAATAAAAAATTGGGAAAGCGCACGCTCATAGTGGGGGATGATGTCATCGTCACCAACGCCAAGCGGCTCGAGCGCGCTATCGACACCAAAGCCATTAACTCCATGATCATTAAACCGAATCAAATCGGCACCCTCACCGAAACGATTATCACCATGGCCTACGCACGCAAACACAACATCGAAATGATTGTTTCGCACCGCGGTGGCGGCGAAACCAATGACACCTTTATCATTGACCTGGCCGTGGCGGCCAACGCGGCCTATGTCAAAGTCGGCCCGTCACGCGGTGAACGCGTCGAAAAATATAACCGCCTCATGGAGATTGCGGCGGAGCTCAAAGGTTGATTTTTCAGGCCGTGTTTGGTAGAGTAAAAGGGAATTCAGTGCTTTTATTTTGCTAATCTCAGACAGACGTGCCAGCAAGAAACACGCCAGTTGTTTTGATTATCCTTGACGGTTTTGGTGTAGCGCCACCAAACCGCGCCAACGCCATAACCATGGCCAAAACCCCGGTTGTGAACAACCTCATCGCCGAGTATCCCACCATGACCCTTCATGCTGCCGGAGAAACGGTTGGTTTGCCGTGGGCGGAAATGGGCAATTCTGAAGTCGGTCACATGAACATTGGGACCGGCCGCGTCGTTTACCAAAATCTGCCGCTGATCAATCATGAAATCCTGGAAAAGAAATTTTTTCAGAATAAAGCCTTCCTCCACGCCATCGAAAACGCCAAAAAATACAACGCCAGCCTGCACCTCATGGGTTTGGTAAGCAACGGGGGTGTTCACAGTCACCAGGAACATCTCTACGCGCTGCTCGATCTTTGCAAACAGCAAAATTTCAAAAATGTTTTGATACACGCTTTTCTTGACGGTCGCGACACCCCGCATGATGCCGCCCCGCATTTCATCGAGCAGCTGGAAAATAAAATTGCCGAAATCGGGGTTGGAAAAATCGTCAGCCTCTGCGGCCGCTACTATGCCATGGACCGCGACAACCGGTGGGATCGGATCGCCAAAGCCTACCTGGCCATCGGCGAGGGAACAGCCCCACAAACGTTCGCCACTCCGCAGGCAGCCATCGCCGCCAGCTACGCCGCCAAAATCTACGACGAAGAATTCGTGCCCGCGGTCATCAAAGCAGCCGATGCGCCGGCGCACGCCATGCAGGAGCACGATAGCATCATATTCTTTAACTTCCGTCCCGACCGCGCACGCCAACTCACCAAAGCGCTGGTACTGCCGGGTTTTGATAAATTCAAACGGCCGCGCGAACTTGAAGGTCTCTACATGGTCACCATGACGGAATATGAAAAAGATTTGCCGGTGATCATAGCATATTCGAGTAGTAATATTAAAAATTGTCTGGCGTCAGTGCTATCCGAAGCAGGTCTCAAACAACTCCATATCGCCGAAACCGAAAAATACGCGCACGTCACATTTTTTTTTAACGGCCGCCGCGAACGCGAATTTCCCGGCGAAAAGCGCATACTTATACCATCGCCGGATGTTGCTGCTTACAACGAAAAACCGGCTATGGCAGCCTATGAAATGACCGAACGCGTGGTTCAGGAAGTTTCGAGCGGTCAGTACTCCTTTACCGTCATTAACTACGCCAATCCCGATATGGTTGGGCACACCGGTGATCTCGACAAAACCGTCGAAGCCATAGAAGATATAGACAAGGCGATTGGTCGGGTGGTACAAACGGTGCTGGCCATGTCAGGCACCGTGGTGATTACGGCTGACCACGGCAATGCGGAAGAAATGTTTGATGCCGACGCCGGCGTGATACTCAAAAAGCATACCGCCAATCCCGTACCACTGATACTCATCAATCAGCAGTGGCATCAGGATGCCGCCACCCGCAGCGGACGCGGAGAAACCACCTACACAACACAGAGTTTGCATGAAGCCGTGCCCAAGGGAGTGCTGGCCGACGTGGCGCCGACGATTTTAAAAATTATGGGTGTGCCGATACCGGAAGATATGACCGGCACGCCCCTTATATGAGAACATTTATATTTGTTCAATTTCTTCGTTCCTCGCTCGCGCCTCGAACTTGTATAAATATAAATGTTCTATAACCCAAATAATATGAAAAAAACAAAATTTGATTGCGTCAACATTGGCGGAGCCGTCAGAGACATCACCCTCTATACGGACGAAGGTTTTATGTTGAACCAACATATCGGCGGTCGCACTCGGCAGCTGTTTGGTTTCCCGTACGGCGGGAAAACTTCCATCCGCAATCAGGATGGCCACTTCACCCTGGGCGGCGGCGCCGCCAACACCGCCGTGGTAATGAGTAAACTCGGTCTGAAAACAGCCGTGCTCTCCAGTCTGGGCGGTGACCTCACCGGTCAGGATATTCGCAATGATATGCACCGGCAGGGCGTTGATACGTCACTCATGCAGATACACAAAATCGCGCGCAGCGGTTTCTCCCTCATCGTTGCCAACAAGCGTGATCATGACCATATCATCTTTACCTACCGCGGCGCGACACAATATCTCACGCTCCACCAGCTCGACCTGGAAAAAATTTCAACGGCCTGGTTTTATATCACCTCACTGGCCGGCAGCCATGTTCACTGGAAAAAAAATCTACAGGCGATTTTTGGCGCAGCCCGGAAAAAGAAAATCAAGGTCGCCTGGAATGTGGGCGGTGAGCAGGTTCACAGCGGCAAGGAAGGCATTGGCCGGTTTGTGAAATTTACCGACATTCTGGCCGTCAATACCAGCGAAGCCAGGACCCTGGTGGGGAGTGTCTCGGTACAGAAAACACAAAAAATCGCCCAGCTCAAAGACGATGCACTGTTTCGTTATCTGGCGGACGAGCTCCACAGCTGGGGAGCAAAAATCATTGTCATCACCAACGGTGCGCAGGGCGCCTACACCTTTGACGGCAGCAACTTTTTATTTCGCGGTGCGACGGCGAAAAAAGCGCTCGACACGACCGGAGCCGGCGATGGGTTTAATGCCTCATTCCTCACCGGTCAGATAAAATTCCCGGTGCTGCCGGCCGAACAAAGGCTGGCTGTTTCTCTTGAGCTCGGTCGCGTGAACACCGATTCACTCATCCGCAAATTCGGCGCGCAGGAAGGTTTGCTGCACTGGCCAGGCGCGCTTTCGCGTCTGCGGGCTGATCTGAAAAAACTCGTCACTGAATACGACGATCAAAAAATATGAAAGATACAGCCATGAACCAACCATCGCCGCGCCACACCATGCGCCACACAACGCGAAAAAAATCCCGGAAACCGGGCAAAACCACCGTCAGCGTCGGCGCGGTCATCATTGATTCCGGCAAAAAACACGTACTGATTGCCTGGCAGATAAAAGATGATTACTGGGTGTTTCCCAAAGGCCGTGTCAAACCCGGGGAAACCGAAGAGCAAACGCTCCGTCGGGAAATACAAGAAGAGGTCGGCATCACCGATTTCACCATCCTGCCCGGATTCAAAGAAGAAATGCTCTATGATTTCGAACTCGCCAGCGGCAAACCGATTCACCGCAAGATTATCTACTACGTCATACAGGCGAAAAACCGCGACTTCAAAATCGGTGTCGATGAAATCAAAGAAGCCAGGTGGCTCACCTTCAATGAAGCGGTCCAATACCTGAAATACGGCAATCAGCACGCGCTGCTGGCTAAAGTAAAATCTTACCTCCATGTTTGATTTTCGTCATCGCATCACCGAACCATACAAAACCCACCGCATCATGTGCGGAGCGATTATTGTGATGGATGAAAAAATTACACTCGTGCAAAAGGCCAGTAAGAAATTT
>MHKD01000035.1 GCA_001818775.1 Candidatus Kerfeldbacteria bacterium RIFCSPHIGHO2_12_FULL_48_17
CATCTCGCGCACTTGACAGGCGCGTAAACGCGCGACTCATATTCAGCTTTACATTTTTCGCATTTTATTTTTTTCATTTTTTCGTCATCTCTCTTTTTCTTTCTACTACTACATCATGTAGTAGTAAGTATATAAAGCCATGTTCCCACTTTTCGCCCACCCATACGTGGAACATCAAAGTAGACTTATCGTCTGCCACGCAAAGGCATCTAATGCAGACTTTGTACAAACAGAGAGTATATCCGCGACGCCCACCCCGCCGGGTGTCATCCAGAGCCGCCCGCGATTCGCCGCGTTGCACGTCGGGACAGAGGCTGATGTATGTAGCGCGATACCGGACTGCGTCGTAATTACGTCACTACTATTCAGTCCTCCGCCTATCTTCAACGGAGACGCGCCAAACAACGTGCCTTCAATCCTGACGTCGCCCGTAAATGAGGAGTTGCCCGGCGAGCCGCTTATGTTGACGAAGCCGTGGACAGATAAAGTATGAGTTGGCGTCGTCGTGTTGATGCCGACGTTACCTGCAATGCTAACGTATGCTTTGCTCGTTCCCGGCATCATACGCAAATACGACTGCCTTATTTCGCCTTCGGATAGAACGCGCTTCCATATCTGAACTTCGTCTATCGTGCCAAGCAATGGATTTTCGTTTGAAGCGGTGGTAGCTTCTACCATTCCCAGAAACAATTTTGACGTGGTGTTGCTCATTCCGCTGAACGTTCCCGCCGTTGATATGTCTGTCGTGTCTCTTGCCACTCCGTTGATGTAGATTTTCGTGCCTGCGTTGGCGTCGTTCCCGGTTGAGCCGTTGTAAGTCCCAGTGACATGCGTCCATACCCCTGTCGGAATTGTGACGGTTGTGCTTCTGCCACGACTATTACCGGTGGCATTATCTATTAGCCTGAACTCTATCGTATCTCCCACACCGAACCTGAAAAGCCATTCCTTCTTTGCGGGAAAGCTGTTATCCCACTTGCCCACTATTGCATCATAATCGTCCGGGGAACTTGGTATGTAAACCCATGCTGCCACTGTCAAAGAATTTCCGGGGGTGGCAGTAAACGAGTCGCTGTCCGGCACGCTCACGTAGTCGTTAATGCCGTCAAAAGAGAGTGCCGGACCCAGCACGCCCGAAATGTTCCACGCCGTACCACTGTTCAACGTGGCGTCGGTGCCGAATGCGCTTCTATCGTATGCCCGCGTTCCAGAATTTTCCGAAAACGGCAAATATAAAACAGTGCCCGCGTCGCTCCCGTCATAACTTGCTTGCGTAAAATTGCTATGAATCACTTCTGCGTAAACCGTGCCAATGACCGTAAGATTGTTCGCCGGCGACGTCGTGCCTATTCCCACGCGCCCGTTCCCAACGAAGAAGTCCGAGCCGGCGTTGCGGATGTGAAATACGCCCCCCGGCGTCGTGTTTATTCCGACGCTGCCCGAAGACGTGGCGAACACCGCGCCCGTTGTGCTTGATATATTACCGGTGATACTGAGTTTGCTGTCGGGATTCGTTGTCCCGATGCCGACGTTGCCACCTGAATTCTGTAATATTAAATCTTGCGCAGTGCTACTTGTGTAATTATATGCAAAGATATAATTACCCGTAGATTCTGAGAGTATTCTTATTCCTTCTCCTGCGCCCGACGACAAACCTCCGCCTATTCCTCCCCTTATCCACAAACCCGTTCCACCATTTACATCAAGTAGGGATACAGGACTCGCCGTCCCGATGCCGACGCTCCCATTCGCCGTCGCAAGATACGACGAGCCGGCAACATTCAGATTTTTCCAGCGATTCGTTCTATTGCCAAGTTCGAATGTGTTGTCTATCGCCGGTATGTTCGAGCCGTTGATGGCTAAAATGTTCGAAACGAAAAGCTGGCCCGAGAGAATATTTAGCCAGCCTTCTATCGTTACGTTGCCCTCAAAAGTTTTAGAACCTGACAGAGTTGAAGGAGAAAATTGTATAGTCGGAAAATTGAGATATTCTGTCGTTACCGCGAAGGAAAACGCCGTTATCGTCAAAAGCGCCAAAATAAATCGTCTTCTCATGAAAGTATATCCTTCTGCAAGGTTTAAAGTTTACATCGGCTGCCGCGCGTAGTATTAAAATCGAAAATTCGGGTCGTAGATGCCCGGTAGTTGTCTACGGGGCGCTCTTTTTTTAGCGGGACGGTTTTTTTTCCACACCTGAACAAAATATGCTTTCGTAAACCCGCCATCGACAGTAGGTCCGGAACTCCTGCGCATGAATACACTAAATCCACGGGCTCTAACGAGGCGGGCGAATAAAAGAGCGTTTTTCTTGGAGGCAAAGGCCGCGGACCCATTTATCCCGATTTGTGCGGCAATCCTTTCGATTTTTTGGGCGATAGTCATGCTTACCATCCCTCACGCCGTCCCCGTCATCCCGAAGGACCGAATCATCAGACCGATAACCATCACCGCGACGAGGATTATGACGATTACGTCGAAGTAGTCAGCGAAGGTGTCGAAGGCGTTGAGTCCCGTATTCGAGATGTTGTATTCGGCTGAACGAACATCGCCCTGCCACTGATATGTCACGTTAAGCGGCATGGCGCTATAAGTCGTATTTAACATCGTTATTGTGCCGTTTAGATAGACTATCGTATAATCAGTGCCATGTACGAAAGTCACGTTGTAGACGCCTGTTGTTGTGCCGGACCTATTGAGCCTTGAAATTACTTCGGAACCATTCACGACCGTCTTGCCGGTTGGGGTAACCGTGAATGAAATATTAACCGTCGGCGTCGCGCTCTGGTTAGTTTCTGTGTGCGTCACTGCATCCGGAAGATTCGTATCCCGAACAGTGCCGAGAACTTGACTGCCGACGGAAACTAAAATTACGAGAAGTATCATGCCTAAAGCTGCTGCTTGTAATCCGCCTAAACTCATCGATTGGCCTTTCATAGTCTTCGCCTTCGTCTATCACTCCTATTCCGTCGTGTTTCTAAATATTTCCGCTTGGTTTTTTTTGCGATACGATATCCCGGAGGGAGTGCACGACGTAAATAATCGAGATGGATACTCACTCTTTTCCCTGTCTGCCGATAAGATTTTCTCTTCGCCATGTCGAATTCCACATTAACTATTAATTATTCCCTTGAACGCAAATAAAAAGAAAAAAATCAAAAAAGTAGTTAGCTACCGACTCGCCCGAAGGAACGAACCAGCAGCCCTATCACGACGACAGCGACGAGGATTATTACGATTACGTCGAAGTAGTCAGCGAAGGTGTCGAAGGCGTTGAGTCCGGAATCCGTAATGTTGTACTCGAGGCTTACGTTCGACTGTGTGCCACGGATGTTACCGAGTATCTGGGCTCCGATGGCCACGATAATAATCAAGACCACCATTCCCAGCGCGGCAGATTGCAGCGACGCCAGTTGTCCTTTTGACGAGGTTTTTCTTATGTCTTTTAGCCATGACATAGACTTTTATTCTTTTGAGATATATTAAAACAAAATGTTACATCGCCGCGTAAATGTTACGAATTGTTACATCGAAGGCGCGTCTATTTGCAATATTCCCATCTCGCGCAGTTTTTTCTCCGCCCTTAATATGAAAATCTTCGTGTCTTGCGGGCTGAGGCCGAATGCTGCCCGCACTGATACTTCTCGAAGAGCGTCAAACGGGAAGTTCTTTCGTTTAAATGTCTGAATGTTTTTGACGATTTCTTTGAACCACTCCTGCTCTTTGGGGGTCATCTGATAGAGTTCTCTTGGCACATCGTCAACAACGGGATTTTTCCCAAGGTTTCTGTCGGCAGTCAAGTTCTCGGCACGGTCCGGGACACCATCAACAGCGGGCTTTTTGGCGCCTTCGATGCGTCCGTGCCACTTGCTTATCATTTCGGATTTGAAGCCCGCCTCGCCCTCCGAGTATTGCCGATACTCTTCGTAGAAGGCCTTGGGCATGAAAGGGAATGCCATCGTGTCTATTGTATAGATTTCGCCGTTAATCCGCGTGCGTAATTTTTTAAATAAAATCTTATCCAGTGCCATCGCGTATATGACTTCTCGCGGACGGCATACCACAACACCCCGTCTTTTATCCGCACCGGGCCGCGTTTCGATTATGTAGTCGAAGAGCATCCTTATGCTTGCATCGACATATTTGAGAGTCGGCACGTTAAAAATCGTTATTATGCGCTTGAATCCGAAAACTTGAAGTGTCTTTTGGATTATGATGTTAGTTTTCGACATCCATTCCCGGTGCGAAATATTCACGCCGGCCTCTTCCAGCACGATGACCGTGCCTGTCGTTGACGCTTGCTCTATTCGCGTCAGAAATTCGTCCGGGTTGGACGTCATACGCTCGCAGACAGCTTTAGGCTCCCCGTAATGCCAATCATAGTCAAGGTCATAGCCTATCCGGCCGCTTAAGGTGCTTTTTCCAGTTCTTCTTTTGCCGACGATTAGAATACTGACTTGCTCGCCCTTTTCGTAAACGCGTTTTAAAATCTCGTAATAAAGCGCGTTACTTTTCGCTTGCGTCTTCAGAAAGGTCGATTTCAATACCGCCGGCGGCGGAATCGTAGAGGTCATCATCAGTAAGTTTCTTGTCGGGAAACATATTACGGCGCATGAGCAGCATTTGAAGGAGCTTGAGATGGTCAAGAGCGAACTTAAAATCTAACGCAGAGCCGCCCGACCGGCGCATTATAAGTAAAATATGTTTCTGCTGCGCGATTTTCTTCGACATCGTAGTAAATGCCGTATTGAATGTCGGGTCCTTGTGTGCGTGGAGAAGCGCGTCAAAACCCAAAACCATGTTGTAAAACCGGGCTTGGTCGCCGTTCTTGAGTGCCTCCATCATAGAGAGCCAGTTTTGAAAGATCGCGCCAGCTAAATCGGCCTTCGCTTCAACGAAATAGTTCGGTTGCTTACGAGACGTCGTATTTTGCATTTTTTCACCCGGTATTGATATTGCCGAGCGTACTGGCGACCTTGTCAAGTTTGTCCGCGACCTTGTCGACGAGCTGCATCGTTTGAATAAGATTCTGCCCGGCTTTCTCACTTGCAGCCACCAATTCTATCGCCGGTTGCACGCCGATGGCAAGAAAGAACCCAGCCGAGATGACCATGATTACGGCGGCAAATATCGGGAGATTTTTAACATACCACGGCTGCTCTTTCAGCATTTTGAGCACGATTTGACGCGTCTGATATCGCTCCCAATTTTTCGTATTTTCGTCCTGCATCTTCATGTCAATTTGTTCGCCGTTGAAGGTTGGCACGAAACTCAGAAGATTTTCACGATTCGACTGAATTAGATAAATATAATCTTTACCATCTTTGCCGCGGCATAAACTACTGAACGGCTTTGGCGGAGTTTTTAGATTGCTTTTTTTGGTCTGAAAAAACCATTCGCCTTCCGGCGTGCGCCACGATTTAGCCTTTTCGATACGAGGCACTTCGCCATTCGCCCGCTTCTCAAAAATCATAGCCGTTATGGGCCACGGGTTAAGATGCGGTATCGCGGGTAGAAACCGCCCGAACCGCACGAACGCCACGGCCAACGCGCCTACGCCCAAGACTGTCACAATAACGTCAATGAAGTTAAGCGCCATACTTTTTATTCCCCGCGTGTTTGACGGACAAAAACGCCGATATGCGCGAATTATT
>MHKD01000036.1:0-2464 GCA_001818775.1 Candidatus Kerfeldbacteria bacterium RIFCSPHIGHO2_12_FULL_48_17
CATATTGTCCAGTGCCTTGACGGCGCGCAGCAAAGCTACCCCACCACCGGCCACAATACCTTCTTCCACGGCAGCTTTGGTCGCAGCCAGGGCATCTTCAATACGGGCTTTCTTCTCCTGCATTTCGGTTTCGGTCGCAGCGCCAACTTTCAATACCGCCACACCACCGGATAATTTGGCCAACCGTTCCTGCAGCTTTTCGCGGTCAAAATCTGATTCGGTTTCTTCGATCTGTTTTTTAATCAATTCAATGCGTTCTTTAATCATTTTGGCATCACCCTTACCACCAACGAGCGTGGTGTTATCTTTGGTGCTGATAACTTTGGTAACCCGACCCAACTGTTCAATCGTGGCATTTTCCAATTTCAGACCAACATCCTGGGTAATGAGTTTCCCGCCGGTCAGAATCGCCATATCTTCCAGCATTTCCTTGCGGCGATCACCAAAACCCGGAGCCTTAATAGCCAAGGTGTTGAACGTGCCGCGGATTTTGTTCACGACCAGAGTTGTAAAAGCTTCACCTTCAATATCTTCGGCAACAATAATCAGATTTTTCTTCCCACTCTGCGCCAATTTTTCGAGCAACGGAACGATTTCCGTAATTGCCGAAATTTTGCGGTCAGTAAACAGGATCATCGCATCTTCATAGACAGCTTCCATGCGTTTGGTGTCGGTGATCATGTACGGTGAAACATAGCCCTTGTCGAATTGCATACCTTCGACGATTTCTTTTTCAATACCAAAGCTCTGGGATTCTTCCACGGTGATCACGCCATCTTTGCCAACTTTTTGCATAGCTTCGGCAATGACTTTGCCGATTTCGGCATCATTGGCGGAAATGGAAGCGACCTGCGCCACTTCGCCTTCGTTGTTGGCGTCAATGGCTTTTTTCTGGGTGTTGAGATCGGCGATGATTTTAACGACCGCCTTTTCAATACCGCGTTTGACGGCCATGGGATTGGCGCCGGCGGTGATATTTTTCAAACCTTCATTGATGATGGCCTGAGCGAGAACGGTGGCCGTTGTGGTACCGTCACCGGCGACATCACCGGTTTTGCTGGCAACTTCTTTGATCAATTCCGCGCCGATATTTTCGAATTTGTCTTCGAGTTCAATTTCTTTGGCCACGGTTACGCCATCTTTGGTGATGGTCGGAGCACCGTAACCTTTGTCGAGGACAACATTGCGGCCTTTGGGGCCGAGGGTGATTTTGACAGCATCAGCCAGCTTGTTGATACCGTCTTTCATTTTGTCGCGAGCTTCTTTGCTGAAGAGGATTTGCTTTGCCATAATATTTTTTGTGGTTAATTATTATTCGATAATCCCGATGATTTCAGAAATGTTGATGACCATGTATTCTTCGCCATCCATTTTCATTTTGGGATTTGCGCCGTAGCCTTTTTCGAAGAGTACTTTCTCGCCAACTTTCACGTCCATTTTGGAGCGTTCGCCGCTGTCGAGCACGCGGCCGGGACCAACGGCAATGACTTCGCCCTGTTCGGGTTTGCCTTCCTTTTCGCCACCGGGGATGATGATGCCGGACTTGGTGGTTTCATCAAGTGCGGCGTCCTTGATGTGTTTGATGATCACGCGATCACCGAGGGGTTTGAGCTTCATACGCTTCGGTTTATTAACGATTAAATTATATTATATATTAGCCCCGTTTCATGGCTTTTTTAGCACTCAGTTTTATGGAGTGCCAAACGGTATCCCTATCTTATAGAGTTCTCAAAAATTCGTCAAATTGGGGTGGGTTAGGGGCGGATTCTGTGTGGGTTTTTGGCTGATTTCAGGGGTTTTTGGTGGACTTGGAGGTAGAATATACCGGAGTGCTATTGACAGAATTTAGTAGATGGTGTATAATAGCGACTAGAAAATTGACAATTCAAAGGGATTTTTCTCCACATGACCCGATTTTAGGGGATTGAGAAAATCCGGGATCTCATGTGATGAAGCGGGTCTATCTGCTGCATCACGACAATATTTAATCAATATTGAACGGACCCGGACCGTGGAGAAGTAAGGTTATGAAAATTTTTTCAAGCAAAGACGTCCACGACCAGTATCGTGGCGTTTCTTTTACCCGGCAGGAGGTGGACTGCACCGGCGGGGCTGCCGTTGAGCCCTGCAAGAATTTTTTTTCGGCAGATGAGTCCATCCAGCGGTTTTTGCCTGATCAAGATGTCCCACGGACGAAAGTCCAGGGAAAAATTGATTGGGCCATCTCAGCCGCCCAACTGTTCACCCGTGCCACGCAGGACGGGATTTCTGAGGAAGCCGCTGAGAGTGCCATTTGGCCCGGAACCCGGCAGTTTTACAGAGGGCCACAGTGGCTCCTTCAAGAAGCCGCTGCGATCGACGCCTCCACCGTGCCCGCTCCGCTCATGTTGAATGGGGGTGACGGCCAGGACAGCAGGTTTTTTACCTGCCATTCCTTTTTCGTGTTCGACGATGTTGGGCACGG
>MHKD01000036.1:2488-4907 GCA_001818775.1 Candidatus Kerfeldbacteria bacterium RIFCSPHIGHO2_12_FULL_48_17
GCCACCCGTGAGGCCTTCGACGGAGAGGGGCACGAGCAAGTGCTCCAGGACATCGGTTGGGAAGAGTGCGACCCGGACGGCAAGTTCCGGGCGATCATGGCCCGACCCGCTGATGGAGAGGATCGACAGACCCGGACCAAGTACTGGTCCGTGGGCCCGGGGGAGCTCTCCTGATCCCCTCCTCCGTCCGTCCGTTGTTCATTGCTTATTTATCCAACGGCAGTACCGTGTCCCGCAAGGGATGTCAGCTCACTTTTGTGAGACGGAATGGAATGAGAATCTCCTGCTTTTGCAAAACCATTCTTCCATTCTTGTGCGCGTCACCTGGTGGCGCTCAGAAGAAGCAAAACAACCGCATTTACCGCGGTTGTTTTTTTATTGGGAGATTTTTTAATATGGTCTAGGTATTTATTTACGGTATGCCATATTAAAAAGAGAGGTAAAGTTTGTTTTATCGGCTAAGCATTTTCCAACTGCGCATGCTGCTTCTGCCATAACCCAAACACCAGCCAGAACATGAGGATCCCCGAATGCAGTGTCCAAAAATAGTGATCAAACCAGCCGATCACAAACGTACTCAGTGACATAATCGCCAGCATGACGAGAATGTGATGGGCGCTACTGCCGTGACTGCCGCCATGCCCCAGCACATGCCGGAAAATCGTCATCAGCACGGCCAGTAGGAGTAGTGCGTAGATCACTCCGCCAAACAGGCCGAGTTCCGCGACGATGAGCAGTGGCGTAAAGTGCACTGGCTGATACCACCAACCCGGTTGCCCGCGGTCCAAAGTTTCGTAGATTTTGTTCGTATAGTTGCCGAGGCCAACGCCAAAAATCCATTGATCGTGGGCGATGATAGCGCGACCCTGCTGCGCATAGAGCGCGCGGTCGTCGGTTGATTGCTGTTCCAAGCGGGCTTGGCCTTCAAGTCGCGAGAAAATCAGCTGCGGTGCCAGCAGAATTTGTACACCAAGAGTGACGACGGTGATGGCTATCCAGATCCATGTCAATCCGCGGCGACGGTGGTGCATCGAAGCGAGGGCGAGAATGATGAGGCCGGAGACAAGGGCCAGCCAGGCACTGCGCGAGAAGGTGAGAAATAAGCCGAAGGCGATGAGGATGGTGAGGAGTGTGGCGGTCAGGCGTTCCAGTTGGAGGCGGGCAGTGGTGGCCAAGGCGCCGGCAGCAAAGAGTGTGATTTCCAGGAAGCCGGCCAGCAGGTTGGGATGCGGGAACGAGCCGTAAGCGCGGAGGAAGCGGGTGGTCGCCGTTTCGATGACAACGGTGCCGGGCGTGGCGGGCAGGTGCGCGGCCAAACCGAGCCAGGTGTGCGCAGTGATAAATTGTTGCGCGAATTGGCCATAGGCGAGGAGGCTTTGCGTGGCGCCGGTGAGGGTGAGGATCCAGAGTGCGGCGCGCAAGTGGACGCGGGGGTGACGGGCGGCTGCGGCGAGGAAAATACCTTCGGCGAGTTTGAGGAGGGCAAAGCCGGTGAGTTGGGTGCTCGAGGTCCAGGCCAGGGAAAACAGGCCGATGACCAGGAGAATGAGGGTGAGAACGGTGAGGGGTTGGGTGCGGGGGGCGGTGGCTGTGTGTTCGGCGGTGGGGTTGTTTTCATAGGCGGCGTTGGCGGCGGGGCGGTCTGAGTGGCGGCGTGTGCGGTGGAGAATGATTTCTAAAAGATAAAAAGCCGCGAGGGCGAGGATGACAATATCGGTAGCGTACAGGCTCATCGTGCCGTATTCCCAGGACTGTCCGTTGATGAGGCCCTGTTCAATAATCAGACGCGTTTGCCAGGGCAGCAGAAAAATCACTGCGTAAAATGTCAGCGGGAAAATTACGTCAATTATTTTTTTGAGGCGCGTGCGGGCGGACATAGCGTCTGGTTATTTGTTGGGGTGGGCGGCTGGTTGGGGCGGTTTGAGGGTTGAGTTCTCTGCGGGCGCGTCGATGGCCGGCATTTTTTCCTGCCACTGTTTTTGCATATCGAGACGCGTGTCGTTCATGTGCAGCTTGAGCATGTCATCCTGAATGATGACGCGTGAATCGGTTTGGGCGGCCAGTTCGCGCAGGCGGGGATGGAGGATTTTTTTCTGCAGGTTTTTGAGCGCGGTTTCGGGTGACAGCGTGCGGACGAAAGTTTGCAGGGCGTGCGCGGTGAAGGGTGTGATGGTACGGGCCGGGCTGGGTTCGAAGGGTGTGAAGTTGGGGAGGAAGTCGCGCAGCCACGCGTTGGCTTTGATGAATTTTTCGTAGGTGTGGTCGCGGTCGTAAATAGGGAACATGGATGCCAGCCAGTAGACAAAGTCAATGTCCGGCGTGGTGATGCGCTCGTTTTGCAGGTTAAGGTGAGCGGTGGTGGTATAAAAACAGAGGCAAATTTTGTCGCGTTTGTGGAGCTGGCCGGTGGGCAGAATTT